>JANLRK010000416.1:0-20042 GCA_031361585.1 Pirellula sp. | reverse complement strand
CACCGCATTGCAACGCAAAACCCGCGCAGGAACCGACCAGGCCGCCACCGCCAATAATACTAACCTTCATTGCATGTTTCCTAAATGTTATCGTAGGTTGATTTTGTGATTGTTGCGATAGGTACGCTAGCCGGCGCCCCGGCGCCTATGGCTCGGGGTAAACCGGGTTAAACGGGTTAAACGATTGATGCTCGCGCCACTATTGCGAGAGTTGCTTTATGACTTGGGCGGTAATCAATTTGACCAGCTCTTCCTGATCGATGCCAGCGAGCCCGCTTCCAGCACTTTGGGATGAATTCGCCTTGAGCACAGGTGCAATACCTGAGAGCGATTGGCTGACGGCTTGTTCGATTTTGCTTGTGTCGGCCGCTGGCATCGGTGGGGGTGCCGGAAACGCGCGGCGCTGAACACCGGACTCCTTCCACGAGTTGCGGAAAATATCGTTGGCACACACATCGCAATTCTTGTACTCGTCGGTGTTGCGTGGGTCAGACCAGCCCCATTGCTGCTTGAGCGTGAGCAACTCTCGTTCTTCTTTTTCACTGAAATAAGAAACATTGCCCAACTGCCGAGCTAACATCAAAATGCGGCAATAGGCATCGAGAATTTCTGTCCACCAGTACGCTTGCTCGACATCGATGCCATAGCTAACCGTACCATGGTTTGCCAAGATGATAACGTTGGTCTTCTCAACGAACGGAAGAATCGTTTCAGCAAATGCTTTGCCGCCGGGTGTCTCATAGCGAGTGATCGGAACGTCGCCAAGAAACACTTCCACTTCTGGCAATACACATTGAGGGATTGGCTCGCGGGCGACTGCGAACGCAGTCGCGTGGGGTGGATGGCAGTGGACAACGCTCTTGATATCCGCCCGCTTCTTGTATATCTCCAGGTGCAACAAGGCTTCGCTTGATCGCTTCTTGATGCCAGACGTCTGCTTGCCAGTCATGTCCATAGTGCAAATGTCTTCGGTCTTTAAAAAACCTTTGCTATGCATGGTTGGGGTACACAGGACTTCGTTTTCACCGATCCGAACGGTGATGTTGCCATCGTTGGCTGCCGCAAAGCCTTTGTTGTAAAGCCGCCGGCCCATTTCGCAGATGTCTTGCTTGATTTTGTGAGCATTCATGGTAGTCGGTTCTCTGGGTTTGGATGTTTGTGAATGGGTTGATGGTCTATTGGAGTCGATTAAATGTTAAGTTCGTCGATGATAGCGGCGTTGTAGGCATCGACCGGCTTTTGGCTCGGTCGAAAAGGTTGGGCTGCTTCAGCCCCATCGCTAACTGCGATGATCGATCCCTCCGATGCGCCCAAGTCGTCCCAAACGACCACGAGATCTGGATCCGAAGTTTTTCTTCCAAGCAGCGACTCGCCATACGCCTCCGCTGTTTTGAGAGATGCTCCATGGAAGCTAGGATGAGCGCGGCTAAGCGTGACTGTTCCGTTCACTTGATAGAGTTGCATCTTAGGAATCCATTTCGATCAAGATCGGTTTTGAAGGTGTTGGAAAAAGCGACGTGCACTATTGCAAGCCGATGGGACGTTCCAAGTCTTTGCAGACAATATTAGGACATTGGCGGGGACCTCGCGTAAAACGTCATTCAGTTCCGTCCAACTTGCAACTACGGCTGGCCGCAAGGATTCGTCGCGAGCCGCCTGCCAGCATGTTGCGTGTGGGGAATGGACGATCACCACTCCGGCTTGATGTCCAGCTCGCAAGCCATCTGCGATCGTTCGCAATGCGGAAGAATCGTCGGCGGAACTTGTACAAACTCTTGCTTGTTTTGAACAGAGTTGTTTCGCGACCGAAGGCAGCCAGGAGGCTGTGCCAGCGACCATCAGTCTTTGGAGACGCGGGCCATCGTGTCCGCCAGATTCAATAGGCCAAGACTTGGTCGCTGTTTCTGCTTCGTTTGTCGGGCATCGTGCAACTAGAACCTTGAATTCCTTGAGGTAATCGCGAGCAGAGGGCGTCACGACAGCGGATTGGTCAATCTCCAATACCTGAATGCCCATGAGTCGGTTCTTGATCAACTGAATACTAACCACGCTATCCAATAGGCTCAACGTTGACGGTTTCGGCACAACGTTCGTCGTAGACGTAGCGCCATCGGTCATGGTGGCGAGCACCCGACGAACGATACTTTCGATTTCTGCTGAGCTCGTGTTAATAATGGTCGATTGAAAATGGAGTGAACAACGAAACTTACACCATAAGCTTTGAGCCTTACACCTTACACCTTACAACTTTAGCCTTTAGCCTCATCAATCAGCCCTAAGACGGACCATCGAATCGGACTGTTCTCGACGCCGAATGTTTCGCGGACTGCGCTACCATCGCTGGTGAGCATGACCGTTTCGCCCCGCCCGGCGCCGAGGTGATCCACTGCGATCAAAGGCGGACCGTCAGGCGTCGTCCCATCGGCTTGTAGCGGCTGGCAAACCAATAATTTGAGGTTTGTCAAGCTTGGATGTTTGACGGTCGAGGTTGCGTTTCCTAATACCAGTGCTGATTGCATGATGTGTAAGCCAAGCGAATAACTGCCTAGGACGACAGTTGGCTCGTTCCCCCTAATATGTGCAAGTCTTCGATCAGGGAGCAACGTCGTTCTCGAGTGAACGTCAATGGTGTTGTCACCCCTTCGCCGGTTGGCCCAGCAATGGAAAAGGAAAGGTAGCCTTCGCCGCCCAAGCCAAGGGAGGCCATGCACGGACCATTTTTCACAAATAACGTCGTATCCATAACACGGGCCATTTTGGTCATATTGCGAACATTGCGAGAATGAATGATGCTCGTGTGGCGGTAGCCGTGCTCGGCTTCTTGAGCCAATCGAACACATTCATCAAAATCTCGACATCGAACAAAGGGCACGAAAGGCATCATCTGCTCGGTGTGAACAAATGGATGATCCGAAGTCGTCTCACCAAACAGCAATTCAACCTTGGGATCGATCGTACGGCCGGCTGCCGCTGCCAGCTTGAACGCGTCTTGTCCCAGCAATTCCTTTCTTGGAGCAAAGTGCTTGTCGGCTCCCTCGCCAACGACTTGCATCGCTGCTTGGGTAAGTCGATCGACCTCTGGCGCCGACAATCGAACGGCTCCAGCTCGTTCCATGGCGGACATCATCGCATCGAAAACGCTGCCCACGACAAAGACCTCTTTTTCGGCAATGCACAGCAAGTTATTGTCATAGGCGCCACCTTGGATAATACATCGGGCGGCTAGGTTCAGGTCCGCTGTTTCGTCGACGACAACCGGTGGATTGCCTGGTCCGGCAACAACCGCTCGTTTGCCACTGTTGAGGGCAGCCCGCGCGACGGCGGGCCCGCCAGTTACGCAGATCAAGGCGATGTTACGGTGCTTGAACAACTGTTGGGCGGTCTCAAGCGTTGGTTCGCAGATGAGAGAAATCAGATTGTCGATACCGAGGTCTGCATGGATTGCTTGATTGAACCGTCGGACTCCTTCGGCAGCCACTTTCTTGCCGCTAGGATGTGGATTCACAACGAGCGAGTTGCCGCCAGCGATCATACTGACCGCATTGCCCGTAATGGTGGGCAACGAGTGGGTGACCGGCGTGATGGCTCCAATCACCCCGAACGGTGCATGCTCAATGACCGCTAAACCATAGTCTCCGCTGAAGCACTCCGTCTTCAGAAATTCGACTCCAGGCGTCTTTTCGCCGAGCGTCTTGAGCTTGGCGATTTTGTGTTCAAGCCGACCGACTTTGGTTTCCTCCATTTCCATAGTTCCGAGCTCGACACAATGGTCGATCGAAATACGTCGAATGTGGTCGATGATACGGCGACGATCAGCGATTGTTCGTTCGCGGAGTTGTTCGAACGCGGTTCTCGCAGCGCGAACTGCCTCATCTACGTTGTTGAATAGTCCATATCGGCCCATTGCCGAACTGGAAGAGCCTGTCATGGTTGATGAAGCGGCCTGCACGGGTTGTTTGGCACGCACTTCGTTCAGGACCTGCTCTACGACGGAGCGGATAAGATTTTCATTGATTTGCATAGGTGTTTTGCGACGTTCTTATTGACGTTTGTAGACGTTGTTTTTTTCGATGTGAACGGTATCGACTATGCCGATGATGACACAGTCGACAGGTAGCTTGGTGGTTTCAGGCGTAAAGCGAGCGCTGCTGCCCTGCGTAATGAGGACCATGTCGCCTACGCCTGCACCGAGTGTGTCGACGGCAATAAACGTTCGTCCGGTCGTAACCAACTCAGTGCGTTTGGTCGGCTCCAAACGAAAGGGTTCGACGACGAGCAGCTTTTGGCCGACCATCGTTTCCACCTTTTGTGTGGAGACAACTGCTCCAGTGACTTTCGCAACGAACATGGTTCTGTCTCTTGTGTTGACTGGGCTTAACTTTGGATCGCAGCGAGGGTTTGACGCGCCACGATCAATTCTTCATTGGTAGGCACGATCCAAATTTGGACCTTGCCTTGCGAGTCGTCGATGCGACGCTCGATTGGACCACTGACATTGCTAGTCGCGGACAGGCCAATACCGAGATCTTCGAGACCTTGGCAAACAGCCTGCCGAATTCCAACTCCGTTTTCGCCGATGCCGCCGGTGAAGACGATCGCGTCAACTCCACCCATCGCCATGAGCATGCCACCCATCTGTCGACGGATGTCGGCAACGTATACATCAAGGGCCAGTTTTGCGTCGCCGTTGCCTGCCAACGATGCCTTTTCCAGATCGCGAACGTCCCCCGACAATCCATTGGACAAACCGAGCAAGCCGGCTTGGGTCGAAAGCAAATGCAGCAATCCTTCTAGTGTCAGTCCTGTGTGTGACATCATTAGCGGTAGACTATAGGGATCAAGGTCGCCAACGCGGTTGTTTTGAGGCAAGCCGGTTTGTGGACTCATTCCCATGGTGGTCGCCAGGCTCTTTCCATCTCGAATTGCACATAATGACGAGCTACCGCCAAGGTGGCACGAAATGATGCGAGCATCAGAACGGCCTAACAATTGCGATGTTCGCCAACCTATGTACCGGTGCGAAGCGCCATGAAATCCCCAACGTCGGATGGGTAAAGCATTGGCAATGCTCGCCGGAATGGCATAGCGTTTCCAAGCCTCAGGAATCGACTGGTGGAAATCGGTCTCAAATGCGGCGACCAACGGAATATGCGATTGGAGGCTCGCAAGCTGTTTCATCGCTGCCATATAAGGCGGGTTGTGCGCCGGAGCGACTGAGTTCATCTCGTCCATTGCGGCCAAGACCTTAGCGTCAATTCGTTGCACTCCAGATAGACGCCCACCGTGGACCGCTTTGAAGCCGATGGCACTGATCTCCGATGCGTCATGCAAGCAACCATGGGTCGAGTGCGTAAGCTGAGAGATGCATGCATCGACCGCAGTACCATGATTTGGCACAGGCTGCATCAATTCACCACGATACGCACCGATTTCAACGAAGCAGCGACTCTCGGGTGAACTAATACGTTCGACACCGCCACGCGCGAGCTGCTGCTCGGTCGACATATCGAACAATCGGTACTTGAAACTAGTTGAGCCTAAGTTGGCAACGAGAACCTTCATGGTTATTTTGTCACTCCGTTACGAACGATTACTTGAAGAATGCGGCAACAAGACCTTCGGCCGGACGAGGGATGATGTGGCTGCTCACCAACTCACCCACTTGGGATGCGGCTGCTGCACCTGCTTCGACTGCTGCGCGAACGCTTCCTACGTCTCCGCTGACCATGGTAGTAACGTATGCGCCGCCGATATCAACTCGCTTAACGATTTCGACGTTGGCCGCTTTGGCCATCGCGTCGGTCGCTTCGATAAGAGCCAAGAGTCCCTTGGTTTCGATCATTCCAATTGCATTTTGCATGTTGCGTAAACTCGTTTGTTTTAAAATGGTAAGTAAGGCCTGCGTGAACAGCAGGTTTCATATTGATGTCTCAGCTTGCGTGCAAGCAGAGCTGTCTCGTCCCGTTCAATTGGCTATACTGCTCGCGAACAAGCAGTGGCAATACCACTACTCAGCGGAGGTCGAAGGCGCGTTAATCTTGAGTACTTTGTACAAGTCATCGTGCGGTCGAGCGATGACTTGAACGCTCATGACTTGCCCGATACGACCTGCAGCTGCGGCACCGGCATCGGTAGCTGCTTTGACAGCTGCGACATCGCCGCTGACGAAAGCGGAAACCAATCCGCTGCCAACTTTATCCCAGCCGAGGAACTTGACGTTCGCGGCCTTCATCATTGCGTCGACAGCTTCGATCAAGGCGATAAAGCCTTTTGTCTCGATCATGCCGAGCGCTTCATTCACTTTTGCCATAAAAACATTTCTCCAAAATGAAAGGAAACTAAGTAGGTAAAACTCGTGGTTTGGGTTGCTAGCACGACGCGCAAGCTAGTGATGGATTTTCACGAACTTGTGCGTGGCGATAGCCGCGATTTAGTGATCGGTGCATTTACAAGGTTGCTGTTTCTTGAGTTCAATGGACGCGGCGCGATCTAAGTCGCACGCGTTCCCCTCGTCGGTGTCGATATGCACCTCGAGTTTGGCGTGAACATCCTCGCGTACGAGCAAGTCCTCAAATAAAACCGAGCATTGATGCGACTTGACACTCAGGGACATGAAGTCACCATTCTTGACACCGTAGAACGCCGTATCTTGAGGACCCATGTGTACGTGGCGAGCTGCTCGAATGACGCCTTGGCTCAATTCCACCGCCCCAGCCGGGCCGACTAGCACGCAGCCTGGAGTCCCTGCAATATCGCCGCTGTGGCGCACGGGCGCGTCGATGCCGAGCGAAATCGCATCGGTATACGCCAATTCGACTTGGCTGGCTCTGCGGGTCGGGCCAAGCACTCGAACGTTTGGCAGCATTCTTCGACGTGGACCAACGATCATGACAGTCTCCGCGGCCGCAAAAAAACCGTCCTGGTAAAGTCCTTTTTCCGGAGTCAATTTTTTCCCGGGACCAAAGAGTTTTTCGACATGCTCGTCCGTTAAGTGGATATGCCGCGCGGAAATGCTGACCACCAAATTGGGTTTCTTGCTTTCCGCATGTGAACCCATGTTGGTAGCATTGTTACCGAGCGCGCGTTGTACCGCGGCTCGCACCAACGATTCTACAATTCTGGGATCAAGGTTCTGGATGGCTGTACTCACGATGTGGGTTCGCTCGCTGTAGTTTGGTTTGCAGTGGTGTACTCGGACGCATCATCGTGTTGCGACGATGCCGGGCTTGCGAGAATCAGCTGGACTTTGGATTGCTCAACTTGCATTCGCCATTTTTCATTCAATTCATCATCGGCCACGAGGGTATGTACGTCGGCCCAATCGCACAATCGAGCCAAGCTGCATCGGCCAAATTTGGAACTGTCCGCAACGATTATTGTCCGGTCAGCGCATTGCATCATTGCTCGCTCAGTTTCCACCAAGAGCATATTGCTGTTGTAAAACCCTCTGGCGTTAATGCCGGCAACACTCAAAAACGCTTTTTGAACGTTGATCGATTGCAACATTTGATTTGCAAAATTTCCTAACGTTACACCCGTTCTGTGATGGAGAGCTCCACCCAGCAAAACCAAGTCGACCGAATCGCACGAGGAAAAAAGATTCGCTACAGGCAACGAATTGGTCACAATCTGCAATGGGCGACCAATAAGCTGTCTCGCCAATTCGTAGGTAGTACTGCCACCATCAAGCAGCAGCGTGTCATGATCCTCGATAAGGCAGGCCGCGAATTGTGCGATGCTTCGTTTTTTTTCCCACTGTCCAGGATGTTTCTTGGTTTCAAACTGCTTCACCGCTGTCGTCGGCCCAGTAGAGTACACGCCGCCATGCGTCCTTTTGGCTTCACCCAAATCCTCCAAAGCCTCCAGATCACGACGAATAGTGGACTCGCTGACCTCCATCGCATCCCTGAGATCCGGTATGGAAACGAAGCCGTGCTCGCGAATAAGTTCGCGAAGCTTGACTCGTCGGACGACCGATCCGTTCAGATGACTGGAGGGAATCATATACGTAACTGAAAAACGACTGTCGGCTGACTGAAAAGCGCCATGCTTTTTCAGTATGTCCGCTCCTCGACAGAATTTCAACGGTTGACGAAGGCACTTTGACGACAAATAGCCATTTTTTGACCAATTCCAACCTTTGCTTGCGTTAATAACGCCATTATTCGGCGCAAAATGGTTAGATTTTGGCATTCCTATGCAGCAAAGATGTCGCAAAGATGTCCGTCGAAAGCATGTCCCACCTCCTCGTTGGCGTCTAATGCGAGCCGCAGACGGAAATCGACAGTAGCATGACCCCCCGGGCCAGGTGAAACTCGGTCCAGGGGCACAAGCTACGGTAAACCAACTCTTGCCGGACGCCTAAGAGCGACGTCCACGTTGGGTTGATCGAACCATGTTGGTGTTTAGGCCGTAAAGGCCGTTGAACAGCCGATCAATGCTGGATGAAGCCTGTGATTGCGGCTATTCTAATGCAATCATTCCCATTGCTATCACTATTGGCCATTGAAACCAGACACACGATACCCATGAGCGAAACCTTTCTAACTGCTGAAGCCGAAGACATTAGCGAATCGACCAATTTTTCGACCATGGCGTTATTTGGTTTTTTTCTCGCGTTGGCGGGGATTTTTTCCATTCAATATATCCAAATGATGCCAATCGCAATCGTGGGTGCTACGCTAGGTGCTGCTGCCTTGCTCCTTTCCAAGCGATTTAAACTTGGCTTCGTTTCTAAGACCATGGGATTTCTTGCGTTAGCAATCGGAGCGACGACAACGTCCTACGGACTCTCTTACCGTTCCATCGAAACCAACTACGATCTGGAGCAGGCCAAAAAAATTGCAGAGACTTATCTTGATAATTTGTCCAAGGACAATTTGGATCGCGTTTTCTTTCTCGTCGGCTTTCCCGCGGATGCCGATGAGGGGCCGTTAAGTACGGATTCGGCCACCAAACGAGCCATGAATCGTCTTCGCGAAGATTTTGCTCATGTCGAAATCAGGGGACGCAAAGGAAACCCGAAGTGGGTCTTTGTCGGGATCGAGTCTGAGCAGGCTGTCGCAACAGGCCATACGTACAAACTCCTCTACAGGGACGAGGGACAATCCATACCACCTTCGTATTCTCTTTTCGTGCGGAAAAACTGTAGGAAATACGACAGGACGAAACCGACAGTAAACTGGTTCGTCGACAAGTTAGAAGCCGCCAAGAAGCCGTAGAAATGCGATCAGATGCCGAGAACCCTGATCAGTCTTGGTGCAAACCTCGGTAACGTTCGTGAATCAATGCACGCGGCAAAGCGTTTGCTCGCCGATTCGTTCGGCTCCACGAACTTAGTTTTGAGCCAGCTCTACCGAACTCCACCCATTGGCGGCCCAGATGGGCAAGGTGATTTCCTCAACGCTGTTGCGGCAATCGAAACGAATCGTTCGGTTTGGGAAGTCTGGGATACACTTAAATCCATTGAGTCCACCTTAGGGCGTCAGCGTCAATTTCGCTGGGAGGCAAGACGCATCGACGTTGATTTGTTGCTCTACGACCAACAGCGTGTCTGGACGCCCCATCTCAAGGTTCCTCATCCTCGTATGTGCATGCGAACCTTTGTTGTGGTCCCGGCCTTAGAGATCGTTGCAGATTGGATCGAACCGGTCACGGGCTGGAGTATTTCTAAACTCCATTTTCACCTGAAGAACTCTCAGAGTTACTTTTCCAGCATCCGCGTTATCTGCCAAGATGAGCGAAATCTATCGCGATTGAAACAGGAGTTTGAAAGGTGCGACGATACTAAACTAGTGCGCATCCTGTGGGAAACTGCAAACCCCAATCAGCTCTACCAGTCTTGCAGCACGTCGAATAAATTAACCATTGCCGCGGTCGCGTCGCCCGACCCGACGATTGTGCTATGGGAGGATTGCAGCAAGCCTTGGGTTCATGCCTTGAACATGGAAACAGCCATTTCCATTGATGAAAGCGAGCTGCGTCGCATCCAAGGCCCACGGTACTTGATGCCAATCGACGACGCGAAATGGGCCGTTCATGAAATCCTCGCCGCGGATCGAGCCATGCAATGCTCTGTCGAAGTTGTCGAAGGATTCTAATTCCATTGGAAGACAATGTGACAGCAACACAACAAATCGGGATTTGGCAACCATCATCACGAATTCCGGCGCTCGACGGAGTTCGAGGACTAGCTATTCTCAGCGTTACGTTTTACCGATTTGGGAACGAGACTATTCATGAGGGAATAACGACCGGCCTGATGGCCAAGATGATTGAAGCTGCTGAATCTGGCGTCGATCTCTTTTTTGTCCTGTCGGGATTTTTGATAACTGGGGTTCTGCTCGATGCAAAAACGAAACCTAACTTTTTTAAGAGTTTCTTTCTTCGAAGGTCGCTTCGGATTTTCCCCCTCTATTTCGTGTCCCTGGCCATCTTCCTTTTTATTGTTCCTTTAGCTATGGGGGGCAAGCACCCATTTCCGGACGCCTATGCAAATCAAGCATACCTATGGACTTATCTCACGAACATCAAGATGAGTGTCAGCAATTCGTGGTGCTTTGGCTATCTGGGGCATTTTTGGTCTCTGGCGGTCGAAGAGCATTTTTACCTCGCTTGGCCATTGGTAGTGTTTTTGCTTCCTGTCAAACAAGTTTTTAAGTTCTCCATACTGCTCGCGATTCTTTCCGTATTGTCTCGTCTGGTGTTTTCGCTTTGTTACGACAACGGGGTCGCGCTGCTTTCATTTACGGCATTCCGATGTGAGGGTCTACTTTTCGGGGCTGCAATCGCCGCAAGGCTTCGCTTGGGCGAAACATCACCATCCATTCGATGGGGTGCCTTGTTCGGGCTTGCGTCATGTGGATTTTTTTCGTTGGTGATCGCGATGAAAGGAAACCGGCTACCCATTTCCCTGCACACGTTAATCTCTCTTTTTTGCGCATCGCTTTTGTTGTTGTTATTGACTGCCAAACGCGATAGTTGGCTCGCGTTTGCATTCGAACTCCCGTTTCTACGTGTGCTTGGGAAATATAGTTATGCCATGTACGTATTCCAAAGTCCGATCATCCCCCTCGCAGCCAACTGGATTTCCCTTTCCATTCTGACCAAGTACATCGGAAACGCACAGGGAGCAAGCGCCAGCTACGTCGTCATTATGTTTTCGATTACTCTGGTTCTCGCAATAATAAGTTGGTTTGCCTTGGAAAGGCCAATATTGCGATTGCGTTCTAAAGCAGGTGCCGCTCAAAATGCCGAAAACCTAACGACAGGTTGAAGTGCATTGGGGATTTCAGAGCCACCGCGAGTGCTCCAATGTCCGAATGCCCTCGATGCCCCAGTTCTCGAACATAGGATTAGATTCTGGATGACTTCATCGCCGAATCCGCGCTAGTCCAATCGAATGTCCGGACTTGCCCCGGCATTCGCAACAGGTTTGGCGTCCTAACTTTAGCACGCCAAAACTATTGCGTTCGTGGGCACGAGGCCCAACGAACGCTACACACAAGCGGCCACCACGCGCTGTGCGGAGAACGGTAAGTGCGATTAGGACAACGAATCGAAGAAACGACTACCGTTGAGAGCGCCGCGCTGGCGAAACCATTTCGCAAGATCCTTCGGAAGAACGTGCCATGGTTCGGAGTGGTCTTTAACCCCTCATTCGGCCAGCGAAGAGGTCATCGTAGGCTTGAACAAGGATAGTTCGTTGACGCGACCATGAAAGCGATTGCTCAATGCGTTGTCGCCCTATCTTCCCCATCCGTTCACGTAGTTCAGGATCATCGGCGAGCTTCAAGATCAACTCAGCAAACTCTTCGATGTTGTTCTCATCAGCGTAAAGCGCTGCATCGCCAGCGGTGATTTCGTTTTCTTTTGTTCGAAAGGCGACCGTGGGTTTACCAATTGCCATGTACTCCATCGTTTTCAGGGTCGTACAGCTATCGTTATAGGGATTGCTAGGATCGGGAGTAACGCAAATATCAAACGATGCGATGTATTGAGGGACTTTGGAGAACTCAACATGTCCAGTAAATAATACATGGTCCTTTAGTCCTAATTCATCCGTAAGCTTCGTTAACGATTCGAGAGCCGGACCACATCCAACGAGTACGGATTGGAAATCAGTTCGCCGGTTGTGAAGTAACGAAAGTGCCCGAATCAAGTAGTCGACTCCGTCTTGAAATCCCATTATCCCGACGTAGCCCACAATGAACTTGCCGGGTATCCGAAATTCTTGGAGCGGTTGAATAGTCGGAGTAAATTCTTCGTTCGGGCCATTTCGCACGACGTAGCATCGTCGCGCATCTGCTCCGCAACGTTTGATTTGAATCAAATGCTGAGACTCGTTCGTTGCGATGAGAGCGTCTGCATTTCGACTGGCGAGCCTCTCAAAAAATCGCAAAGCGTTCACAAGTACACGGTTTGCATTGCCTACTTTCTGAGCTTGATAAAGCTCCGGGGAAAGATCGTGAAGGTCAACGACAAACTTCTTGCCTAACAATTTGAAAAAGATGGCGAGCATCGAATTGAGATCGGGAGGGCAATGAATGTGCACTGCATCGAATCCACTTCGAATCAAGACCCACATTGAGAAAAGAAACGCCATCATCAAACTGTAAGAATACTCGAAAAGATAGCCGATCAAGCCGTTCCACTCTGGCGGTCTAGGATAGCGATAGACATGCACTCCCTCAACAAGTTCATACAGATCACGACTCTTGCCCGTTGGGCAAATCACTGTGGTTTGATAACCAGCTTCACCCAACGCTATCGCTTCTTGGAAGACCCGCGTATCCTGGGGGAAACATGCATTCTCCAGAATCATTAAGATGCGCTTTGGGCGAGGAGTTACTTGCATGAATTCAATAAATTCTACAAAAGCCACTTAATATGGTCTGGACGGAATTTAGGTAACGATCGATTTACGCTTGCAATTGTAGGCGAAATCCAACCACGCAGAAATCCTGTACCCGAAAACCCACATGTCGAAACTACGAAAAGTGGGGTGAGTCAGGTTGTAGCAGGGCCGCGCGAGCCTATCGCAAAATATTTGTTGCAGAATTAATTGAATCCGCCAAACAAATCAATCAAACTGGGCACCAGTCATTGGACGAGCTCGCGCCATGGAAGCCGGGCGCATTTTGGGCTCGCATTTAGCAAAGAAAAAAGTCTTTGGGGGAATTCACTATCCCAATCCATTATTTAAAGCTCAGCCGTTCGAAGGAGCGACTACAATTCCTTCGGACGTAAGCGATTATTGTAAGTATGCTAACGACAATCTGTCGCTGCCCATGTATCCCGAGATGACCGGTGACCATGTGCGACGTATTGCCGAAAGCGTCCGTACGTTTGCTGGAGGCAGCGATTGCAAGTGTCTAGATTAATTATTGCCAATGGATTTCCGGACCCAAAAAAGAAAAACATGAAACTCATTGACAAGAAATCTTCGGGAAACGAGGTCAATGATTCCTATGCGGCTATTGCTCGTGTTGGTGCGCAATCGAGGGGCATTGCCGACCTCCACACTCTGCCCTTAATGAACTTGATCGAAATTCCGTTTGCTCGCAAGTACTCTGTAATCGCCTGCCTACTGGGCAGTATTTTTCTTGGCTGGTTAGCAATCATCGTTTGGCCTAGAACCTACGTTTCTCATGCGAGTCTGTTATTCCAAGTTGGCCGAGAGAGTGTAGCACTCGACCCAACCGTTACTACCGGGCAGACAATGCTACTGCAAAAAAGCCAGGAAGAGGACCTCAATTCAGCGCTGCAAATTCTGCGGAGTCGCCAAGTCCTTGAGATGGTCGTTGACAAGTTAGGTGAGGCTGCAATTCTGGCAGGCTCCTTGCCTAGTACAGAGCCCGAGAAGGGCCCCACAATACTTGGTGCGATTCGCAAAATCGCCGATGCGTGTATCCGTGCTAGCGGTTTGCGCGATGATATCAGCAAACACGAAATGGCGCTGTTACGGCTATCTGGCTGCATCAATTATGATGCTCCTAAGAAATCTACAGTCATTACTGTCGAGGCCACCTCTAAGTCGCCCGAGATGGCACAAGCAATTTCTCGGAATGTGGTGGATGCATTCTTGATTCTTCACAGTCAGACGATGCAAACAAAGGGTTCTCGCGACTTTTTTATTGCCCAGACAGAATCAGCTACCAAGCGTTTACAGCAGGCCCAAGGCAAAAAACGCAAGTTCCTGGAAGAACGAAAGATCGTATCGATTGAGGCCAAACAAAGCATCATGAAAGAACATATGTCGTCGATCGAAATGGACCTATTGACCACCCAGCGTGAGCTTGTGCAAGCACTGTCTAAATCGAAACAGCTGGATACAGATATCATCAAATTAGACGATTTCACCATTGCCACCGAACAAGAATCTTCTGGATCCAATTGGGGTGAGCTTCGTCAACGAGTTTACGAGTTAGAACTACGGGAATTGAACGAGTCGGCCAAGTATGCCGATTCCCATGTATTTCTCCAAGCCACTCGGAAGGAATTGGAAGGTGCACACAAGATTCTAGACGAGTTCAAGAAAACAGATGTTAAGGACAAGAATACTGTCCCAAATCCTCTGAAGCAAAAACTGCAAGAGGAGATGAAGCTCAACGATTCAACGATCGCTGGACAGCGATCTGCTATTGAAAAACTTCGTAGTCAGATGAGTACATTAGAAGGAGCCGTCGCCGAACATCTGCAAGATGCCAACGACTTGTCGCAAATCGACCGCGACATTGACCAGTATGCTTCTAGCTTGCGCCTGTTGCGAGACAAGGAAGAAGAAGCTCGTGTGATTGACGAACTGCGAACAGGAGGAATTTCATCGGTTAGCCAGTTCCAGTCCGCTACGTTTGTTGAGCGTCCGATCAAACCAAACAAGCAATTGCTATTGTCAGCTTTTGTGTTGCTGGGACTTGTCAGTGGACTTGGTCTTGCATTTATTCGCGAAATCAATTCAGGGGCGATTCGAACCGTGGTTCAAGCCGCCCAAAGATTGGAAGTTCCTGTAATTGGCGAAGTTCATTATCAGTCGGCCCTCAGCCGTCAACGAGCCGTAGTGGATCGGGCTGGATCTTCGGATGACCTGATGAATATATGTCGCTCAGTGCTGTCAGGACTCCTTGTCCATACCGATGGTCGCGATCCGCAACGAGACGGTTTAACCTTGGGCATCATCGGTGTACAGGCCGGTAGCGGAGCCAGTACTATGTCGATGGCATTGGCCATTACCAGTAGCGAAGACTTTCAACTCTCCACTGTGCTAGTCGAAGCAGACCGAGTTGGTCGAACAATCTCCAAAGAGTTCGGACTCAATGGATCACCCGGATTGGCTGAACTGGCCGAGGGTAAGGCGGAGCCAAACGACTGCTTGCAGGCGGCCAATCGACAGTCCTTGCGTTTGGTTTCGAGCTCTTCAGAATACACTTTCAATCAACGCAACGCGGCCAGCTGCAAAGACTTTGCCGCTGCTATTGCTCAAATACAAAAGAACGCTGACTTGGTCATTGTAGACCTGCCCCCCGCCTCGTCCCCGGACAAGTTGGTTGGATTAGCTCAACATTTGGATTATGTAATTGTCGTTCTAGAGTCAGGAAAGACGGAACTGAAGCAGGCAAGTCGACTGCTTAGAACACTAGAAGAGTCAGATGTGAATCTGATCGGAGTGGTGCTGAACAAGTCGAAGCATTTCTTGCCGCAGTCGATTTCGCAAATCCTGAACGCAAATGCATGAGACGGTAGAGCCTCCATTTACTAACGTTGCACGCTTCTCGGAGTCAAAATCAGCCCGAATAGTACCTCGTTGGCTGCAGATAGAATTCTGGTTGCCCATATTGCTCGTGTCGGGTTTTAGCATCGTTGTATCGTCCGACTACGGTTATGCCGCAGCTGGTGGTGCAGAAATCTACCAACCCCGTGTTCAGAGCAACTCGATTAGACAGTTTGCCTTTCTGGGCTTGGGATGCATCGGTTTCTATCTACTTACGCTGGCGAGGCCAGCTGCTGCCAAGCCACAGGTAGCTTGGACCATTCTGATTCCAACGCTTGGTCTGACAGTCTACATCTTTTTATCGAACTTTTGGTCCGATGACTCGCTGTTGACCTTCAAGAGGGCTCTCACGGCTTCTCTGGTAGTTGTTGCTGGGCTGGGTATCGGTCGCGTTTGGAGCATGCGAGATTATGCTTGGGGTATCACCATTATCTCAACTCTGTTTCTAGTTGCCAGCGTTTTGGTTGAGCTAAAGTTTCGTTCATTTTTAGGCAATGGCGAGTATCGTTTCTCTGGGATTTTCCACCCTGCCAAGCAAGCCTTCAATTGCGGTTTCTTGTTGGTCGCTAGCCTCGCAATCTATTTCTCGCAGGGGCGTCGGTTGATTCTCATCATTGCTGTCATTGCACTTGCATTCTTAATCCTGACCAAAGCTCGAACCGGAACAGTGGCAGCACTTCTAGCCTGCGGTTGGTTGACATGGCATTGCACTTCTGCTCGCGGATGGCTGATTGTCGGTGTGGCTGGGTTGGGATTAGCTATTTCTTGCGTGTTGTTCTATCAAGGCGTAACAGGGCGGGACCTTGATGCAACCACAGTAACGACCATGGGCCGCGATGAAGACTCAGCCGACCCAGCCAAGCTGACTGGAAGATTGCCAATCTGGAGCCATGCGTTCAACGAGTTCACGGAACAGCCGGTACTTGGATACGGCTACGGTGCCTTCTGGACCATGAGACGCTTGGCTGAGTTTGAGCGGCTCCATGGCTGGGCGCTATTTCATTCCCACTCCTCCTATCTCGAGTCATTGCTCAATTTAGGCATGGTCGGTTTTGCACTTGGCCTAATAACTTTGGCGGTTGTCTTCCATCGCAGTATGACCTTGAGGCGACAAGGCGACGGTCTTGCAATCCTCATCAGCTCGGTGTTTCTGTTGGCATTTGTCGGTGGCTTCTTTGAAATAGCGTTCATCGGACTCGAGTACGAATCGCTGGTGTTGATGACTGGCATCGGAGTTATGTCCTTCGCCGAGCCTCCAATGAAGAGGTCTGTGCGATGACTGGATCGCGATCTAGCCTCAGAAAAATAGCCCTCAACGCGATCTCAATCGGTGGTGGCGAAGTCGCCAACAAGGCCAGCACCTTTCTAGTTTACGCCGCTGTCTCGCGTATCGCTGGCTTGGAAGCCTTCGGGCAATTAGCTCTTGGTCTCACACTTTTGTATACCTGCCATGTGTTTGGATACGCAGGTTTGCCAACGGTCTTAGTTCGCCTCGTCGCTCGACGACCTCACACCGCCAAACGCTATTTGATTCACGGATATCTATCGACCGCCATGACATCCGGTTTGGCGGCGTTGGCGATGGTGGCAATCGCATTCGCCATGCGTTACCAGGAAACAACAACGCAGGTTATATGTCTGCTAGCACTAGCTGTCCCCTTCTATTCGCTGACCATGATTACGGAAGCGATCATCAAGGGGCGTGACAAGATGCATCTGATAGCCCTCGGCAACATACCTGGCAATGCAATGATGGTGTTGGGTAGCTTGGCGGTTTTATGGCTAGGCTATGGTGTCCTAGGTGTGACTCTAGTAATCGTGCTTTCGCGATTGATAACACTCTTGACCCTTCACGGCTTGGCCACGTTAGCTTTAGCCGAGGAACACTGTCGCAGCCCGATCAGCTTATCGCTGTTGCTCCGATTGCTGTCGAGCTCAAGAATTTTCTTGGGATCCGACGGTATGGCTGCGGTTGGAACCTCGCTGGCCGGAGTAATGCTTAGCAAGTTCACTAGCGAGAGCGAAGTCGGAATGCTCAACGCAGCCTTTCAGTTGCTGCAACCCATTCAGATCATGTACCGCAGCGTCGGGCATAGCACCTTTCCGCCGCTTGTTGCTGCTGCCAAGACCAGCAAATTGGCCGTGGCCAACTTGGTACACTCGGTGCTCAGTTTGCTTATTCGCCTGGCCTTTCCAGCCAGTCTGGTAATGTTTGTTTTTGCAGGCGACTTTCTCGATCTGGTTTATGGAAGCAAGGGCTTTCGGCAGGGATCATTTGTATTGCAGATAGTGGCCTTCAGCCTGCTCTTCGATCCACTCAATCCTGTATTAGGTCACGGACTGTGGGCAGTCGGAGCCGACCGTTCCGTCTTCCGAATTGTTCAAACCAACATCATTTTCAACCTCCTGCTCGGCTTCGTCCTTATCGGAAACTTCGGCTTGGTTGGCGCTGCAGTATGTGCGTTGGTCTCGAGCATTGTAAACACTTTTCAGCACTACGTCGTGTTTACGCAGAAGGTTGCTAGCCCGCGATTGATGGGTGAAATCCTTCGAATGGCACCAGCAATCTTATTGTCTTTGGTTGTGGTGATTGCTGCCCCCTGTTCTCGCTTCGTCAGTTTTCCCGCAGCTATTTTACTTTACACCATTATCGTGTTCGCCACGTCGCTTGGCATGATTCGCTTTCTGAATCCACTTTTCAATAAATCTCCCTCATAGTCACTTATCCAACTACAAAACAAACCTGATCGACATCATGGATAATACCCAACAAACAACCATGTCTGCTGCCAGCAAGTTGACGGTAGTCATCATCGGCCGCAATGAAGAGCAGTTCATTGGTGGCGCTATTGAATCGGTATTGAAGGCTCAGTCTCGAATTCCAGGCCTGGAAGTTATCTTTGCAGACTCAGCGTCAACCGATTGCAGCATCGAGATCGCAAAGCAGTACCCGATTCGCATCCTACAACTGAAGAAGGAATGGCCTCTGTGCGTGGCCGCAGGACGTTATACAGGCTACTTACACTCGCATGGCGAATATGTTTTTTTTCAGGACGGCGACTCTCTAGCCGAGGCTGACTGGTTAGTCCAAGCCATAGTCTTCATGGACTCGCATCCCGAGTACGGTGCGGTGGCCGGCGTGCTGGACGAGGAGTATGTGGATGCTCAGGGAAATCACGGAGGCGGAGCTCCCAACGTGTTTGACCAGGATCTGACGAAAACCGTCTGCGACTGCAAAAACTTGGGTGGTATTGCCCTCTACCGGCGTCGAGCCATGGAATTGGCTGGTCCGGTTAATCCGCATTTGCCGACTGCAGAGGACCACGAACTGTGTATGCGCATTAGAAACGCCGGATTTAAGTTGGCCCGCATTGAAGGCCGCATGGCAGTTAAGTTTACTGAGAATCGTCAGACGATTCGTGAAGTATTGCGGCGAAGTCGAACTAAAATGTACGACTACGGTGCAGTGATTCGTCATGCAAGCGTCTACGGTGGAGCTTTGCAGTTTTGCCTTGATGCCATTCCCTTTGTCATAACCTTTGCTGCCACGTTGTTGTTTTTTGTGGTGGTCACACTTTTAGCTGGCTATTTTGGGATGCTGTGGGTCGTATTGGCTTTGGCTGGATTGCTCGGGCTTGCGAAAGTTATCAAGAAAGGTGGGCTGCACGGAGCGTGTCTGTCGATGGCAGTGCGTAGCGTTAGTACTTACCGAACCATTCTATCCTATTTACGCACCAGACCCAAGCCAATTGAAGACTACCCAACGGACGTAATCCATGTTCGCTAGTTGCAGCGCAAAACCCCGACGAAAAACAAATAGGCTGGGCTAGCAACAATGTGTGGAATCGTAGGAGTTATCGATGCCAGATTGGATGCTGACGGTGCTGCGCGCTGCACCCGCACGATGGCAGACCGCATCATTCACCGCGGCCCAGATGATCAAGGCCATGCTTCATCCCCGGGTCGCTGCATCGGCATGCGCCGCCTCAGCATTATCGACCTTTCTAGCGGCCACCAGCCAATTGCGAACGAGACAGGCGAAATTCACGTTGTTTGCAATGGAGAGATCTACAATTTCGTCGAGTTGCGAGAGAACCTGAAGTTGCGAGGGCATCGCTTCATCACTGGTTCGGATACCGAAGTCATCGTTCACTTGTACGAAGAGTATGGCGATGAATTTTTGAAGCACCTTCGCGGAATGTTTGGTCTAGCGATATTGGACCTGCGCAGTGGAGGCCGGGTTTTGATCGCTCGTGATCGATTGGGCAAGAAA
>JANLRK010000824.1:0-6084 GCA_031361585.1 Pirellula sp. | reverse complement strand
AACTACTCCAAAGCGAGAACCGATCAACGCGACTCAGAGATGAACGTGTACGCTTGGAGGAAATTCAGAAAGAGATTCGTCGACTGGAACAGATCCAACGTGGACAGACAGCCCGTACGGAATCTGGCCAGGAACTAAAGCAAGCCGCCGGCGAGCAGAAGGACATCAAGGAACAGCTCGATAAAGTCGCGTCCGATCTCAATCAAGGCAAGGAGGAAAACGATAAACAAGCCGAGAAAGGCGCCTCTCCAGATCCCAATAAAGATGGAAAGCAGCCAGACGGCGAAAAGAAGGCTGGCGATGCGGAATCAAAAAAAACACCAGGGGACGAAACGAAAGATCCGAAAGAAAAATCCGATGGTGCGCCCCCTAAAGACGGAGAGCCAAAAGACAAAAACGGCGAGCCAAAAGAGAATAAGCCAACCGAGGGCAAGCCGAAAGATTCTAAACAAGGCGACGGGAAGTCAGCCAATCCTCCCGATTCAAAGGACCCCGATTCCAAGGAGTCCCAGGATGGCAAACCGAGCGAACAAGATGCATCCAAGTCTGGTGACTCGTCCAAAAAGAAAGATACTCCGAAGCCAGAATCGCGAGAAGAAAAAGCAAAAAAACGCGTCGAGTCGGCACGAAAGCGTATGCAAAACGCGCAAGATAGACTAGAGGAACAAAAACGGGACGAAGCTGTTGATGAACAACGGCAGGCAGAGCGTGAACTGCGAGAAGCGATCGAAGAACTGGAACGCATTCTTCGCCAACTTCGAGAGGAGGAGATCGAACGCTCACTTGTCGACGTGGAGACGCGACTACGAAGGATGCTGGATTTGCAAAGAACAGTGCGAGAGCAAACGGAAAAACTTTCAAACCTAACCGGCGAACTGAAGGATTTGACTTTAGAAATCCAGGCCAATAAGCTCTCGATCGAACAGTCCAAGGTTGTCATGGAGGGACAGCGAGCATTGCTCCTGCTGCAGGATGAAGGTTCGAGCACTGCTTTCCCTGAAGCCTTAGAGCAAGTCAACGCGGACGCACAATCGGTGAGTAAGAAACTAGCCGACGCCAATGTGTCTGCGCTGACCCAATCGATTGAAGACGAAATTGTTGGTGCTCTGGAGGAGATGCTCGAATCGCTTAAGCAAGTGCAAAAGAAACGCGAGGACAAGAAGAAGCAGCAACCTCAGGACCAACAGCAACAGCAGTCGAATAGTCCCGAGAACGAACCTTTAGTGGACTCCATCGCGGAACTTAAGTTGCTAAAAACCCTGCAGCTGCGAATCAATCGAAGGACTCAGGCCTTGGCAAAACAAACCAACAACCAAGAAGACATCGTGGGTCAAGTAGCCGATCCAGGTTTGTTGATTGAACTTGAGGATCTCGCGGGACGTCAACAAAAGATTCATGAAGTCACACGCGACATCCTGCTAAAGGCCGCCAAAGAATAATGTGTTCGCATCGGCATAGAATGGCCCCCTGGGTCGTTTCACCTTCCGGTGCTCGCAAAAAACTTGGGGCCATTCGCCTTGTTAGCCGACCGGCAGGTTTAACCCTACCTAGCACGACGCGCAAGCTAGTGCTCTGTCCAGATTACATTTTTGGGTCGGGAGGGCGAAGCTCCTGCTGAGCCATATTGAAAAAACTCGGCAGCTCGCTCTCCCATAACCGAACCCTAATTCCTAAGTAGGACAGAGCACTAGTGATTCCAGCTTCCAATTCACTAGCACGCGCGTCGTGCTACTGGTACTTTTCAGTCTGCCGGTCGCCTTAGCTTGGAAGCAGAACTATCCAGCAGGACAAGCCTGCGGTATTTGTGAATCCCACCGGCTTGACCGGTCGATCGTTCGGGCTTTTTGGCTACTGCACATCAATTGATTTCTTTAGCAAATCGATCGCTCGAACGGCGGCCCATGTTTTCTGGAAAGCAAATCAATAAATCAAGACTTTTTTCTAAATTTTCATGCGCGAAAAGTGATGGTTGGGTGAAGTAAGCTTAAGACGATCCTGCCCCCTTAGAATAACCATTCCCGGAAAACCAGGGTTGTCGAAGTGTATTCCGCGAGTCTTATCAGGCTCTCCCGAACTTGACCGTATAGGTATGTCCCTATGACGAATCCAGAAGAAGAATTGCCTCAAGCCAAACAAACTGGACGGGAAGCGCCGAGTGGTGGAACTTGTTCGCGGGACAACTATCACATCCTGGTGCGATCAAAATAAAATCGGCCTGCGGGAACGATTGCAACTGCTGATTCCCGTTTGTCAGGCCATCCATCACGCGCACCAAAAAGGAGTTATTCACCGCGACATCAAACCTTCGAACATCATGGTCGCAATGTTTGACGGCAAGCCCGTTCCCAAAGTGATCGATTTTGGAGTCGCCAAAGCGTTTGGAGCAACTTTAACTGAGGTGTCGCTGCACACGGCCTTTGGTGCCGTCGTGGGAACAGCAGAATACATGTCGCCTGAACAAGCAGAACTCAACAACCTGGACATTGATACGCGCAGTGACGTGTATTCGCTGGGAGTATTGATGTACGAGTTATTAGCTGGCTCCACTCCGTTTCCGCGCGCGGAGTTGGCCGAGCGCGGCTTGCAAGAGGCCTTGCGAGTCATTCGCGAAGAGGATCCTCCGCTTCCCAGCACTCGGTTGTCAACCTCCAAGATGCGGGCGAGCATCGCCGCGCTGCGCGGTGTCGAGCCAAGTGAACTGAGCAAGCTGCTCAGGTCCGAACTCGACTGGGTCATCATGAAAACGCTGGAGAAGGACCGCGCGCGACGATACGAGTCAGCGTCCGCACTTGCTTGGGATTTGCAGCGTTACCTTCTTGATGAACCGGTCGAAGCGTGCCCACCCAGTGCTGCTTACCAAATGCGCAAATTCATTCGGCGTCACCGCTGGCCAGTACTTACAGGTTCATTGTTTCTGTCAACGCTGATGGCTGGCATCATCGGCACCTCCTGGGGCCTATTCCGCGCGGAATCGAATCGAATACTCACCCTGGAGGCGTTGAACGCTGCAGACGAACGGGCCGATGGCGAACGACTCGCTAAACTCGAAGCACAACGACAACAGAGACTTGCCGAAGCCGCCGAAGACGCAACGCTGGAAAGTTATCGCGCGAGTACCGACGAAGCCATTGAAAAACTGATTGGGTCGAAATCTACACTTGGCCCGCAAGCACGCAGCTATCTAAAGAGCGCAAATCGTCGTTGGCAAACATTCGCTGATAGAGTCGGAAATGATGAACGTAGCAGGGCCATTCGAGCAGAGGGGCATTTTCGCTTGGGAATAATTTGGGACTACCTTGGCCACAAAGAGCAGGCCCTGTCTGCCTTAGAACAATCTGCATCGATATGGGAACAGCTAGCCGATAAATCTCCATCTAGAATGAATTATCAAGATAATTGTTGTGAGGCGCGTCATTATCTGGCAATCGTTCTTGAGGAACTAGGAAATTTCGCAAAGTCAGAATCGGAGGTTAGGAAAGCACTGAAATCTTGTGAGCAACTTGTCGCAAAATCCCCCGCTGAAACATCGTATATCGTCAATTTAGGTATATATCACAACACACTTGCCGCTTTGTTAAAGCGTCTCGGGAGATCGGAAGCGGAGGACCAGTACCGAAAGGGATTGCGGTTATTTGAAAGTCTGGCAGCAAACTCTCCCTCGGAGGCAAAATACCGGTTCCATGTCAGTCGGCTTCAATCCAATCTTGGTAACTTGTTGGCGGAATCGGGACATACGACAGAAGCGGAAGAGCTACTCAGAAACTCACTGAAGTCGTCAGTGTCTCTGGACGCTGATTTCCCCTTCGATCCAAGCAATAAATCCGACATGGCCGAAAGGTATGTTTCGCTTGGCCGATTTTTGAGATATAGGCTTTTCAAGCCAGAGGAAGGCATACAACAGCTTCGTCTAGGTATAGAGATCTACGAGAGCCTTGCAGCTGAGTTTCCGTCTGCGCCCTTGTATCGAGAGGAATTGGGGAGGGGTTGCGACGATTTAGCGCAGATTCTAACGCAACAAGGCAGATTCGCCGAGGCACAGGTGCAAATTAGCAAGGCCATCAGTATCAACGAAAAGCTGGCTGCGGACTTTCCGGACGTTTCCGATTATCGAGTTTCCTTAGGATGGAGCTATTGCAGAATGGGCGATTTGAATGACTCGCAAGGAGATAACACCGGGAGTCTCAACTGGTTTAGCAAAGCTGTTAAATCGGTTAGGCCAGTGTACGAAGCCGAAGGCGACAGTCTTTTCTCTCGTGACGCACTCGTATATTGCCTCTCGGGCCGTGCGTACGCTCTCGATAGATTAAAACAAGATAAGCCTGCAGACTGGGAAGCAGTCCGTGAAGTCATTCCGAAGGATGGACCTCAAAAATCTCAAATTCAACGTGCGACTATGCTACTAAAGGCTGGAAAAGTAGACGAGTCTGTAAACGAAGTGAATACCTTGATTAACGCTTCCACGGACCCTTCTCGCGCGCCGCCATGGAGTCCTGTTGAGTGGTATGATGCGGCTTGCTTCTTTTCACTGGCAAGCATAGAGGCCCCTGATCGCCAGCGCGAGTTCGCCACCCGATCGATCGAGCTACTGAACCGTGCCATTGAGTTAGGTTTTGCAGACGCTGAGCATCTTAAGCGTGATCCTGATTTCGAACCGCTCCGTGAACGAACTGATTTCAATAAACTGCTTGAGTCCCTTCATAAGGGAAGTACCGAAACGATTGGGCCCGAAAAATGAATAATCAATTTGATCCCCCTTCGGTGGAACGCCTCACCAGTTGGACGCTGATCCACGAAGCAGCCGAGGGATCCAAATCGGCATTGGATCAGTTTGCCAAACGGTATGAGCAAGCTGTGCGAAACTGTCTAGCGGCCCGCTGGAATCGGTCCAGGCGAATTGCTCTGATCGATGACGCAGTGCAGGAAGTTTTTATCGAGTGCATCCGTCCGGGAGGAGCCTTGTCGAAAGCAAACAGCCAGCACCCTAGCGGTTTCCGAGGCTACCTGTACGGTGTCATGCGGAATGTGATGCTGCGCTTTGAAACTCGGCCGGCGCCGGTACACGCCGATCTGCCTGAAGTTGTGGCTGACGAAGCAACAGTGGGCAAGATCTTTGATTGTGAATACGCACAAGCGACTGTCAAGGAAGCATCGTTGCTGCAACGGCAAATCGCCGAGACCGTTGGCGAAGAGGCGGTCCGCCGCGTTGAGTTGCTGCACGCCCGATTCTACGAGGGTTTGCCGATTCGCGAAATTGCCGAACGCTGGGCTGTAGATCCCGGTTGGCTTCATCATCAATACGCTAAAGCCCGCGACGAGTTCCTCGCGGCGCTCCTGAACGTCGTCGCTTCCAGCCAACCTACGGCAACCCACGCAAAAAACGAAGCAACCTGCAAAGAACTGCTGAGCATGTTGTAACGGGATGTTTAGCTTGGCTACCCTACGGAGTTAGCCCAAGCGCTATCAACTAAATCATTGATGCGAAAGTGGGAAAGCCTCCGTGCCCATTGGACTTGAAGTTTCCTGGCTAGAAGCGATCGCATCAACCATTACCCGCCTCCCACCCAGTCCAACGCCTGTGGCGTTGGACTGGGTGGGGAGGCGGGTTCTCGCGTTGCACACGCCTCTAGCCAAAAAGCGTTGGCTCCAACGAGACCGAGCTCGTTTGGGGCCCAGCGTTTGTTTATTGCCGTTCAACCGCTCCACTGGCGTCGGAATGAAACG
Organism: Pirellula sp.; assembly: GCA_031361585.1. GTDB lineage: Bacteria > Planctomycetota > Planctomycetia > Pirellulales > Pirellulaceae > JBKCUI01. The sequence continues at coordinate 363 of JANLRK010000824.1, read as the reverse complement.
GAAACCGCAAGCTCATCGGATGTCGCATTCGTCCTACTTTCCGGTGAACATTGCTGCCGTGCACGAACCCATTTGCCACTATGCGTAGCTGCGGCTTTGAAATGATTTCACGGTTCCTTGAGATTATCGGCAAAATTTGCAGGCGAAAACTCCTCTCGACGTGAAGTTGTTTTCGAGAGAGCAAGTACTGCTTGACCGCTTAGTTGCAAATACAAAAGGCCTTTCATCCGAACGGTCGGGCAACGGGACGGCCTAACTCAGTCCCAACAAAATTTCTTAAACGGCTGCTGATGCAGCAAGGAGAATTCGATGTATTCAACAAACTCTTACTTTAACCATCCTATTACCGGAAACGTTTTCGGG
>JANLRK010000802.1:0-1859 GCA_031361585.1 Pirellula sp. | reverse complement strand
GTTTCGTGGCCAGGGGAGTTTTGCAATGTACAAAGGCTTAGTAGTTGCGTTGGCACGTCTTACCATAGAAAAGTCGACTGGATAAAACAAAGAATCGGAATGGGTCGCGACCCCCTCTGTTTTGCGCTCGAACGGAGTCTGGCTCCCGCAACTCCAATGGCAGGTAGCGAACGAAATCCTACCCACAAGTAAACGAAAAGGCTGGTGCTGTCATGGCTCCAGCCTTCTTTCGTTTATACCCAGTCTTTTCGTTATTCGGCGACGGTTCTGTAGTAGCTCTGTCGACTCTCTTTGACGCTCTCTACTTCATAAACTGTACGTCGCTCAAAACGACCGAATTCGACGGGTCTGTCCAAAAGTCTCTCGGATCTCTCATTTTCCGACCCTGAGGTTATGAGCTTTTCAGGCTAGAGACTCGCTTATTAGATCGAATTTATCAGCTAGTGGCTGGAATCCGCTCCGTAGACGAAAAAAGCTCGTAACACGGAGGTAGGCTGTTCAAATCCGTCTCGTGAGGTTTGACGAGTGGTTGCGAATGGATTCCACTTAGTTTTGGAGAAAGGATTGTAAGGAGCGCATTCGCGGCGTTAGCTTGAGAAATGCTTGGTGAATTAACGATGTGGGAGAAGCAACGCTGATAACCTGGATGGGAAGACGCTGTGGACAATCCCTTGGGATGACAATGACAGTTGTAGTGATTGGGCCTTTGGATTCGCGCCCCTAATTCGCAGTTGCGTCTCCCTCTCAATTTCGAAAACCAGAATTTATTGATTTTTCGCATATGCTGGGAGGATTGTAACCTATTCTTTCTGACAGATGCGTCTCTGCGAAACACCTTCCGCTTTGGAGAGCTTTCGATGTCACGCGTCGCGCTTATATGAGTTAATCGGGACGACGATTGGTAAGAAAACTATAGATGAAAGCCTCGCAGAAAATGGCCGCACCACAGTTGCGTCGCAGAGTAGTGGCTGACGTGAAGACGCAGCTCGTACTGGCGATGCGCATGATCCTTCATTGCATGGTATTTATGGTAGTTGGCGGGATTTTGGCCAGCGTCAACGAGTACATGGCGAGTCCCTCGATGAACCCGCAGATGCTTCGCGAATTCTTGATTAGGAACTTCGTTTCGTACACTTGTACGATCATCGTCTTACTGCCTCTGTTGACCTATGACTCCATGAAGCTCAGCAACCGAATCGTCGGCCCCATATGCCGACTGCGGGACACGATGCGAAGGGTTTCTCGCAACGAGCAAATAGCTCCTCTGGGCTTCCGTGCCCGAGATTATTGGCAAGAGGTTCCAAGAGAGTTCAATGCGATGATGGAACGACTGCGAGGAAACGTCGCGGAGTCGGATGTGTGTGAGTCGGATGTGCCAGCGTCGATTACCGTTCGTTGACCTTTGTCACTTTGATTTTGCGTTGTGTACATATCGACCGTATTGGTGTAAGAGTGAACCGTTGCTTTTTAAGACGACATAGTCGCCTTGGTGTCATGGTAGTGGAATTTGACATCGTCGCTCCGTTGTTCTTTGAGGTAGCCCGGTCTGGGTTTAGTGTGGCTGACGATGACTGTACGGACAGTCGTAAGCGTACATTGGCCGCTAGGGAAGACGCTGGTTGCGACGAGACCGATCCTGCAGGCTCCCCCATTTTCACAGTTGATGAGTTAGCCATGCATCCTTCCGAATTCGGGAAGCTAGCAGCTAGGCACAACCTTGTGGAAATCGCAGAACCGAGGCGGAGGGAAGCGGACGTTGGCACAATGGATGGGATTCGTAATTGCTACGGTAGACGCTAGGTTGCTGGCTAGGCCGATCCTGCAGGAGTAGTCTAATCGGCTGGAGCCAATGTCCACAG
>JANLRK010000794.1:0-8979 GCA_031361585.1 Pirellula sp. | reverse complement strand
TTTCAAAATGTTTTCCAAACCCGAAATCTCCGATCGCATCAGTTCGACGTCGATCGAGGACCGCCCGAGTTGCCTCGTCTCTTCGGACAATAGGTCTACCTTTTCCTTAAGTATTTTTTCCTGATTGGACAGCACCTGCGTCCTAGCAATCAATCCCATTAAATCGTAAATGCCGCCATTGGGAGTTCTCGAAATTCGATTTTGTAGCTCCTGCGAGCTCAGTTTGAGTTCCGCTTGATGATTTTGTTCCACCGTCAGTTTCGCTCGCAATTTAGCCTCGGCTTTTCGCTGAGTTAGCAGTTGGTTCTTTATCTCGAGCTCTTCCTTGGCTCTTTTTACATTGATATGGGATGGTCCGTAGTCTCTGCTCAATGAGCTCAACCTTGCTCTAGCAATGGCAATGTCTTCCTCCAGTCGAATAACATCTGCGGTACGTTCTCCGACCTCAGCGATCATCGACGTATTTAGCGTGGACGACGATTGAGTCGCATCGCTGGATTTTGTAGCTTCGGCTTCCTTCTGGCGTTGGGTAAGCTCCTCCGCAATCTTGAGTTCACCCTCAGCCTGCATCAACGCAAACTGTATTTCGCTAAGTTTTTCCTGCATCTTGCCGAATTGCTGCAAGGCACTTTGTTGCGCCACTGTTAAGGATTGGGAATCGCTAGTACCTAGAGTGGTAGCCAAGTTTTTCAATTCGACTTGTTTGTTTCGAACTTGGTTTGTCCGTTCGCTAAAGACCTTCTCGAGAGTATTCAAACGAGTCAGTCGTTCGTTGCGTTCATTTACGACCACCTCCTTCATAAACGCACCGACCACTCCATTCACGATTTGAACGCAACTCGCCGGTGCAACGGTATCGATTGAAACCTGCATGATTTCCCCATCGCCAGGAAACTTGACCTTTATGTTTTCCTGCAACCAAGCGATGGCATCCTCGCTCGATCGGCTAGCGATTTCCGGCAGCGACGAAACCTCGGTGTCTCGCAGGGCGGTATTGAGTACGAATGGGGTCACCAACAGTTGCTGATGGGTGTTCTTGTACAACCTAAAATCGCTTCCGCGGCCAGCGGTTTCGTCCGCCGTCTTGAAAATCAGCGGACGGTTATCCGCATCGATTCGCAGGTAAGCCGAAGCGGAATACTTCGGAACAAAGAGCTTCCAGGCGGCAAACGAGCTAGCCAGAGCCAGGCAAATGCCCAAGGGAACGGCCATTCGCCAGCCGCGGCGGATGGCACTTAGCAGGGCCGCAAAATGGTGCTTTTGCTGTTCGTCGTCGTCACGATGCGATGGTTTAGCAACCAAAACTTGCGATGGAACGCGTGCCCCGTTTTGAGGCCCATGCCCATTCGCATTTCCGTTGGATTGTTCAGGTGAGTTGTCTTTAATCATAGAATTTCACGGCGCTGTAAAAATTTATCTTGTATATCCCAGGGACTATGGCAAACCCGATTGAATCGGAAAGCGATCGTCGGGCACAATGAGTCGATCAAGTATCCCCAGTACACCCAATAGGATAGTAAAGCCTAGTGGCATCATTAGCCAACCTGCGACATCATGGAAAATATGTTCCGCAGTTTCTGGATCAAAGTACTCGAATGCAATGCCTGTAGCGATTATGCGGATGCAGTTGGCGGCAATTGCAATGGGAATCGCCGTCAATGCAATGACGACTTTTTCCGTCCAGGTGCGGTCGATCATCATGCAAGCCCCAACCGTCAAGGCAAAAAAAGCGTAAAGCATCCGCAATCCGCTGCAAGCCTCCGCGACACCAATTTGACCGGTGCTAAGCGTAATGACGTTCCCCTCTGCAAATGCAGGAATGCCCAATGTTTGAAATGCAAACGTGCTAACTTGCGTGGCGACCGTCTGGAGCAAACCACTTAGCTGCCCAGAAAGGAAGCCGGGCAATGGGATCATAAATAACAAAAACATGACGGACGGCGCTCCCCATCGAGCTGCCCGACGACCAAACAGGATCGTGATTATCCCAAGGACAAAAGGAATCAGGGAGATCCCCTCGAGTGTCTGAATTCGCATGTAGATGCCAGCGATTCGCATCAGGAGCCCAAGACCGATGAGCGATCCTCCGAGCAAGAGGCCGGAATCGTGGACATTGGACAGTTGGGATGATTGCTCCGCATTTCGAGTGCGGCGAAGTGAACTGCGATTGGCCCATAGGATATAGGCGGCAAAAACCGGGACGAGGTACCCGTGGGAGTAGTCCGCGTTGTTCGACCAAACGCCTGTCATCCAAACAAATACATCGCGATACAACGCGAACAAGGCGGCAAACGCCAGAACCAGCCACAATCCCTCGAGCTGCACGGGGATTTTACGTGACACCGTTGGTAATTCGCTGGGAGTTGAAGCAATCGGATCCGACGAGAGGGGTGATTCGTTTGTGCTGAGCAAGTCATACTCTCCAGGGTTTTGGTCCCGATTCAAGCATAGGAACTCCTCACAATCTATCCAACGGTTGCAGTTTAGCCAAACGGCATTGTGGCAATTAAGGTTAAAAACCGCTCGATCGTGCCTGTTAAGCTGATTATCCGACCTACGCCATTTTTCGTCGGCGGGCAGTCCAACCAGCGCCAATGGCACCCAATACAAACAATGCGATCATCGATGGCTCAGGAACCGCTGGGGGGGCATCAAGTGGCCCGCTATGGTAATAGAGTTGGTCCTGAGCTGGATAGTAGTTGTCCGAACCGACCACCCGAGTCAAATTCAAAATGCTCACACCGATGCCAGCACTAGTAAGTACGGAAGAGGATAACGAACTAACCGCAGCAACGAATTTGTTGTTGGAAATCATTTCCGATGCAACATAAGTTCCCTGACCCTGGAAATGCCAAATGGCTTTTTGAAGTAAATCCGCATCACTCGCTCGTGTGGATGGCGATGCGTAATTATAGCTTGCGCTTGAATTGCCGAAAAAGTTCAAACTTGAAGAATTGCTTTCGTACCCAGACATAAATGCGCCGTAAAGTGCGGCCGTCTGAGCGGCTAGGGGCTGATGGCCGGCTTCCGAAAACTGCGTAATGCCTCGAATGGTGAGGACTTCGTTGTAATTAAAATACTCGTTGACTTGAACGCAGAAGGTACTAAAACGTGGGGTGGCGTAATTGCCTGACGTTGAGTCTGCAGAACCAGAACTGGATTGCGTCGTACCGACAGTGAACTCCCCGGCCAAAGTGCCGGGCCCATTATTCAGTTTTATGGTGTTCCCCATATTGACCACCCAAGATCCCTGGGCTGCCAACGGCGCCAAGATAATAGCTGCAATTAACAGTGTGGCACGCACAGCCAACTTCCCACTTCGAATCCCAAACATAATGCACTTTCGTAACAAAATCGTCCGTACTATGAACGCGTGAAAGAGTTTTATCCTAGTTGAGGATTGTGCGTTGTAAACGTTTTAAAACGATTTTTCCGGCAGCGTGCCGGAATCGTGCCGGTTCCTGGTTCCTGGTTCCTGGTTCCTGGTTCTTGATTCCTGGTTCTTTAGCGGCACATTGTGGAGCAGTTGACTCAACTGCTCAGGAGATCAGTACACGTTCAATATCCGTTCTGAATTTTTGAACAGAAGCAAACGAAGGGAATGGAGGGATTTTGAGAGGATGGATAAATGCGCAGGGCGGGAACAGTTGGGACAACTGTTCTACAAATTGTGGCACGGTGGTCCCCACCGTGATTTCCCTGCCTCAAAGACCAGATCAAGGCGAAAATCCTAGCCATTCATCAGTACATTGGCCTAGTGCGCAGCTAATAGACGCTAGTACCCAGCGAATAGAAACCATTACGCAGCGAATAGAAATGGCGAGGAAACGACAATTGCACGGCACGTCCCAACTTGGATTTTTCCTCTGCGCACCTCGTGCCTCCGTGGTTCAATTACGTTTGTTTCACAGCCCACGGGGCCATGCTATGCGACAGATCGACGGCGCACGCGAATTGCCACAGCACCCGCCAGCAAAAGCCCAACCAGAGCAATCGAGCTTGGCTCTGGAACAGCGACGACCCCCACAAACGCGTTGAACGGCGTTGCACTACTGGAAAGCGGATTGCTCGACGAGGGCGCAGTGAAGAGATGGGTTGGGTCGTTGCTCACCAACCAGCCGTCGAGATAACCATTGGGAAAGCTTGCACTAACGGAGCTTGTAAGCAGCTGATGCAATGAGCTGCCAGCTGGGGCTGTAAGAGACAACGGCGCAATTCCCGGTCCGGACATGGAGGGAGGAAGTCCTGGCGCAACGACGGCAGTTGGTTGGTTGTTCGTCAATTGTGTGAAGACGACTCCCGTGTCCATCATGGATGCATTGCCATTGAATGTCAAATCGCCATTACCCAGAAAGAGGTGAACGTTGTTAGCATCTCGGATGGTCGCGCCGGCCCATATGCCTGAGAAATCATTCGAGGGTGGCGGGCCATCGAACTCGAATCTGCCAAGGTAAATCGCGCGTTGATTCCCGACCGTCTCGATGACCGTTCCAGCTTGTTGCCGAAAAGCAAAGAGCATGTCAGCGTAGGAGGTTGAACAAAGGCAAATCAGAGCCAATGATTGAACAAAGACACATATCGACTTCATTTATTTTGTATTCCTTCGGAGTCGCTTACGAACCAGGCAAAGAGCCACTGCGCCCAATCCAAATGCGACGGCTGTCATCGGTTCAGGTACCGCCACCAACGTTAATGTCGATGTGTATACGGTGGTTACGGTAGAAAGGCCTAACCCAGGGGTGTAAACCCATGTCGTTGAGGACTGAGGGACAGAAAAATCCAACGAAGTAGAGCTGTACAAATAGGCATCCACATTTCCAGCAGAATTGGAACCGATCAAGTTCGACAGTCGCTGGCTATCGAAGGAGGACAAAGGAATCCATGGAGACAAATACTCGTAGATGTAACTACCAGTGAGCGTGCCGTTTCCAATATTTTGGAGTGGGACGGGCGGTCCGGTAAACAAATCAAGCGGGTTGGAACCAGCATTGGCGAACAGCAATTGAGGTGGGGCTGACATCGCCGACTGTTCAATAAACAACCTGAGTCGCATGTCCGTAAAGACGTCAGAGGGCTGGCTGGGAATTGAAAAAGTTGCAAGGTGCACCAGTTTCCCAGGACTGCCGGCGACGGTCGTACCAACTTGGTTTTGAGTGTTGGTCAACATGCCGGCATTGCCGTTTGCGGACAAGCATCCCCAAACGCTAGCAACTATCAAAAGCAATCGCACCATGCATCTGTCTCGATAAAGTGAAACGGTGTCGCGTTGAACGAGATTCTTGTCAACACCCTTTCGATACTAAACGGACTCGAGCAAATAACAAGCGATTCAAATCGAGAAGTCAATTTCTATGCCACGAACTTAGTTGGATGGACAGAACAATCGGAAGTTCCGTCACCATCGTTCAATTCGTCACAATTAGAACACGGCCTATAGAACTCGGTAACGCATGATTGTTCTATCGTCGCAGGCGCGATCATTGAGCGGGTATCCACACGACCTTCGGTTAACAACATGATGCACCGGACTGCGTTTCGTTCCTAGTTCCTAGTTCCTAGTTCCTGGTGCTTAGTGCTTGGTTAAAAACCAATTTTTCGTTCTTAGTTCTTGGTGCTTCGTGCTTGGTTAAAAACACAAAACCCGAATCAAGAATCAAGAACCAAGAACCAAGAACTAAGCAGTCAACCACAGAGACACGAGGAACACAGAGAAATTAAGAACACCTCGGCGCCCTTCGCATCTCCGCGGTTTCATTGGTTCAACTAACCGGTAACTAAGAACCAGTAACCAGTAACCAGTAACCAAGAACTACGAACAACGAACAACGAACTACGAACTACGAACCAAGAACCAAGAACCAAGAACCAAGAACTGTCTTACCCGTAACCAAGAACCTTCTTTCTGGCATTGCACTTGTCGACGAAGCTCCGTATTGTCCTGTGATTTCGACTCATGGAGAAGGAATAAATGGAATTTGGCAGGACGTTGATGACTTCGAATGAAACATCGTTTCCTGGTTTCGATCCCTGGTCAGCATGTCCATTTGACGATCGATGGACGGTTGCTGCACTCATGGACTGGGCTGGAGAGAAGTATTCAGACCGCGATGCGATATGGGTCGAAGGCCAAGGTTGGCTAAATCATGGTGAGATTCGCGCACGAGCGGCACGCGTGAGAGGAGCGTTGCTCACTAACTTGCCTGCGTGCACGAGAGCTGTAGCCTGCCTTACTCGTATTGGCGCACCCTGGTACGTGGGAATTCAAGCGGTTATGACAAGTGGCCTAGCATTCGCGGCGTTGGAGCCTGACGCGCCCTTTGAGCGAAATCGGATGTGTCTTGATGATTGCGGTGCAGAAGTAATTCTCGCTGATATCGATTCGGAAGACAAAGCGAACGCATTGGCGGCCGGGAAACGCCGCGTCGTCCTGATCGATGAAGCTCAATTTCAGGGGAGCGAATTTCCAGTTGCCCAGGTGACGCCGGAGTCAACTGCCGCTTTTGTCTTTACGTCAGGCTCAACAGGATGCCCAAAAGCCGTGATACGATCGCACCGCAGTATCGCCCACGCGATGTACTGCTTTGCGGAAAACTATGGATATGTGCCGACAGACACGATGCTTTTCCCCGGGTCGCCAGGTCACATTGGAGCGATGAATTGCGCCATCTCCTGTATGATCAATGGATTTCGTTCGGTGGCGATCGATGTGGCCGAGGTTGACGTGATACGCACGAAACAGTTGGTATCAGCACATCAGGTAAGCCTGTTAGTTATCACCCCATCCTTGCTGCGACTTCTTCTAAAAGAAATTGGTAATAAACCTTTTGCAAATCAGATTCGCTTGGTGTTCACAAGTGGTGAGGCAATCTTGCGGAGCGATGTTCGAACTTTCCACGAAGTGTTTTCGGGCGTCGAGCTATGGCAAAACTATGGTTCGACAGAGACTGGGCCGATGGCCGCAGGTCGCTACTTGCCAAGCGATGCCCATGGAGTGGGGCCACTACCGTTGCGTCGAAACCACTTGGCATGCGAACTTGAGTTAGTGGATGAATCGGGCAAAAAGATTCATGGAAATGGCTCGGGCGTAGTAAGAGTACGTTCCGCATATTTGTCCGATGGCTACTTGAACGCCGTGCCCGAACAGCTGTCTCGCTTTGGATGCGACGAGTATGGCACATACTTCATGATTGGGGATCGCGGCGAACGCACGGAAAATGGCGAGCTATACATTGCAGGTCGAGGCGATCGACAGTTCAAGCAACATGGTCGTCGAATGGAGCTTGGCGATGTGGAAGCGGCTATCATGGCGGATCGTGATTGGGTGGCTGCGGTCGCCGTCCAAACAACTGGTCAGATCGGGCGAGACGTCTCATCACTGGTAGCGGTCATATGTCCACTTGATTTTGAGAAAGCCGACTTGTTGAAACTTAGGAGAAGATTGGAATCGCGATTACCGGCTGCAGCCATTCCCAGGCGATTTATGTTGGTTAAATGTATGCCGCTAACCGCCTCAGGAAAAATTGATCTTGCAACTGTTGCAAGGATGGCGACCTGCTTTTCAGAAGTCGCTGCGATCGGTCACGGAGGGCCTCCTCAAGGCACATGTGAAAACTGGATAGCCGATTGCTGGCAATTTATTTTGGGAATTGATAGACCTGGTCGCGAAGATAGGTTTCAAGACTTGGGTGGAGATTCATTGGCCGCAATTGAGTTTGCGTTGGCCATGGAGAAACAATTTGGGCTAACCGTCTCGCTAGATCAATTGGTGCGACGACCGACAATCGCACAACTAGTGGAGGAAATCCAGAGTGGCGAGGCGCTCAACCGAGAGGCGTTCGTTTCATTGCGCGACGACGAAGGCGGTCCACTTTACATCATGTTTCCCGGCGTGGGCGGACATGCGTGGATTTTTTCGGCACTTGTCCGAGCGATGAGCGGACCCTGCAGCGTGCGGGCGTTGAGCTTGTCGGATTTAATCGACAACAAGCGAGGAAGACTCAAAGACGCGGTACGCGCTGAGGCGTTGAAGATATCACGAGATTCGATCAACGCTCGTCCAATCATCTTGGTGGGATATTCGTTTGGTGGACTAATAGCGACAGATACAGCGCAATGGCTGATAGGTCAGGGCGTGAGTGTGAGTCAATTGTTTTTGCTGGATCCGTCACCGCTCGACTCATCGGCGACGAATTGGACACTCAAGGGAATTGCAAAACAAGCAAGATCGTTTGTTAGGAGGATGGGATCTAGAAAATCGCCAGCAACGATTCAGTCTCTTTTAGCGGTTCAGTTAGAAAAAAGGATTCAACACTATGCGGATTCGATGGTAAGAGCGTATCTGGATGGTTCGACGGTCATGCCGCGTATTTTGACTTCGTGGCTTTCCAGCCAGGAAATAGCCAATAAGCAAGTGGAAGCAAAGTTTCTTTTCGGTAGGCCGATCGAATCCATCGAACGACAGCAGCTTGAATTATCACACCTAGAAATAATGCGAATCCCTGGAGTATATGAAACGGCCCATTGGATGGATTTACAGGTGGATCCGACAGTGTGGCACGGCGGTCCCCGCCGTGTTTCCAAGAACTAAGAACCCAGAAGTCGTCTCCCGCCTCCTTTGCCACTACCTTTCCAAAGACACGCAACCACAGAGTCACGAGGAGTGGTGACCCTTGGATTCTGATGGCCCAAATGAGAGGCATCCCATCGGCCACGACGAGATCTGCTTGCTGAACCAGTTGCAGGTACTCCGGTGAACGTTTGCAACGGAGCAAGTGATCCAAGTTTGCAGTAACGATAAACCCGCCCTCGCCGCGTTCCAGAGCATGGCCAATATGTTCGCAGGTTTCCTGCTCGGTAAGCCGTTGGAATGCGGCCGATCCCAGTTTTATTCGATTTATTTCGTGCATAAAAAAGCACGTTTTGACCGGAGCCCGAGGGTCTTGCCGACCGTATCTAAAACTCGGCTAGGAGGCTTTCCCA
>JANLRK010000791.1:0-2344 GCA_031361585.1 Pirellula sp. | reverse complement strand
CTGATCGGCGAGTACGTCGAGGGCGAGCTGCGGGACAACCCGGTCTTCACCGTGGCCGACGGGCTGTTCTGGCTTTACCAAAGCGTGGAACGCAACTCGATCGTGCGCAAGTTGCAGGTCATGAAGATCCGCGGCCAGGAGTCCGTGCCTGGCCTGCACACCTTCCGCATTACCGAGCATGGCCTGCACGCCTTTCCGCGCACCTTCGGCCTCACCGATAATAAGTCAGAGCACGTCAAGGGGAGGAGCCGTCTTTCCACCGGCGTTCCAGAACTCGACGTCCTCATGGGCGGCGGCATCCCCGAGGGCGACAGTCTACTCGTGGCCGGTCCCTCCGGAGGGGGCAAAACCGTCCTCGGCATTCAATACATCGCCGAGGGCTTGAGGAAAGGCGAGCCCTGCATCGTCTCCATGTTCGAAGAGCTTCCCAACGAGTACATGCAACGGGCCGCCTCATTCGGCTTCGACTTCGCGAAGAACCTGAAGGACGGCTCGCTCAAGCTCATTTACCTGCGGCCTCTGGACCTCTCGGTGGATGAGACCGTGCATGAAATCGTCAGCGCGGTCAAAGAAATTGGTTGCAAACGGCTTGTCATCGATTCGCTGGTCGGATTCGAGATGGCACTCGCTCCCGACTTCCGCACCGACTTCCGAGAGTCTCTGTACCGCATGATCGGCGCGCTGACGCGGCTAGGCGTAACGATCCTCAGCACGGTCGAAGTCGAAGAGAACTTTACCTCGATGGGCCTGAGCAACTTCACCATCTCATTCCTCGCCGACGACATCGTTCGCCTGCGCTACGCCTCGATCAACGGGCAATTGCGCAAACTCATGATGGTGGTGAAAATGCGCCGCAGTAAACACAGCATCGACATGTGCTCGTACGAAGTCACCGCCAAGGGACTGGCAATTGGCGAACCGATGCGAGGCTACCGAGCTTTAACCAGCGGTATCCCTGGTCCGTGGTCATTAGAGTCCGACGGGACCCCGCAACCGTGAGTAGAACTTCGGTACATTCGAAAACTCCGAAGGCTAAAACCCCCAGGAAGCGGAAAGCGAAGTCTTGATGAGCGACACTCCCACAACACGCCCTCTGGCCCACCAAGCGGACCCGACCTTCGAGCAGAAACTGCGCGAGATGAATGAGGCGCTGCTGATCTCGTCGGTCAAACAGCACGAACTGACCGAGAAGGCCGAGAAGGCCGAGTTGGCGGCGCACGAGAGCGAGGCTCGCTTTCGAGCGTTGGTGACAGCCAGTTCGGATGTGGTCTATCGTATGAGTCCGGATTGGAGTGAGATGCTCCTTCTCGATGGCCGAAACTTCATCGTTGATACAAAAAAGCCAAGCGGAAGCTGGCTTCAAGAATACATTCACCCAGATGATCAACCGCACGTCGTAGCGGCCATCAACAATTCCGTTCAGACCAAGACTATTTTCCAAATGGAACATCGGGTCCGGCGATTGGACGGCACCGTGGGATGGACGTTCTCGCGCGCAGTCCCACTGCTTGATGAGATGGGTGAGATCGTCGAATGGTTCGGTGCAGCGAGTGATGTGACGGAACGAAAACGGGTGGGGGATGCGTTACGCGATTCGGAGGAACGCTATCGCAATTTGTTCAATTCGATGGACGAGGGCTATTGCATCATCGAGATGATTTTCGACGAGCACGAAAAGCCGGTCGATTACCGCTTTTTGGAGGTGAATCCGAGTTTCGAGAAACAGTCCGGACTGCATGACGCGACGGGCAAACGGATGCGAGAACTCCACCCGGATCATGAGGAACATTGGTTTGAAACTTACGGCAAAGTCGCGATGACCGGCGAACCTGTTCGTTTTGTCAACGAAGCCAAATCGTTGGAGGGCCGCTGGTTCGATGTCTATGCTTTCCGGATCGGCGGGGGAGACAGCCGGCAAGTCGCCGTCCTGTTCAACGACATCTCCCAGCGAAGACAGTCGGAGGAAGCGATGCGCCAAATCGAGCGCAGCCTGCGGTTCGTCATGGATTCGATGCCGCAGAAAATCTTCACCGCCAGGCCCAATGGCGACATCGACTATTTCAACCCGCAGTGGACCGAGTTCACCGGCATGTCCTTGCAGCAATTGAAGGATTCGGGCTGGACAAAGTTCGTCCATCCCGACGACTTAGACGAGAAAGCTAAGCACTGGCGGCATGCGTTCGAAACCGGCGAGCCGTTCCAGTCAGAGCACCGCTTCCGGCGTGCCGATGGTGAGTACCGCTGGCACTTCAGCCGGGCAACGCCAATGCGGGACGGGGCGGGCCGGATAACGATGTGGGTGGGTTCGAACACCGACGTACATGACATCAAGCTGGTCGAAGCG
>JANLRK010000391.1:0-2555 GCA_031361585.1 Pirellula sp. | reverse complement strand
TGGAAATGGCAGCCAAAAAGGGAGCCAGCGCGGCAGCCAAAAAGAGAGTTTTGGCAGTCAGAAAGGGAGCCACTTGGGGCTAGTAATTTTATGTTTCTAACGAGCTGTTGAATTAGTTTTTCTTTTGGCGACTCGCACGGCTTTGCTTTACTCGGTAGCTTTCTTCAGTGTCGTTAATCGACAGTATTTCAAGCCGATGGGTCAGTCGATCAAGCAGCGCTCCGGTCATTCGCTCATCACCCGCGAAGGTCTCTGGCCACTTGGCGAATGGTAGATTTGTCGTCACGATCACGCTCGTTTGTTCATAACATCGGCTAAAAAAACCGAACAAGCTTTCAGCTCCGGTGCGGTCGATTGGCAAGTAACCCAGTTCATCAATCACGATGACATCTAAACGTGTCAATGAACCTTCCAAACGCAACACCGTCTTCGATTCGCGAGCCTCTCGATAGGTGTTGACGATCCCAGCTGCAGTAAAAAACTTGGCATTGAGACCCGTTCGGCAAGCAGCCAAAACCAACGCGATTGCAATGTGCGTTTTTCCAACTCCGGGAGGCCCCATTAGGACAACGTTCGTATGGCTGTGGATGTATGCACACTTCGATAACTCTAGAACCTTTGCGCGATTGAGCGACGGAATGGCAGCGAAGTCGAAATCCGCTAGCTCTTTCATGGCCGGTACGCGCGAGGCTTGGATGCGTCGGGCTATCGCATTGCTCTCCCGTTTGCCAACCTCGATGGAAGCCATTTCCTCAAGATACTTTTCGTAGCTGACGTTATCCGCACTGCAGCGACGTGCCGATTGCGAGTATTCCGAGAGCATGGCCGGAAGTCTCAAGCATCGCAGATGCGATTCGAGCACCGGGTAGGATGGTTGCGATTCCAGTTTTGTTATCTTGCGAGATGTCATCGTTTTCTCTCTTTGCTAAATCCAATACACGTTCACTAACAGAAGCATCGCTTAGGATCGCGTCTTCATGACACGAGACATCCTCAGCGATCAGTGAGTCATAACACGCCAAGTCACGGATTCCACTACCCGACAGTTGCAACTGCTTGAGGTGCGATAAATCTAGACTTGGTGATGGACCGGTAACGCTAGCCCCTTGCAGTTCTAGCAAGACCGCTTGTTCGTTGAACGCATGATTCCGACAGCACGCATCGATTGCACGGCAGACATCCTTCCAATCATACTTTTTAGCTAAGAGTAAAATGTCGATAAAGCTTCGTGTTCCTTCACCTTGATATCGGAACTCCAGTTCGTTGCGGAAGAGTTGCTGTGATTGCGTCCAAGCTTGTTTTACAAAGGGTTTTCCACTATCCAGTAGACCCGGCTTGGTTTCAAGAAGGGATACGTAGTGAACGAGTTGGAGTGACCATTGGCCGGGCTCTACGCGATCGTGAGCGGCGATGATTTTGTCTTCATAAAGGACTTCCATTCGATCCGTAAAAGCTCGTAGTACAATATGCTTGGTGGCGTATTGCACTGGCACACTGTAGCGACTCTGCCCATGCGGAACCGTCGATCTCTTGTCCACTCGAAGCGACTGAGTTGTACAAGCCATGAACGCAGTCACCGGTAGTGATCGAAATGTCTTGCGTTCTTGTTCAAGCAATATTCCATAGGTAAGTTTGGTGGTCGTGTCGATTCGGTCCAAGTCGCGTTTGGTCCATGTCACAAGATGTTCATTGAGAGCATCCAGTGTTGCCACGTGCGGGATGGGTGTTAGGTATGTTCGTTCACTTCGTTTGACCGAATTCTCGACGTGTCCTTTTTCGTTGCCACTGGCCACATTGCAAAATCGGGATTCGAACAAATAGTGACTTCGCAGCGCCAAGAACCTGGCTGTCAAGTCTCGCTTGTTCCCCAGGTAGACATGAGTAACTGCCGTTCTCAAATTGTCGTAAGCGAGCTTTTTCGGAATTCCACCGAGCTGCTCAAAGAGCCATACGTGCGCATCCAGGAAACTGACCATGTCGTCTCTCAAATAAGCTCGCACAAAGGTAGCTTTACTGTAAGCACTGCGTGCGCAGTAGATCATGACTTTGGTAGTCTGTCCCGCCAGAACGACGGTCGCTTCGCCCCAGTCGATCTGAACTTCTTCGCCAAGCGGGTGATCGATCGGGCAAAAGACCTCGGCAGGCTTATCTTGGAGCTTGCTAACCAGATCGCTGATGGCCCTTCGCGAACCAATGAACTGGTACTCATCGCGGAGCCGCTCAAAAACCCTTACCTTTGTGTGACGTTGTTTTCGGGGCCTGGACCTATCCTCCTCGAGCCAGGTTTTCACTATCGCAATCACGGGGTCAGTAACCGGACAGACCTTAGGCACCTTCAGGACGTATTTGGCTGGCTCGGAATTGATTAACGCCTTGCGAATGGACTTACGAGATTTATTGAGTTTCAACGCAACTTCACGTTGCGAAAGGCCGTCCACCAAAATCATGCGCCGAATAAGTTCGAAATCTTCCATTCTGAGCACCTTGGGTTCCTCCGAGAGCGACCTGGTAAGCCTCCAAAATGCTTACCAGAACTTCTCGGCCACCCCGCGTCA
>JANLRK010000725.1:0-7651 GCA_031361585.1 Pirellula sp. | reverse complement strand
CAGTCCCGACAATCAGCCCAATTCGCTATCTCCGGCGAGACAACTTTTTAACTGGGCCAACTACATAACCAGGGTTGCGGGCCGCAGCTTGATACGACGCTTGCGAGCTGTCTCTAGCGGAAACCACCACATTAATTGGGTACCCCATGACACCCTGACCTGGGTACATATAGACTTCCCAAAGATCGATAGCTCCCGTCGACACTGCAAGCATTTGAAGTTGAGCAACAGCCAATTGTTGTTGCATTGCCAGTTGGTTTTGGACGCTTTGTTGATAATTGCTTGCCTGCGATTGAAGATACAGACTATGTTCCCTCTTCTGCTCCTCATCGGATTTTGCGGCTGACCATTGTTCCCAACTTGGGCGAATCGCTTTCAAGTCCCGTTCCGAGAAGAGAAAGAACGGGATTGCGTATTCGTCGCCATTTTCGAACTCAAGAATCACTCCTTCGCATTGAAAGGTCTTTGAATTGCCACGAAGCGTCAGCACCCATTTTTCAAGATCCTTCTCCTCGGGGATTTTGATCTTTTCGAATTCCTCAACTACCTTCGGGAAAATTCTTCGGTACACCTCGGGCAGGTTGTCAAAGAGCCGATCGTTCACGTAGATTTTGGAACGCCGACGTTGAACCGTGACGTCCTTCCTAAAAAAATGCGAAAGTTCAGAAACCCATTACGACATTAACTACTACCTTGACGAGCAGCCTCTTGATTTTAAACTCGCCATGGGTTTAGCAGCCATTTTAATAGCTGTTTTGATCAGTCTCTTGCTGAGATTGGTTTCGGGATGGTTTATCCCGCTACCGTTGGTTTTGTTCGACCTCGTTTCTCCATCGAAGGCGCTAAGGCAGAGCCGGATCGTATCGTTCGGCATCGGCATCTATGGCTCGGGCGTCATATCCCTAACGCACCGGAATCCAACGTGATTACTGGCTGTTCGCTGTTCGCCTTTGCCGCGTGTCCCAATCATATAGCGTGTGCAATACTTGTCGGTACACAAGAACGAACCGCCTCGATGCACCCGTTTTTTTTCGGTGGGTTCGGCTGGGTCAAATGAGGAGGATGGCCCTGTTGGATTGCGTGCAACTACGCCTATTAGAGTCGAATAATAGTCAGGTCGATACCAATCGCTCACCCATTCCCAAACGTTGCCCGACATGTCGTATAGTCCATACGGATTGGAAGGATACTGAGCGACCGGGGCGATGCCCTTAAAACCGTCGAGGCCCGTATCGCCGCCCTCGACAGGAAAGCTCCCTTGGTAAATGTTTGCTTGAAACTTGCCTTCAGGTTTTAACGTGTTGCCCCACGAGTACATCCAACCCGCCTTGCCCCCTCGAGCTGCGAACTCCCACTCCGCCTCGGTTGGTAGTCGTTTGCCTGCCCACTTCGCATAAGCTTCGGCATCTTCGTATGCCAGCTGAACCACAGGATGTTTCTCTCGGCCAGCAAGGTCGCTATTTGAACCAGTTGGATGCCGCCAGTCCGCGCCACGAACGTAACTCCACCATTGAAAATAGTTATTGAGCGCTACAGGAGACGGGGTTGGAGCGAATACAGTCGAACCAGCCACAAGATTTTCAGGTGGTGCTCCAGGAAACTCTTCTGCAGTCGGTTTTAATTCCGCTACCGTTACATACTTCGTCGCGTCTGCAAATTTTGAAAACTGTTCGTTGGTGACCTCCGTGGAGTCCATCCAAAAACCGTCAACATAAACGCGATGGATGGGTGCTGCGTCAAGCGTAACGCCAGGCACGCTGCACAGTGACTCGCCCTCGATGTTGCAACCCATCGAAAACTCGCCGCCAGGAACCCAAACCATGCCCTCCGGTGCAGCGGAAAGATTAAGTATCCTATTCGGAATGGTTGCCAAGAACCCAAACGGAATCGACTCTCCCGTTTCCGATTTTGCATTCGAGCCGTTCTTTTCCGTGGTTTTGTCTTTGAACAAAACGTACGATACTAGGGCAGTACCAATCGCAAAGCCCAACACAACCCAGCGAAAAGCTCCTACTCTCGGCCTCGCGGATTCGTCTATCGTAGCAATTTTAGACTTCTTGGTACTTTTACTCATTTTGTGCTTTTAAGGAGCTTCTTCGCTGTTACGGTGGCATAGGCTTCCAGCCTGTGTGGATCTAGCCACCACAGGCTGAAAGCCCACTACCACATTAGGTATTTCAATCCCGTCAAACCTCTTATCATAGTTTGCCTTGCTCATTTACGCCAAAGGACCGTTTGTAACTCTTTCGATTCTGTTCACGAAACAGAACGCTTTCTATCCGAGGCCAAAACAACGATTTGAGCGACCAATTCATCCGAAAAGCACGTGAAGTTAAATGCCAGCATTACCGGAAGAACGTATGGGCTGACTTTGAGTGGGATACGCTTCCAGCCTGTCATGCCAACATCGACTCATTCCAAATCGACTGGCTGGAAGCCTGTCCCACGTCTCGAAATCATCATAGCAATCGAAATCCCAGAGGCAGCGACTCGCCAACAATCGAATCCTCACTGGCTTGGTCCAGTCCGCCACCGCGGAGTATCAAATCGATGTGCAATGCGGCCATACCGTATTGAGTCAATTGCGATGCTACCCGCTCGCGCAACGACGACGTTACATCGCGGTATCGATCGTCGGTGCGACGAGTCATCTGCATCAGACATAGCGAAAACATGCTAGCGTTTTTCGCAATCCAAGCCTCATCCGATTTCAATAGACTTTCCACCCACGACTGAACACGAGCCGCGCTCACCACCTGCTGTAGCGTTGCATAGACAGGTGTGCGACTACCAAGCCTGCCAAGCGTCCAAAGCATGGGACCCTGAACTCCCTCTAACTTTTTTCGCCCCAAGGTTTGCAAAATATGTTCTGCAACCGTTGTCTTTTCATCCATTGACAACCATTCAAGCGACCCCACCAATCGCATCCATTCGATGACTACGTTGGTGTTCGACGATTGCGATTGACTCCCGCCCGTGAGCACCTGTCGAACTCTCGGCCAACAATCTTGAAACAACGCTCGCTGTTGGCCCGCCGTGAAACCGCCAGCAATACGCCGCCATAGAACGATGGTCTCCGAAGCATTCGTCGTTGTTCGGTGCAACAATTTGTTATGAACATTTCGCCATGTCGAATTCACTCGCCAATCGTCGGCCGCTAAACCAAACCCCGGCCTCAAACACCATCCGACCATGTTGAGCCATCGCGACTCATGCTCAGCAGAGATCTTACGGTACGCTTGATGGTCGAGGAGATACCTCCACATTTCTCGCAAAAGGGTTGGGCTCCAATCTCGCCTCGCAACACCAACTCTTTCAGCGATATAGGAAACGCCTTGCTTTGGCAATACCGACGGAGAATCGCCAAACACAGCGTCCATCGCGTCGAAGGCTACGTCGATGAGCGACGACTGTGCCGTTTCGATCAAACCCGTCCGATTGACGTTGGGCGAGACCTGATTGGAAGAAGCGATCCGCACGTCGAACTCTAGCTTCCAGCTTGTCTGGGGATTCCAATGCTGTGTCGTTTGGCGAACAGCTAGTGGGAATCCACCGGACAGCTCGCGCTGCTCCGCTATATCAGATGGCTTGGCAACGACTAAGTTCATGGCGAGCGTTCCAATTTCACTCAATTCGGTTTCAAGCACGACGGGGACAATCTGTTGCTGTTTTCGGTTCCCCATTTCTAAGACGGTTCGAATGGGAGGCATAGCTGTCATCGACTCCATATCGACGGGAACGATCTGCCCAATCTCATGGATTAGATTCGTGCTGCTGTGATACAACGGGAACTGCACGGGTTGACCAACCATCAAGTGAAATGGATGCTCGTCCAGCCTAAATCGGTCCAAGGGCATCGCATTGGCAGGCATCAAGCACATCGCTCTCGGTGGCGATTGTTCGATGAGCAGGTAGTAGGCTCGCGCAAGTCTTGCATCGATGCGAACTCCCTCTCCCCGTCGTACGCGACCGAAATAGGCGGCCCCCTGCGCTACCGACAAGTCCAGACGATTCCCTTCCAGCAACCCTGGCTTCCAAGAACCGTTGGTGGATGGCGCAGAAATGCCTGGTGGCAACTCGTGAAACCAGTCCGCAATTTGGTCGAGAATCGCTTGCCGGATTTGTGTTGATTCCAACACGCCACCGTTAAACAGAACCCAATCAGGTCTGGCAGCTTGCAGGTCATCTAGTTGATCCCGCGCTGTCTCGTCACGGCCGGCCCACCGATGCTCCCACAAAAAGGCGGCCAAGTGTTTATTGATATTGGGGTCGGCTGCATACGGCAGTCCAAATTCTTGAAACCCTTCGCCAGCCTTGTCCGGGCGTTCATGGATCGTAACACGACCAAAGAATCCGTCGACCAACAAGTGCCGAGCCCATTCCAAATCGATCGATATTGTTTTCGCATTCTCGATCAGCTTCGATCCGCTCCCAGGCAGCGACATTTTGTATGTGGTGGGTGGCTCGGGGCCAAGGAGCGCTTCCTTTGCAGATCGACACTGAGCTTTAAGGGCATCCCATTGACGCGGACGTAGCCGATCTTGGCCCGACGAATCAGCCAACAACTGCTGCTCCAACGAACGGGCAAGGGCTAAATCCAAATTGTCTCCTCCCAACATCAAATGCTCTCCGACTGCCACTCGATGCAAGCCGAACGTTGCCTGCAATGATTCGCCGACCGCTTGGCTCAAATCCGTGGCTGAAGCCGCTAGCGTGACCGACGCCGCTAGCGTGGCCGACGCTGCTAGCGTCGGCTCAGAATTCGAACTGATTTGCTGTGGACTTTCAGAAGATTCTTCGGACGCTGGCAGCGTCCGCCACGAGGGTTTGACATCAACGACCCGGATGAGCGTAAAGTCGGTGGTACCGCCTCCGATATCGCAGACCAAAATACTCTGCCCAGGACGCATCGTTTGAGTCCATGTATCTTGATGGCGATGCAGCCAAGCGTAGAATGCGGCTTGAGGCTCTTCGATCAAGATGACATTTTGCACCCCCGCTTCCGTTGCCGCTTGGATGGTCAGTCGCCTTGCAACTTCGTCGAACGAAGCGGGCAATGTTACGATCACATCCTGTTGAGCAAGTGGCTCGCCTGGATGATCGCGGTCCCACATGCGTCGAATATGCTCGAGATAGCGACGACTGGCCTGCACAGGAGATAGTGTTTGTACTCCGTCATCAGCACTCCATGGGAGCAGGTCGGACGTTCTATCTACCAACCCATGACAAAGCCAACTCTTGGCAGACGCAATGCAACGGCCGGGCATTTGCACACCGCGTTGTCTAGCAAAGACACCGACCACGCTCTTGTGCTGGCCATCTGAAAATTGAAATCGGGAATTGATTTGCGAACATTCGGATTGGGTTAGCTCATAGTGAAAAGAGGGCAACGTATCGGAGAACTGGCTTGTTTGGAAATCCACCATTTGTTCGACGCGGAAGATCTCCAACCGCGGCATGGCCATCTGAGTGTCCATAAACGCGACGGCGCAGTTGGTTGTTCCGAGATCGATTCCGACAACATACCGACTTATGCGTCGTTCAAACGCAACGTCCAATGGTGAAAGAGCCTCTTGATTTTCGTCGTTCACTTTGGGAGAGCTCAAGTGGGAGGGGCGATCGGCTTGCGGGCTAACGTCATAGCGGCTGGCAGCATTTCACGCAGAAGCACTGGGCCAATGAGTTCAGTATTGTCCAGGTAGCCGCTCCAAACGCGAAGCTCGGGAGCAAATTCGTGCACGAATTGCCGACACACGCCGCACATGCTAACACGCTCGGGCGAAACAACGACCATGGCATCCCATTCGAGGTCGCGTTGGAGAATCGCTTGTGAGACTGCCACACGTTCGGCACACAGGGTTACCGAGTAGGATGCGTTTTCGATATTGCATCCGCAATAGATCTTACCTGTCTTGGACAAGAGCGCGCATCCGACAGCGAATTTACTGTAGGGGTTATATGCGGAACGGGCTGCGCTTTGTGCAGCGGCAACTAGTTCCAGCAATCGACTGCCATCGAGGCTATCTTCGGGTGAGGCTAAGTTCATGGTATTGGGCGTTCGATCATTTGCGTACTTTCGTTCCGATAACTTTTCTCAATATCCAATCGGCTAAGTTCGGCGAGAGATCCGCGATCGCCGCCAACCATGCCGCCTTGATCGGATGCACAAGTTCTTTTTTGCGTTGGTGAGCAGCCTCAAAAATTCTCTGACACAACACCTTTGGATCGATCAAACGCAACTTCACTCCGCCACCTGGAGCAGTCGACGATTGATCCGCTAAGCCGCGTTCCTCCGCGAGCTTTTGGTAGCGTGTCCCACTATCCTCGCGGGCTATAGGGCCGGGACAGACAAGCAAAACATGTACGCCGACACTCGCAAGCTCCAACCGCAATTGTCGTGACATGGCGGTCAATGCGGACTTGGAAACCGTATACCCCCCCATTCCCGGCGCTGATACCAATCCGGCTAGCGATCCAATGTTGACGATCGTCCCGCGGGCTCGCTTGAGCGAATCGAGCGTCATGCGAGTCATGTTCCAAGTACACATAACGTTGTCGTTCAGTAACGACGCAAGATCCGTATCGCTGACTTGCTGTAAATCTCCTCGATCAGATCGACCGATGCTATTGATGAGCAAGTCGACGTTGTTCTTCGACAACCATTCCTGCAATTTGGCTTTGTCGTCGCATTCGGTGTTGGACTCAATCGCCTTTGTGTTTTTCAAACTCAGGTCGACGGAAAAACCGTTGGCGGAGTTTGCACCATGTTCCATCGCGACCGCTTTCGCGCGTTCAAGTCGAGTCGAATTGCGACCAATGATTACAAGATTGGCTTTTTGCTGAGCTGCCTTCATGACCAAGTATAGTCCCAGTCCGGACGTGCCGCCGCAGACAACGACATTGCGTCCGGTCCACGGTCCGACATTCTTCATTCAAAAAGTTCCAATTGGAGAAAAAAGTTATGTGCTGCTTGATTGTCGCGTGCGGTGAGCCCTAGTCTACCATTCTTCTCGATAAATCAAATCGCGTTACTGCCATAGCCACAGGCTCCCAAAATCTGGACAATATCGTGAAACTCTGCCAACGGCTCGCAGTCACAATCTTCTTTTCAAAGCATCGATACTAAACCAATGTCACGAAACACGCTGACCGAAGCCCGGACCAAGATAATCGCCACGATTGGCCCTGCTTGTGAGGACGAAGCTATTCTGGCCGAGCTTGTGGTTCATGGTGTTGACATTTTTCGAATCAACGCGGCCCACGGTACTCAAACGGACTTTGCTCGAGTCATGGGCAAAATCCAACGGGTGCGCGAGGTAACCGGTTTCCCCGTCGGCGTTTTGCTCGATTTAGCAGGCCCGAAGATCCGTCTAGGAAAATTGTTGCAAGATCCATTGGAGGTTGACGTTGGAACTGAATTGACCTTTATACGCGGCGATGTTCCAGGTTCACCGACCGAGCTGACAAGCAACTACCCAAAGTTAGTCGATGAGTTGAGCATCGGTAATCCGGTCATGTTGGCAGACGGTATGATTTCGATGCATGTTGTCGACAAACAACGTGACCGCGTTCGATGTTTGGTCTCGGTCCGGGGAACCATTCGGTCCAAGCAAGGGATCAATTTGCCAGGTACTTCACTCTCCGTTTCCTC
>JANLRK010000692.1:0-23070 GCA_031361585.1 Pirellula sp. | reverse complement strand
GGCAAAACGAAGTCTGACTTGCAGGCCCTTACCAAGCAATCGCCATCTTGTAGCCAACTGTTTAGCCGAAGGTGGGCGGTGTTCTTCGTTTGACTTCACTAACAAATACTCCAAACTTGAGCCTGCGGCGGCAGCCAATCTGCGACGAAAATACCGCAGGCTTGCCCTGCTGGATTATTCTGCTTCCAGGCTAAATGGCTAGAAGCGAGCGTCCACATTTCTTCCCGCATGCGAAACACCCACTACGGATCGATACCGATGATAATATACAACAATATACGACACTTCTCGGCGAACGCCACCTCGGCGCAGCGGTTGTAGCGGAATGCGTCAAGCATTTCGTTGGTTGCCGAAGTAGGCAACACCTCCCTCGAAACCTTTGACAGGTTCCGCTACGAAATGAACGGATTCACGTGAATTTGGTGGCGTTCAGCGAGAAGTCTCCAATATACTCGGCCAATTGCGAGAAACCTTCTTTAAAGGGCGTCTCGCTAGGAACATTTAAATAATCTCTGGCGCCTTACAAATTCCATTGCTGCATCGATACAGAACCAAGGTCGCATCGTTGGCAATCCTCCTGCCCTCGACCATGCCGGACAGTTTGGTACCGGAGAGCGTATTGCCATGCTCCGATTCTTCATGAGAAAGCACTACCAGTGTTCGTGGTCTGGGCGTAGCAAAGGCATGGGCGAGTGCCCGCCGTTGTGCCTCCGGATTGCGAGCCACATATACCAGATCCGTATTTGGACCGATGTAGTGATCCAGCGCGATGAGCATTTGCCCCACAGAGCCAGGGGATTGATGCATCAAGGGTAAGGCTTGTTTAAGCGTTTCTTCAGCCAATTGAAACGTGCGAGGTTCATTTGTGAGATTCGCCAATTTTATTAGGGCAGTCGCGGCCATCGCGTTGCCGCTCGGTACACTCCCGTCGTGTTGATCTTTGTAACGTGTGATCAATTCCTCCGTATCCGAGGCCGTGAAAAAAAAACCACCCCGTTCGTCATGAAAATAGGTATCCATCGTCGAAACGAGCGAACACGCTCGATCGATGTACGTTGCGTTACCCGTGCATTCAAAGAGAGTGACCAACGCATCAGCAAGATAACTGTAATCCTCAAGGAACGCGTCGATCTCGGTGGTTCCCTTTCGCCATGCGTGAAACAATCGACCATCTTCTCTCGTCATGGACCGCTGGATGAAGTTCACTGCTGCTTCGGCCGCGGTAACGTACTTGGGTATGGAGAAGACGACACCTGCCCTCGCCATGGCGGTGATCATCAGGGCGTTCCATGAGCACAAAACTTTATCGTCAAGGCCGGGCCAAATTCGCTCGTCACGAATTTTAAGTAGCTTGGTTCTATCCAGTTTCAACTCTTGTACCATCGTCGCGTGCGGCACCCCAAGTCGATTCGAAATACTCGTCAGTGGTTCCGGATGGTGGAGGATGTTCAACCCTTCGAAGTTGCCGCCGAACGTGACGCCGTACGCTTCGCAAAATAAATCCCCGCGTTCCATGCCGAGGACATCCAGGATCTCCTCGCGGGACCAAACGTAAAACTTCCCTTCCTCCCCTTGGCTGTCAGCGTCACGCGTGCAGTAGAAGCCCCCTTGTTCGTCGGTCAAGTCCTCCAAAACGTAGTCGAGAGTATCGCAAACCACGTCTCGATAGCGAGTATTGCCGGTCAGCAGAAAGCCATCTAAGTAAGCGATTGCCAGAAGCGAGTTGTCATAGAGCATCTTTTCAAAATGAGGGACCAACCACTTATCATCGACACTATACCTTGCGAACCCGCCCCCCAAGTGATCATAGATACCGCCATCTGCCATACAATCAAGCGTTTTGGTAATAATGTGAAGCCGCCGTTCTGTTGGTCGTCGGGACTGCAGTTGGATCAACAAGCGGATATCCATGGCGTGGGGAAATTTGGGTGCCCCACCAAAACCGCCCCAACGTTCGTCAAAAGCTTTTGTTAGCCATTCATCCGCCGCCCAAAGCAAAGATTCGTCTAGGGCCATGTCTTGCGATTCGGATTGGCCGGCTGTTCGCAGATGTCGAGTGATTTCTTCGCTTTGACCGAGCAAGCTGTCCCTTTTGTTCTTCCACGCATCATCGATTGCTCTCAATACATCCAAAAATCCGGGACGCCCCCAACGAGGCTCGGGCGGCCAATAGGTGCCACCGTAAAATGGTTTCATGTCGGACGTTAGGAAGACACTCATCGGCCAACCACCTGAACCGGTCAGCATCTGGACCGTCTGCATGTAGATATGGTCGAGATCCGGCCGTTGCTCCCGATCCACCTTAATCGAAACAAAATTTTCATTGAGGAATTTCGAGATAGCCGCGTTTTCAAAGCTCTCGTGTTCCATAACGTGACACCAATGGCAAGCGGCATAACCGATGGAAAGGAAAATTGGCTTGGATTCGTGTTTGGCTTTATGGATAGCCTCGCTCCCCCAGGGATACCAATCGACCGGATTGTTCTGATGTTGCAATAGATAGGGGCTAGTGGATCCAACGAGCTTGTTTGGCATTGGGTTTCTGGTTTTTTCGTTGTTTATTCACGTGAGTCGACGGCGTTGCTACGTCGGTAATCTTATACTGTATGCAGGTTTGTTCGAAGTGCCTAACCTGTCGGAGATTTTACCATAATGTCGCTCGTTCCCTCCGAGAAAGGTGTCTCGCTTTATGCTTCGCCCAGTGATCAAAAGCACTTTTTGATGATGTGCCAATGGATGACTGGCATAGGCTTTTATCTAGTATTGTTACCATGTGTCTTCGTCATGACCGGGGATCAGTCGAGCGAGGCATTGCGAGTAGCCGTAGCAATAGGCATAGGTTTTGGACAATTGACTATGACCGCGATCTGGCTAACGCTTGGACTTTCATCTATAAGAATAGTGTTCGGGTTCGTGGCCGTCACGTTAGAGATAATGGCAGTTTTGTTTTTCACGACGTTCACCGTTAAAGGAATGCCTGCTAGTTTCGCCTTGGTGTTGGGGGTTGCTTGTGCCGTCCATTTTCTTACGGCAATTGGAATCACGGTGATTTTGAGTAGTGTGATGAAAGGATCGGTCTTGAGTTCCAACACGAAAGTGCCTGCGTTGGTGGTTAATCAGCAGTATAGAATTCGCGATCTCTTGGTCGTCATGTTTCTTGTGGCAATCGTCGCTGGCACGATCAAATCCATGTCAATAAACTTTGAAGTGACGCCTCAGCCGATAGCAATTTTTGCATTGATTATTTGCTTCTACGGTCTCCTTAGCTGGCCTGCGATCCTCGCCTGCGTAAGTCCTCGATGGAAGACCTGGGGGACGATTGGATTATTTAGTTCCATCGCTGTATTCCTCGCGCAGCAAGCGGTCTTTTCTGCTGCAATCGGCTCAATTGCCTCGGAACCTTTGCTTTTCTTTTTTTGCCTCGACGCACCCTTTGTTTTGAGTGTTGTGATTCATTTGCTGATCGCACGGCGATTCGTCTATTTAAGGAGAGTTGCAGAAAAACAACTGTGGTAGGCGACCTAACCGATGTTAAGCTATAGGCCATCAACCGGAACCGAAAATTTTGTCTTTGAAGAAACGCACCCATGACCGTCATTCACCTAGGTTCGGCTATCCTAAGCCGGACAAGTCCCAAAAAACCGAAGCGACTCGCTCTAATCACAGTGGCGACCTTGCAATTTGCAATTATTGCAATCGTTTTATTTGGCTTGTCGCACGCCAACGAAGTGATCGGGCAATTCACTGCGTCAAGCTCAGGCAAAAATGAAGCGGATGTTGCCAAAGCCTTTCAGGTATGGCTGGATGCCGAATGCAAACGGCATCCAGTTTTCTCCACGCAACAAGGCAATCGGGAATACGATGGCCAGATGGACGATTTGTCGCCGAAAGCTCGGGCTGAAGACGCAAAACGCGACGAGGCTGTCGTGGCCGAGCTAGCCAATAAATTCGATCGATCCACTTTATCGCGAAACGCGCAGATCGATTTGGAAATTTGGGAAAATTTTCTTCGCTATCGGGTATGGCAATTCAACAACAGCGATGACTTTGCAAACGACCCTCGCACTTACCTTGTGTATTGTTCCGACAGCGTGTTTGGATTGTTCACGCAGTCGACGTTGCCACGCCATAGGAACGTCGAAAATGCAGTTAACAGAATAGCTCGCATTCCAGAGGTGATCTCCGCCGCCAAGTTATCGATCAAGAACCCGCCCAAGATCCTAACGGAAGTCGCAATCAAGCGAACCGACGGCGCGATCGCGTTCTACGAAAAAGATATTTTTGCTCTCGCAGGGGAGTCGCCACAAATCAGCCCACTGGCTAGCCCCTGTCGGCGGGCGGCCGAATCATTGCGAGAGTACAAAAAATACCTCGAGGAAGTGGTGTTACCTCGATCCAATGGGGAATGGCGTATCGGAGAAAAGAAGTTTGGCGAAAAACTAGCGATGGAGCTGGATGCGGGATTATCGGCCAAGGAAGTTATCGACACGGCTGAAGCGGAAGCGGATCGAGTCGAACGCGAAATGTACTATGTAGCCAAACAGCTTTGGAGTTCTATCATCAAGAACAAGCCAGTGCCGGCAGACGACGCCATCGGTCGACGTGAAACGATTCGCTTGGTCTTGTCAGAGCTAGGCAAAGATCATGGTGTTTCCGCAACGCTGGTCAGCGATGTTCGCGGCACTGTCGAAGAGATCAAGTCGTTCATTCGCGAGAAGAAGATCCTCACATTGCCTGACCCGGACCAATGTTCGATTATCGAAATGCCGGAGTTTCAACGCGGATTCTCAGCGGCCTATTTGAACCAAGCGCCTCCACTAGATTCAAAAGCAAAGAGCCTATACGCGATTTCACCGCCCCCATCCGATTGGCCCACCGAACGTCAAGAGGCATTCTTTCAGGAATACAACCGTTCGATGCTGCAGGTGCTTACTATTCATGAAGCCTATCCAGGGCATTACGTGCAATTGGACTATAGCAATCGAGTCGATTCGCTCATTCGAAAAGTCCTCTCGTCGGGCGTCTTCGCGGAGGGTTGGGCTGTTTACACGGAGCAGATGATGCTGGATGAGGGCTATGGCGAAGGAGACTTGTCGCTGCGACTTCATCAGCTCAAATTTTATATGCGAGCTGTCTTGAACGCCATCTTGGACTATCGGATGCATTGCTCATCCATGTCGGATGATGACGCATTTGCCTTGCTCGTTGATCGCGGCTTTCAGACATCCGGTGAAGCCGTTGGTAAGATCCAGCGAGCCAAGCAGAGCTCTTGTCAGCTATCGACTTACTTCGTTGGCCGAACGGCCTTTTATCGCTTGCGTCAAAATGTGCAGCGCGCTCGCGGCGATGCATTTGAACTTGGACCATTTCATGAGGAAGTGTTGCTTAAGGGAACTTTGCCAGTAAAGTATCTAGCCGAGTTAGTAAAGTAAGCCAAGCTCGTAGATTCTACAGCGCGACGCGCCGTGCCATTAGGTCATCCGGTGGTTTGCACTTGAGCAATCCGGAATTTTCTAACTCGCGTAGCAGTTTAAAAAGCATTGCCTCGCGTCCGGGCGCAGTCGCGAATTGAAGCCCTATGGGTAAGCCGCTCGAAACATGAAATGGAGCAGCCGCAACGGGAATGCCGGCCAGACTGAGCGGTTGAGTGTAAATTCCTAGGTTGGCTCTGGCTGACGCCGGTTTGCGATCGATCACGATAGTTGCCTGATCGATTCGAGGTGCTACCACCGGAGTTGTTGGCGCGATTAGGATATCGAATCGCTTGAACAACGTCTTCACTTGTCGGCGAAAGAAACTTCGAAACGCCATTGCATTTTGATAGATTGCCGTGGGGAGCATGGCTCCGGCCAGAAGACGATCTCGAACGGCCGGATCGTATTCCATTGCCTGAGTGCGCATGGTATCGAGATGAAGCGCACCGCCCTGGGCCGCTGTAATGAGATACGATGCTGAGCGAGCGGTCTCCGCCTCTGGCATTTCCGCGATCGCGTTGACTCCCAAATGAGACATGACCTTGTCTAATGCATCGATAACCTCTGGGCAAGCATCCTTAGCAAACCAGCCGTCGAGCCTCGCAATCCGAGGAATGCCCATCGAACCAGATACCGTCGAACCAGATACCGTCGAACCAGATACCGTCGAACCAGATACCGTCGAACCAGATACTGTCGAACCAGATAGCAACTCATAGACCAACTCAAGGTCGGCAGCCGTTCGCGTGAACGGGCCAACCGTATCGAGGATCTCCACAAACGGAAACGTGCCTTCCACCGAAATTGCACCGTCCGCTGGTCGAATACCCCATAAACCGCATAGTGATGCGGGTACACGGATCGAGCCATTGGTGTCGGAGCCGAGAGTAAGTGGGACAAAGCCAGCAGCGACCGCAGCGGCTGATCCACCGGATGAACCGCCTGCCAACCTATCGACATCGTGTGGGTTGCGAGTCGTTCCGAAATGAGGGTTTACCGTCGCGAAGCCGTAAGCGTACTCATCCATATTGAGAGTTCCAATCAATACCGCACCGGCCGCTTTGAGTCTCGCAACAATGACTGCATCGCGTGTAGCAGGCGGAGCAGCAATTCGCATCTTGGCACCGGCTGTGGTTGCCAATCCTGCCACATCAACCAAGTCTTTCACGGCGAACGGGACACCGGCCAAAGGGCCTGGATCGATCCCTTTCACAACCTGCTGGTCGATCGCCGCGGCGGCCGACATTGCACTTTCCCCCAACACTCTCGTAAAACAGTTGTAGACGCTATTGCGCCGCGAGACATCCTCCAAAACCGCCTTGGCTAACTCCGTCGCCTTGAGTGTTCCAGAACGTACGCCCCCTGCAATGTCAATGATGGATTCGGGTTCGATCAAGCGTCGTTCGCCTCACTTGCATCGTCGGATATTTCGAAGGCCTCGACTTTACGAGCGTGGAATCGCATGAGTTCCATGTTGGCCAGAATGCCGGCTATGCACTCTTGTGGTATCTCCAAGTTGAGAAGCTTCGTAACATCGAGCAAAAAAGGGTCGTTTTCGATTGGATTATCGGGTTTGGCAAGATTCATGTTAGCGAATTTAGCTCGTGCTCGGTGTTTCTCTAGGTGCAGGCCTCGTCACAACGCATCCAGTAAAAATCATAACCCGAAGTGTCAGCTCACGCGACAGCAGATATGCGAAAGCCGGCAAAGCTCGACGCTGCTTACAAACGGAATCTCGCTAGACTTAGGAAACTCAAGTCTAGCGGCAATCGACCGTCGGTCGCTAAGTCGGCTGCTAGCTCTCCAAGCACGCTCGTGAATTTGAAACCATGCCCCGATAGGCCAGCAACGATGGATACCTGTGGCGTGTTTGGCAAAATGTCAATAATGAAGTTTTCGTCTGGGGTCATCGTATAATAGCAGCCGGCCCAACGAGTCATACGACGACTGACTTCCGGCAAGCATGTTCCAAGAAACGATTCGACCGACGTTTGATCGTCGTCGCTTCTTTCGTGGACTCCGTCGATTTCAGAATCGACTATTTCACCGCCGCTATGACGTGCAATCTTCAGTCCCAGCGCGTCGCGATTGGGAAACCCATAATAATGCCCGGTCGGTGTTTCGAAAAAGAAACAGGGAAATCCGTCGACCTCTCGATAGGCTTGGTTGTTTGTTTCATACCAATAAAGGTGTTTACGTAAGACTTGCAACGGAACACCGAATTGGCTGAGCAATTCGCTCGCCCAGGGGCCTGCCGCCAAGATCAGCTTACTGGCTCGATACGTTTCGGTTTGGGTGCGCACGGAGACGCTACTTCCGTCGGACTCCCAGCCGATGACTTTCTGGTGCGTGATCCATTCCGCGCCCAAAGCTGCAGCGCTTGCGAGGTGGGCCTCGACGCAAAGCTCGACGTTGAGATACCCCGCATCTTTCTCCAGAACAACCGACCAAGCTTCATCCCCATGCAAATCTGGATAGCGGTACATTGCCTCCGACATGGTGAGTTGCTCGATGGGCAAATCGTACTGCGCGGCGCTTTTTTTGATGCCGGGTATGACAACACCGTCCGCAGGCCCGATTTCGAGTATTCCTGTCGCATGGTACAACAGAGTTCCTACACGCGACTCGAGTTCTCGCCAAAGATCATATGCTCGGCATAACAGCGGCACATAGCTCGGATGCTCGAAGTAGGATTTGCGAATGATTCTTGTTTCGCCGTGCGAGCTACCGCGATTATGTGGCGGTGAAAATTGATCAATCCCCAGAACGCTTTGTCCGCGTTTCGCGAGAGCAAAGGCCGCTGAGCTTCCGACGCCACCGAGGCCAAGGACGATTACGTCGTAAATTTTTTAGCTCCCGATTGAAAAATGTTATTTCCGGCAAACCTTCATTGGACCATAGAGTCACTATTTTTCACCTACCATTTTTCTGCCCACCAATGGCATTCCATTTTTTGGCAGAAAGATGTCAGGTAAAATATGATTACCTTTGACGGTTCTGAACAAAGTTTATCGTGAGATGACGAATCCTTCACACGCATTGGCGCTTCGTTTAGAATTGGGGGGGATCGGATCTTTCCCCCAACTGAATTGGGCTTTGCCCGACCTCCCTTTCCCCACCTCGTGTTTCCATGTACAAGACCACTCGCTTAGCTGTTCTCCTTTTCGGATCCGCTGCGTTCGTCGGCTCATTTCCTTCGAATTCCATGGCTCAGGAAGCTCCGCTCAAAGTCGTGAATGCTCCGGCAGGAAAGCCCCCGTCGGATGCGATTGTACTCTTCAACGGTAGTTCCGCCGATGCATTTCTCGATGTCGATGGCAAAGCTTGTCACTGGCCAGTTAAGGAAGGAGTAATGACTGTCGGAACAGGTTTTATTGTGTCCAAGCTGCACTTCCGAGACGCCCAAATTCATGCCGAGTTTTCAGTACCAAGAAATGGTCATGGCAATAGCGGCGTGTACATTCACGGTCAGTATGAGATGCAAATATCCAACACGGCCGGATCGACCGAACCAAGCAAAGAGGTGATCGGTTCGCTATATCGATACGAACTGCCACTGGTCAACGCGGGCCGGCCGGCCGATGAATGGCAATCGTACGACATTATCTATCGAGCCCCACGATACAAAGATGGCAAGATAGCGGAGCCAGGCACGATCACTTCCCTCCTAAACGGTGTGCTGGTTCAAAACCACGCCACCTTTACTGAGCCTCGCTCGCCTTATACGCCCTACGTTTATCTGTCGACTGCGTACACGGCCAGAATTCTTGAAAGTCTCAAACGCACGGAAGCTGGTCCCCTGTACCTTCAAGATCACCAAAGCCCCGTTCGCTATCGAAGCGTTTGGATTAGGCCGCTGGATGATAAGTCTCGTCTTTTTCCATCGGAAAACTAAGGCATCGTCTTACAGATGCAATCTCGAACCATCATCAAGCCGTAGATTACAAGGAATATTGTACTTGAGTCGGCGAGCAAGCAATTCGCAGGGCTAATTCCCCCGTTAACCTTTCGCGAAGTATAATCGATTGCGTTGTTACCCAATTTTTTTTGCTCCGCGGTTGCGAAGACAACGAGAGTGAAAAATAATGGGAAAAGCTATTTTGTACCAAGACGTTGACTTCGGGCTGATGCCGAAGCGATAGTGCTTCCTCCCTAGCCGCGATTCATCAAGGAGATTTCCGCATGATTATGCATCCACTCGTTTGCTTTACTCGAAAAGTATTGGTTGGTTTCCTGTTTGTATTTTGGATGTGTCCGATATTGGGCGTTCTTTCCGCTGACGAACCTGCCGAATGGATCTGGCATGACCGTTGGATTACGAGCCTTGCTCGAGGAAGCGAACGCGATCTATTTGGATCCCTTGCAACTGGGATGCCATATCGAGAAGGCTCCGTCGTAAAATTCTCGAGCGACAATCCTGACGAAGCGAAAGAGTTGTATCGACAACCCGCAGCGGTATGGGCCGTTGTAGCGAGCCCAGATAAATCGACCCTCGCTTCCACCGACTTTCAAGGTAGCCTGGCGGTCACATCGATCAACAGTGGTGAGACTAAACATTTTGAAAAAGCATTTGCGAAGTGGACTAGGGCGATCGCCTTTGCATCGGACTCAAAACACTTGGCCGCGGGCAACGAAGCCGGTACCGTCTTTGCGTGGTCCATCGGCGAAGGCAAAGCAATCGGAAGCCGTGAATTGGGTTCCGGTCAAATCATGGCTATAGCATTCAACCCAGCGGGAGATACTCTCGCCGTTGCCACTGGTTCCGGAAAGCTTCAGCTCATCAAGTGGCCATCTCTCGAAGCCATTAAAGAAGTTTCGGTTGGAACGCAGCCCTTATGGTCCGTGGCATACGGCAGCGGCAATCTTCTATGGGTGGGAAGTGCGGATGGTGCGGTACGGCGCATTCCAACCGAAGGCGAGCCTGTTGAAATCGCAAAGCTTAATGATTGGGTGACTTCATTGGCGACGCTACCGGGAGGTGGTTTGGTCGCCGTCTCAATGCGAGGACAAGTCAAGAGGTCCTCCGAAACGGACCCAAAGACTTTATTGGACTGGGCCGAGGGCCCAAAAGGTATTTGGGGAGTACTCGCGATCAGTAGCGATCGCATTGTCGTTGCAACTCGTACGCTCGGTCCGACGATCCTGCAGAGCGTAGGTCAAATGCAGTATGTTGCCAAAGACGCAGAGACCAAGAAGGCTGATCGCAAAGCTGCCGCCGAAAAGGCGGCGGCCGAAAAGGCAGCTGCGGAGAAGGCCGCCGAAGAAAAGAAGGCTGCTGAGAAACTCGCGGCCGAAAGAGCAGAAGCCGAAAAGAAAGCGGAAGCTGAGAAAAAGGCTGCTGCTGATAAGGCTGCTGCTGATAAAGCGGCAGCAGATAAAGCTGCTGCGGAAAAAGCTGCTGCGGAAAAAGCTGCTGCGGACAAGGCTGCAGCAGATAAGGCTGCAGCAGATAAAGCGGCAGCAGATAAGGCTGCTGCAGATAAAGAAGCGGAAAAGCCTAAGGCCGAACCAAAGTAATACTCAAGCCCTTATTCTCTAGCTCGTTCCCAAGCTCCAACTTGGGAACGAGACTAATCGAGACTATACTGGACGTGATCGCAAAACCCCGGTCCGAATGGCAATACCACTTGTCCGAGTTCTAGAGGGGCAGGCAGGCAATTTCATTCGATTACGGTGGTTTCACCACCGTCTATATTCTGTCGAGCCTCCAATGTTTAGCGATGTAGTAAAACTGCAATAGGAGCAACGGCCAACACATGACAAAGACTGGCTATGGGATTGGCAGCATCTTCTTATTTCTTTCTTTATTCGTCCCGTTTGAGGTGTTATCTCGCACTTCATCGGCACAAGAGAATGCGAGTAGCAATCGGACAGATTCCTTCGAAACCAAGATGAAGTTGCTTGAGGAGGCATGGCAGCGAAAAGATTTCGATTTAGCGCGATCGTTGACACGCTCGCTTCGAGATACTGTCATTCAGACGCAAGTCGAGGAGCAATCACCTGGTATCTCGATCGTACCGACGTCGGACTTCAAAGCGGTCCAGACATTGGCAACCCCATGGAGAGATTGGGCACATGGGTGGAGCTTCTTTAAGAATATCACCATTGAGGAATCGACCGGCGAACAAAGGAAATCTGAACCGGTCGAAGTGCTATTGAGTTTTTCTGCGGATCAAGTTCAATCGTTGGGTCGCGAAGTTCGAGTCGCTGTCGTGCGCGATGGAAAACTCGTCGAAGTCCCAAGCCAAGTATTCCATGAAGTTCGCCGAGGCGACGAGCGATTTTGTAATGTTTTATGGATGCTGGATTGCAGACCCTATGAGAAACAAAACTACCTTCTTTTTTATGGAAACCCGAATGCGGAATTGCCTGAATACCCCTCTGATCTATTGACCGAAGGGGAGGGTTTTGGCTTGGACATTAGCAACGCCTTCTACAAGGCAACGCTTTCAAGACAAACCGGTCAGCTCGAACGTCTAACACTTCGCCGCGAACATGGGCTCGAACTCTTCTCCGGTGGCCAGGGGCACGGCGAGCCGCCAGGCATTGATTGGGCACACGACTACGTCGATGCAGGGAGTTTTCAAAAGCTACGCATCTCATTGTGGGACACTTGTCCCGACTACGAAGTGATACGTGGGCCAATCTGCACGATAGTTCGCCGCTGGGGGTTCCCGTATTCGCCAGTCCACCCAGTCTATTCCCCAAGTCGGCTCAACATCTACGTCGAATATCGTTTTTACACCGGACTTCCATGGTTCCATAAGTTCGGTTCCATGCGAGCCGTGCAAAGTTTTCAAGCAGATGCGTTACGCGACGATGAATGGGTGTTTTCAGGGCAGTCGTTCACCGACAAACTTTGGATGGGACAAGATGGCAAGCTCCGTACAGGCGATGTCGATCCAAAGCAGTCGGATGATCTGTGGGGTGTTGGCTTCTTTCATCAAGAAAGCAAAGACGCCTTCATGGCACTCTTTTTGGAACATAAAGCGGAGGGACTACCTGAGCTCAAACATGCTGGTTCGCCCATGATGTTCTATCGATGGCATGGCCATGTATGGAGTCGTTATCCGCTGCCTGTTAAGTCCGTGCCCAATGGAGCAGTACTGCAACAGAAGAATGCATATATCGCGACAACTTTTTCGTCACCAAACGGAACGGAGCCGATTGAACAACTTCGCAGATCGCTTCTCAATCCGTTGATTGTCAAAGCTAGTCAGTACGATGCGAAAGGCGACGAGAAATATCTGTCGTCGTCGGATCGATTAGCTAGACAGGGGGAAGCAGGCAATAGTCTTGTGTCAAAGCAAGAAATATGGCGTGCATTGCGAGACTGCAAAGATGCCCAGCTCTACACTGCGGACATCAATGTGGTTGATCTGGGGCTAGTGGACGATGTGCGCGTTCGCGGGAATGTCGTGAGCTTAGTCATGTCCATGCCGCATCGAGGTCGACCAATGCTAGGCTATTTCATCGATGGTTCGATTTCAGTCCATCCAACTTTGTCAGTCCCTGTTCGAGAGCGAATTATGCAAGTGCCCGGCGTGAAACAAGTCGTGGTCCAACAGACCTGGGAGCCAGGCTGGAGTTCAAATCGCTTGACCGACGAAGGACGGAGGAAACTGGGCTTGAAATAGGCATGCGCATCGAGCAATATTAGACCCACCAGAACCAAAAACAATTCTGCACCTTGAAAAGGCGAAAAGGGGTCAGGTCTCTTTCCATTAAAGAGACCTGACCCCTTTTCTTCAACTTCAACAAGTCTGCCTGTGCGCTTCGAAAAGCCCCACTCCTACCGCTACCGACAAATTCAAACTGCGGACCGGTCCGATCATTGGCAACGATAGGCAGTGCGATGGATGCTGCTCACGCACCGAATCGGGCAAACCGCTGGACTCGCTTCCAAACACAAGCCAATCCCCCACTTGAAACTCCGCATCCGTATACGTCCGCGATGCAAACTTGGTAAAGAACCAAGTTCGATCTATCGGCATCACACGGATCAAGTGCTCCCACGAATCCACAGACTCCCAATCAAGATGCTGCCAATAGTCTAAACCGGCTCGCTGCAATAACCTGTCATCCAATCGAAAGCCCGTCGGCCGCACGATCCAAAGCTTGGAGTTGAGGGCCACACATGTTCGCCCGATGTTTCCTGTGTTTTGCGGTATCTCCGGCTGATAGAGCACAATGTTGAATCGAGGTGTTGTCATGGGCGGATCGTGGGAAGAGTGTAGTTGTCCTCAACTGTTCCCATCCAGCGTTTCCATCTCCGTATCAGCGGCATATTGTTGGATGTGGATCTGTTGTTGTGTGGACCGTGTGCTAGCTTCCGAGCAATTGAGACAACTGCATTAGTTAAGCTCCGACCTAATTTCGCGCTACAATCACGGGGCGGCGTTTTGGGATGCACAGTATCGACTCTAACACCATCGCAATCAGCATGATGATTAGGAACCACCGCCAAATCTCTTGGACCAAACTCCTTGCTGACGCACCGACTTCGATACGTGACCACTTCAAGGCACCGAACAAACTTGAGAGCGTTTCTGCATTCACTAACTTGCCACTATCTTCGTCGCCCAATCTATTCTGCGCGATGAGGAGAGTGTCGTTTCGATAGACGCCAGTATGCTGCGAAAATTGATTGGACAAGACAGTTGCGTCACCTACCGTCTGGGTGGCATTCTCAAAGAAAGAACCCATTGGCAAACCAACGGTCATCATACGCGTCGAACCGATTCGGGCCGATCCAGCTGCTAAGACACGCTGAATAGCGATGTACATCACGATTCCGTCGGACGCAAATGTCGAATCTCTTAAAGAAGGGGTCGTTGTACATACATAGACGCCGTTCTTGGCCGAACCTGCAGCGTCAATCCTCATTAGCAGTGGCAGCTCGTCGTTCATCGCGGCCAATACCGTCCCCTCAGCCTGCAATTTGCAAATACGTTTGATTCCGAGTTGCCCGACCGGCAGGGGAGCACCATTGAGTGTGTTTCCCAGTAGCTCCGAATCGTTCCGCCACTGTTGAACTCTTGCAAGCGTTGCATCCGTTTCGGATATTCCGGGATTGGGGTTCGCATCCAAACTTTGCCAGCCCGTCCATTGAACCCCGAGTGCACGCGTGTCGTTGGGAGTTTCTGGCGGGAAAAGCAGAACTTGCCCCCCTTGTTCGATGAACTGAGACAACAACTCTAACGAACGTCCCTCAGGCAATTGCTCATGCCAAACTACCAGCGCGATCGCGTTCCAATCGATCGAGTCCAACTGCGATGAAGCGACCGTTTCGGTTTCACACTCAATTGCTTGCTCAGGGGAAATGTTGGTGCACAACTCGATTGCTTCGATGACGCGTGGGTTGTCGCTCACGATGACGGTTCGCCTAGCTGGCGGCTTCTCATAGACAAAGTAACTTGTATTGTCAGCGGAATTGGTATCGCCGGGAATGCGAACCAATCCCCAGCCTCTATCGAGACTGGCGTTGTCGTTCTCTGACGAAAGTGCAATTCGATAGTCGTTGACCTCCGCTGACTCCGATTGCAAATCGACATTCAATACCGTTCTCGCAACTCCAACTTCGACCTCGACTGGAATCTGTAAGGTTGTCGGAACCGTAGACCCAAGTGTTCGCTCGATTTTGAAACTCAAAGACAGTTCCACCCCCTGAGTTCCTTTCACCCGCTTGGCTGACATAACTCGAATCGATCGGTTGTCACTCGAGGCTGCGCCGAGGTCGAGCACTTGAAATTGCACCTCTTGCGCCAGACTAATAAAGCCCTGTCGATCAGCGGCCCATCTGCCATCTCGGCTTCGCCAATCGCTCTCTCGCATGTCAGAGCAAATCCATACGTTGACGTTTCCAAAGCGGTTGTTCTTGATGTAGAGCAACGCCCGCTCAAGCATTCCAGGAATATCGCTCGTCATGCCGTTGGCTACCAACGACGGATCGGAAACCATCGCGGAGGGCGATTCGAATTCTATAGGTTTTTCGTTAGCCGAATCAAACACAACCACTCGCTGTACGCCAAGGGTTTTGAGGGTGCTCGAAAGTTGGCTCAAAGCACCCAAGAGCTTTGTTTGGCCCGATCCGGATTTCGTTTCCTGCATGCTCGGCGAACGATCCAATAGCACGATCGCTACTTCACTCGACCGACTTCCAAGCAATCCGATCAATCCACTTGCTAGGGGTCGCGAAGTGAAAAAAACGAGACATGCGACCGCCAATGCACGCATCAGCAGAATGAGCCATTGCCGCAGTTTGGTGTAGCCGCTCGACATGCGGCTGGCTTGCAATAGAAACATCATGGCCGCCCAGGGAACGGTTTGAAAGCGTCTCTGGTTTACCAAATGGATAATGATGGGAACCGCGACTAGCGGCAACGCCAGCAAGATCCAAGGTTGAATGAAGTTCATCGAACACCCCGTCCGCGCGTCCGGCCGACTAGAAATCTCATCATGGGATGCTCGTAGGTTTCGCTCGTGATGACGCGATGGTAGTCCACCGATGTTTCCAACACGATCCGTTGCAAGTTGGTCAGGTAGGTCCCCAATGCCTTGTGGTAGCGGTCCGCGATTTCAGTCGGCTCGACAAACAACGGCTGCCCACCCTCCATGTCCGTAAACCGAACCGGGCGCTGGAATGCAAACTCCATTTCCAACGGGTCTAGCAAATGAAAGGCCGCCACATCATGCTTGCGAAATCGAAGATGCTCAAAGCAACCTTTCAAAACGGCAGGCTCGACAAAGAAGTCGGAGATAATAATCACCAATGCGCGCTGCCTGACCGTTTCCGCCAACTCGTTCAAGATCAATGGCAACTGAGTGTCCCCAGCGGGCTTAGCATTTTCAAGCGTGTCGAGAATCACTTTCAGATGGGCCGCGGACCTTCGCGGTGGAATGTTTTGCACAATTTTTTCCGCAACGCAAGTCAATCCAACTGCGTCCCCCTGCTGAGCTGCCAAATAGGCCATCGAAGCCGCAATTTGCCTCGCGTATTGGATCTTAGGCGTCTGCCCCTTGGATGCGTATGCCATCGATCCGCTGGTATCAACGACGACACAACAACGAAGATTCGTATCGGCCTCAAACTCCTTGACGTAATACCTGTCCGTTCGCCCATAGGCACGCCAATCGAGTCGTCGCAAGTCGTCGCCAGGCACGTACTTTCGATATTCTGCAAACTCGACACTCGAACCGCGATGCGGTGAGGAATGCCGACCCGAGATATTGCCCTGCATGGCGTGTCGCGACATGA
Organism: Pirellula sp.; assembly: GCA_031361585.1. Lineage (GTDB taxonomy): Bacteria > Planctomycetota > Planctomycetia > Pirellulales > Pirellulaceae > JBKCUI01. The sequence continues at coordinate 6,339 of JANLRK010000692.1, read as the reverse complement.
GTGGTACAGCGGACAGGCGCGAAAGGATAATCGGATCCAAAAATGATCGGGCGATTGGGAGCATGAGTAAAGTGTTGGCCCTATTCCATTTCCCCGACCAAACGCTGCACGATTTGCTTGGCTGACATGCCCTCGGCTTGTGCAGCAAAGGTTGTGATGATTCGGTGGGTCAGGACAGGCCTTGCAACGGCTTGGATGTCCTCCATGCGAACCATATAACTACCAAGCAGAGCGGCTCGGCTCTTTGCACCCAGTATCAAGTTCTGAACAGCCCTAGGCCCCGCACCCCAACTAACGTATGGCTTGAGCCAAGCCGGTGCCGTGTCTCCTTGCGGACGAGTCTTGCGGACTAGCCTAGCCGCGTAGTTGTAAATATGGTCAGGCACAGGTAGTCGCCGAACCAGTCGTTGATGCGAAATGATCTCCTCAGCACCCATCAACGCATTTAGTGTCACCAGATCGTCACCCGTGGTTGTCCGAGCGATTTGAATCTCCTCTTCTTCATTCGGATAATCCAACTCCACTAGAAACATGAATCGATCGAGTTGGGCTTCCGGCAGTGGATATGTGCCTTCTTGTTCGACTGGGTTCTGAGTAGCTAAAACCATGAACGGGGAGGTTAGTTCGAATGACTTCCCTAGAACTGTCACTCTTTGTTCTTGCATGGCCTCTAGCAAAGCTGCTTGGGTCTTTGGCGGGGCTCGGTTGATTTCATCTGCTAATATGATATTGGAAAAAATAGGGCCTTTGATGAATTGAAATTCGCGACGGCCGTTTTGCGTTTCTTGTAGGATGTCTGTGCCTGTAATGTCCATTGGCATAAGGTCGGGAGTGAACTGAATGCGACTAAATCCTAGCGACATTGTTTCTGCAATCTTGCTTACGAGCAGCGTCTTTGCAAGGCCAGGCACCCCCATCAACAACGCGTGACGTCGAGCAAATAGGCAGATGGCGAGTTGTTCAATGACGGCCTTTTGCCCGACGATCACCTTGCCCAGTTCGGCCGCAAATTGAAAATACGCGGTTCGCAACTTGTCGATAGCCTGCACGTCATGATCCGTAAGTGAAAGGGCGGTGGCGGCGCCAGACGTAGCAGAATTATTCATATGGGATAGTTGTGTTAAGGAATGCTTAAAAATCTACCTTCAGGTTTAGACCAAGCCAAACCGGAATGCAATAGGCCAAGACGCAATCGCAGCAAGCGGCCGAAGCGGTTTCGATAATCGGCGTCTCAATGGGAGTGCTAAAACGCACATGGTTACATAAACAAAACTGATTTGATGGCAGTTAATTCTTGGGCTGCATATTCAGTGTAGAACGGCACTCTGTGCCGTTTTTCTCGGCACGGAGTGCCGCGCTACACTAGGTTAGCTACACTGGCTTGCCTTAAGGATTGGAGCTGCTAAGGCCCAGGTTGATGCGATCGCCAGCCAACTGCGTGAATGCCTTTTGAGCGTTGCTTAATAGTAATTTCAGGTCACCCTGTGAATCCAACGAAAAGACCATCCTGTCCTCGGTCGCATGAATAAGGATTCCCGGGCTAGCAAGCCGAAGCGTGAACTCGGTGCACTCAGGATCGTATTCTAGATGCTCGGCCAACGCCTCAATCTCCTCGATATCATCGATTTTGGATTCCAGATCGATTTTGGATTCGAGTTCGAAGACGATCCTCTCGCAGTACTTCGTAAAAATTGCGAGAAAATTTGGATCATCGATCACGGCGAAATTGCGAAACGAACGCACCTCCGTCGAGAGTAGATACTTTTCAGCGTCATCTGGATCTTGAGTGAGCGAAATATTGACATCGAAATCTGGTCCTTTTATCGATGCCGTCGACGCTATGTTGGTAAAACTGAGATCTTTGCGTTTGTATCGAAACGACTCTCGAAGTTGTTCAAAAATATCGGTGGCGTGGGCTGTTACGTCGGCGGCCCCCGCTTGCTCAACAAAGTCTCGCTCCCAGTCATTGTGTGAAGCGAGCGGGGTCTTTGGTTTCGAATATCCGCGGAGCTCACGAACGCGTCCACGAACCTCACCAGTTAAGCAGGAGTCTTTAATTGGGTTGGACGAATCCGCGACGGCGAGTTGCTGCTTTTGCAGTGTGTCCGCAAGATCGACAACAACCATTTCACTTAACTTGTTTCCAAACATCACGGGAGTCTGCTTGATGGCACCGGCAACCGTAACGCGGAGTATCCGAGAGACCTCTGCAAGCAAGTAACTTTGCAGGGATGTTGTCGTGACTCGATGGTCTTTTCCGATTGCTTCCTTGGCCGAGCCTCGAATCGCTTGAAGGACGCAATGGGTCCAAATACCATGATCGAGGGATCGACTCGGATGAGAAATTTCATTTGGCTTGCAAGAGACAAACGCAAATCGGGAATTCGATTCTTTGCAAAAAGCCCGAAGTTCATCATTGGTGAATTCGCTTTCGAATATCGAAGCACCGTGCCGAGCATCAATGAATAGCAAAACCTGACCGCACTTGAACTGGCGAATTTCGTTCAAGATATCGGTTAACGGAATGCTTGTTTCTACAGCATTTGCGATTGTTGTATCAAATGCGGTCAAGACGCTAAGACTTTTTAACGATGCTCCATGACCAGAATAAAACAGCACCAAGCGATCTTCCGATGTTACTCTATTCAACAATTCGCGAAGACTGGACCGAATTCCTGCTTGAGTCACTTCATCGCCGACCAAGGTTACCGAATCCGAGGCCTGTGCTCCCATTTCTTGCCAGGCAAGTACAAAACTCTCCGCATCTTGTTCGGCGTAGACAACGGTCGGGATCGAGGCGGCTGGATAATCCTCCACGGCGAATGCAAAGATATAGGTTCTCGGTCTCATGCAGGTGAGTCTATCAAAGTCACGTTCAAGCGTGAAGATGGTTGCCTCGGTCTCCGCCCGTTGACCAGGCATTTCAGGGGCAAGGCATCGGGCGAGAGCTGATCGAGCAAACGCACGACGCAGCCGGGCGCGGAACAATGCTCCTCTTGCTGTCTGCGCCAGCGGCGGAGTCCTATTATCCGCATATTGGGATGACCCCGCACAGGAGCGCTTGGTACTTGCCAAGGCGATGACTGCTGACTGCCTGCGAGTAAGGGTGTGGCGTATTGCATGCACGCGAGCGATCCATTAGAAATAGACTCTCTCATTAAATGCTAGGTTTGCTTCTATTTGGCACCAATTCCCGGTTTGGCGCCAGATCTGACCCAGCGGTTGCTCTACAAGTAGTCTTGTTTTTGTTTTGGATCGTCAGTCATTGATTATGCTGGAATCCAAATTCAAATCGTCGAAATCCCAGTTGGATGGAGTGAATAGTGCAAGTCGGTAGCTCGCAAGTTTCCCAAATCGATCCGGATACGCTTCCCACGCTCTTCGGGCATCCGACGGGACTTTACACCCTGTTTTTTGCCGAGATGTGGGAGCGGTTCTCCTTCTATGGAATGCGCGCATTGCTTCTATTTTACATGATCAAGGGATTCGGTTTTGGTGACAAAGATGCGAACGCCGTCTACGGAGCATACACGGCACTGATCTACATGACGCCCTTGTTCGGCGGCATGATCGCTGACCGAATGTTGGGAAAAAGAACTGCCGTGGTAATCGGTGGCCTGCTCATGGCGACAGGGCATTTGCTCATGATGATTCCAACCGAGAGTTGGTTCTTTTGGGCACTTAGTTTTTTGATCGCCGGCAATGGTTTCTTCAAGCCCAACATTTCATCAATGGTGGGTGAGCTCTATGCAGAGAAAAGCACGAAACGAGATAGCGGCTTCACTATTTTCTATATCGGTGTCAATTTAGGCGGTGCCATTTCGCCTCTCCTCTGCGGCTACATCGGTGAAAAATATGGTTGGCATTTGGGTTTTGGTCTAGCGACCATTGGAATGCTCATCGGACTCGCGGTTTTCGTAGCGCCAAATTTCGTCACGCAGGTCCTCATCGCGTTAACTGCGACCAGCAGTGTTGTCGCCATGATCCGATTTAACGCTGGCGATACTTTCTCTCTGGTATCAACTTACTTCGTTGTGTTTTCGCTGATCCTTTCTGCAATCGTTGCAATTACCGCCCTGACGCGTGGAGGGCTTCCAAAAGAAATTGGGAGGGCGCCCTATCCAGAATTATGGAGCGGAAATCTAGTCAAGGTTTTAGTCGGTATCGTTTTTGCGATCCCTGTTTTTGTTCTGCTCGTATCGGGGTTCAAGATCCTGCCTGGCTTCAATGAGCAACTTACATTGATCCCAGAATCGATTATCAAGCCAATGCAGGAGAGCCAGAGCAGACTTGTTAAAGGTTTAGCAACTTTCGTCAACGAGGCCAGTCGACCCGCCGGGCTCGTCTTGGCATTGTCGGGAATCATTGCAACGATCTATTTGATGCGAGAAGCGCTCCGAATGAACAAGATCGCACGAGAACGCATGTTCGTCGTTTTCATCCTGACGTTCTTCTCCATTTGGTTTTGGGCTTTTTTCGAACAGCAGGGTAGCTCTGTCAATAACTTCGCCGACCGAAATGTCGATCGCGTCAGCGAAACTAGACTAGTGGCCCAGTCGGACGTTGGCCAGTCTGTCGAGCTTCGGTTAACAGAGGATCTGAAGGGTATGGAGTACTTCAGTCAGGAATTCCTCGGTCACGAAAATGGTTCCACTAAAGTAATCCCGCAAATTGAAAAAGCAGTGCGTCAAGTTGAAGCTTCAAAGGAAGAGGGGAAACGAATGTCTGCAGAGAAGTTGGTGGCAACGATTGCCGATCTTCAAAAAGAACCCAGGATGACCATGACCGCCATGACCTATTTGCGTGAGTTTGCAAAGCAAGATATCGCGACACTTGAGGACAAGAAAATCGAATGGAAATTCGTTGAAGAGAATGTCGGAAAAATCGGATTGGGGGGGGCAGAAATTCCAGCGTCGGTTTTTCAAGCAGTTAACAGCATTTTCATCATCCTATTGGGCCTTGTCCTGACCGGACTGTGGAGCTTTCTAGGATCTTTTGGGATGGAACCAACTGCCCCGGTTAAGTTTGCTCTGAGTCTCATCCAAGTCGGGTTAGCGTTCGCAATGGTTTATTTCGGTGCGCAGACTGCAGATTCCGACGGAATGGTAGCGTCCTATTGGCTATTGTTGTTGTTCCTGTTTCTGACGACAGGCGAGTTATGTCTCTCGCCCATCGGCTTATCTATGGTCACCAAACTGTCACCAGCCAGGCTCGTGAGTACCGTCATGGGTTCTTGGTTCTTAGCGACTGCATTCGCACAATTCCTCGCAGGCATTATCTCGCAATTTGCTTCGGTGAACGAAGGGGGTAGCACCATCGTTCCGATCCCATCTGCAACGGTGCATATCTATGGCGATGTCTATAAACTATTGGCAATCTTGGCATGTGGATCAGGCGTTGTTTGTCTCGCGCTGTCCCCTTTGCTTAAGAAATGGATGCATATCGGGGAGATCGATCCGGACGCCTAACCATGCTATTTGATTCGCACGAAATTCTCGCATTAGCCAAACAAGGGGACGAGTCCGCCAAGGGGGAGTTGTTGAATCGATTTCGTCCCTATTTAAACGTTATTGCACAACGTCATCTGGACGAACGATTGCAGAGTCGACTCGACTACGCGGATGTTGTTCAAATTACTTTTCTTGAAGCGACTCGCGATTTTGATAATTTTCGCGGCGACTCGGTCGAGTCATTGTTGGCTTGGCTGCGGAATATACTTCGCAATAATGTGTCCACCGCACACCAACAACACCTAACCGCACAGAAACGCTCCGCTCGAAAGGAAGTTACTCTCCGAGTTAGCTCCGAGTCGGGTGGAAGCTCTTTGGGGATGCAGGACATGGTGCCCTCAGAATCCTCGTCCCCCAGCCAACGCATGATGCGAGACGAAGCGTCTGTCGTGCTAGCTTCTTGCTTGGCACAGATACCTGAGACGCAGCGGGAAGCGATCCGAATGCGTTATCTAGAAGGCATGTCGCTAAAACAAATTTCAGAGAAAATTGACAAGTCGGAGATGGCCGTCGCCGGCTTACTAAAGCGGGGACTGCGGGCGTTGCGAGAAGAAATGGCAACAAGACAAAATGGGTTAAGCGCCTAGCGTCGCCTCCACGCTCTTGTGAGATTAGACGCGGTCGCCAGACAGTAGTTTTCTTATGAATCCTACAACGTGGAATGACATGGGAACGCAGAGCAGGAACAGTTGAGAACAACTGTTCTACTATGCTATGCTGATTAGGCGGCACCATTTGCGGATGGATGCGATTTCTTCCAGTGCTGATGTGCAGCCCTAATCTCTTTTAAATGCATCCAGTGACCATGCGTTTTTGATGTGCTAGAAAC
>JANLRK010000642.1:0-5170 GCA_031361585.1 Pirellula sp. | reverse complement strand
CAGATCGATGGTCGCTGGGAGCAACGCGCTTCCAAAGATCACATAGCTTTCGCCTGCGGCAGATTTCGCATTCCCCGAGGCGTCAGCCCCATAAGCTCCGATGAGCACGTCGGCGAATCCGTCCCCGTTCATGTCTCCGCCACTACTCACTGAAAAGCCGCTCCGGTCCTCTGTCTCTGCACCGTAAATGACTGTCCCTTGAGCCGCAGTTAACGTCGCGAGGTCGATGGTGGCGAGTAAACGACGATCTTCCATTTGCTCCAATAACAAACGACGCAAGCGATTGCGGCTTGGACTCTTTTTGGTGCGGGAGCTGCCGTTGAAATGTCGTACTAACTTGGAAATCTGATCAGCTATTTTCACAATGGTTACCTTAGGTTTTCAGCAGTTTGATTCAGGTGGTTCAACGGACTTAAGCCGGGAACGGAAACTAGATAGGTTGTTCTTCACTGATTCGCAGCACTCGGCGAATCTCATCTGTCTTGAAGCCGAGTGATTGTGGTCGCACCACGCCCGGTAACGCTATGACGTCATAGAGTTCCGTCACGACTCCATCGACTCGAATCCAATGGACAATGTCGCCACTCTTCAAGTCGATCACTTGGACACCGCAGCGAGCTTCGGCGTCGCCGGACTTTAAGTTGTTGTCCAATTCAAGACCCGAAAACGTTTTGTTTTCTCTCGATTTCGAAAGACCGACGATGGCGTAGTCGCCATGGAACGAGAGGCCTCGCAGGTATCCTGGACAGTACGCGACCTTTTCGAATTTGCCAGTCGCTCGATCGATGAAGCCAAAGTGGCCAGTTCCCGAATTCAGCAGCCAAAGCTTGTCGCGATAGACACGCGGCGAATGGGGCATCGACAGGCCCGATGCCATGATTTCGTTGGACTCGATGTCGATGACGCAGCCACCGTCGTGTCGCCGGTCGCGCCAACCGTCGGCCACATCCGATTGGCTGACCGCCGTGACGTACTTGGCCTTGCCATTCTCCAATGCTAGCCCGTTGAGGTGGCATCGATCTTCGGCGGCTAGTTTGCTGATAAACGGCGGCTTCCATAGCGGGATGAAGCTGTGCGTCTCGCTGATGGTCGCCAAGCACCCGAACAAAGTGTTCACAAACACCACACGGCCACTTGCTTCAACGGCAACGTCGTGAATGTCTAAATCGCCGGTGGTGTAGCCCACTTGTGGAACATAGAGCCGGTCGTAGCCCTGTGCCGAGAGCCCTTTATCGATAACATTTTCAAAACGCCAGAGTTGGTACAGCGACGACATCCACATCGTCTGCCCATTGCTCCATAGGCCAAGGCAACGATTGAAAGTTCGCTCAAAAACGGAGAGCCTCCCATTGGGTTGAAGCCCCAAAAGGAACAGTTTACCCGCTTGATAGGTCGTAAACCCCAAACTCAACTTTTGCTCTAGCATCCAATTGGTGAACTGGCGAGAGGTGTTGATTTCTAAAGCTGGTGCTGTCGCTGCAGTCGCCATCATTTTCGTTTCACTACTTTCGTTGAAGGGTAAGTCACAGGAATAGGAGTTCTCGAAAAAATGAATTGTGCGCAAGGCTTGGTTCGTGAAGTTGGGGGACGCTGAGAACGTCTGCTCGCGGTACCAAATTCATGGCCTCCGAATATCAGTGCGACATTCAGTTGCGGTTTTTCCCATCTCGCAGAAAAATAATTAAAAATACTTTTTTGTTGAAATGCGTTAGCGAGCAAAGACTTTCGTGAACGGACAACTACTTTTCTCGAAGCAGGGTCTCCCACATGAATCTGAAAGTGAGAGAGCAACAGGACACGGTCATTTTCCTTTTTTGAATATCAACTCGCCGGATCCTTCCCACGAGTATTCGCACCGACTGGAAATCTCACCTAGATCATCGAACATAAAGGGTTCAGTGACCGCGTACATGGTCCAACTGCCAGTGACCCCTTTGAACTTTCCTGTGCAGCGACCGGATATTGGCACGAATTCAGCCTCGAAAAAAGCGATAAAAACGCCAGGTGTGCCCGCTGGAATGATCGCGAACCTGCCCAGCGTAGGGTCGTCGACCGATTGTTTACCGTAATCGCAGTACAAGAGGTCCCCGTTTGCGCCGGTGAATACAAAAGGTTCACTGCTACCAAACTTGCCGGTTCCATCTTGGTTTAACGAGATCGTTCGGATCCCGCCCGCGCCGTGGTGTTTGCCCAGGTGGGTCGCGTTACCCACGACGGTGTGAGGACGAGCGAGTTGCCAAGGCAAAGGCAGGCCATCTGGGGCGACTCCTTTTCCACTGATCTTGAAGGGTTTTACTTGAGCCTGCGCGTCGTACGACAACATCGATAGCGTCGCGACGACAGCGGCCATTAGAACGACACCATTTTTCAGCCAGGATGTACGTAACATCGAAAATCTCCAAATCCAAAGGTTTAAATCGTCTTTCAATTGCGGCAGAAGACGCCTCGCAGCAATTACGAACTGCGGTGAGTTCGAAGGGGAAATGGAGCCGCATTAGGATACGGTCGCAAAGTCCCCTACTCACTCAGGCGTAAGTCACTTGCCAATCCGTATGCGAAATTTCGAGATTTTCTAAAGTTCTTTTCATCGAACACGTAAACCGCCATGCGATTTGAATTTCGGAGAGATTGTGTTGACTTAGCATTCGTTGCGTGTTCTTATTGCACTGGGACGTCAGCGAAGCACCCCTTTGGAAAACGTTCCCACGCTGAGTTGATTGCTCAAAACTGTTAGGAAGGTTGCTTTTTATAGCCCGCGTCCACGGAGTCCTTCATGAATAGCATTCGATTTCTAGACCGCATGTTGGAAGACTATCGCTATTTTTGCGAATCGATGTGAGCTAGTTTTGCCAGCAAACCGATCAACCACCCCTTCCAGTTGGCACTGCATTCTCGACGCCGCAAAAGCTGGAGACCGCGATGCGATGGGTAAGTTGTTGCAAACGCATTGGGATCCTCTTTGGATGCACGCCAAGGTGCAAATCGACGAAAGCTTACAAGGCAAACAGGCAGCATCGGATCTTGTTCAAGAAACTTTTCTTGATGCTCAGCGGTGCCTTCAAGATTTTCGCGGTAATACTCAAGGTGAGCTGCACGCCTGGCTGAAAGCGATCCTTGCCAATAACATTCGTGATGTTTGGCGACAATATGCGGTCTCTCAAAAACGACAGGTTTCCCTCGAGATGCCTTTCGCTTCGGCGGTGCAAATTGCTATCAAGAATAGAATCGAGTCCGAGTCCCCTTCCGCTCAGTTTCAGAAAAACGAAAAGATCGCAGCCGTGCAACGAGTGTTGAATGAATTGCCCGAACATTATGCAACTGTCATTCGACTTCGGCACTGGGAAGTGTTATCGTTTGAAACGATTGCCCACAGGATGAACAAGTCCCCAGAGGCTGTTCGCCAACTTTGGTATCGTGCTCTCCAGCTGTTTACAGAGCAAGTGCAGTCCCATGACAGCCGCTGATTCTCCTGAAGAAAATGATCTTCTTTTTCGTATCTTGTTGGCTAGCGAGGAGCTGGATGAAACGGCTAGTCCTCCCAGCGCCGAAGGATTGTCCGAAGCAGCCGCGGCGCAACTCGCGAACTTGAAAGAATCTCTGGAATCAATTCGTATTGCAAGCAGCACAGACTCGTTTCAAATCGACAGGCTTCAAAGCTTTAACTCATTTTCCGATGACTTCTGTTTGTCGGATCGGTTCGAGATGATTCGGCGTCTTGGTTCGGGCGGGTTTGGTGTTGTCGTGTTGGCTCGCGACAAACAACTTCAATGCAATGTCGCATTGAAAATGCCTCGAACAGATATTCTTCTCACAAAGACTTTGGTGAGACGCTTTTTGCGTGAGGCGCAAAACGTAGCCAAACTTAGCCATCCGAATATCGTCCCCATGTTAGGGACCGACGACTCCTCGGAAATACCGACCATCGTCTATTACTATTGCGAAGGTCCCACGCTTTCGCAGTGGATTGCACTTCAGTCCAATCCGGTCTCTGCTCATATGGCAGCTCAGATTGGTTTATTGCTAGCGGAGGGGGTGCTGCATGCGCATAGTCGGGGAGTATTGCACCGCGATCTAAAACCGAGCAATGTACTCCTAGAAAAATCGGCCGAAGGAAACATGGTGAATGGTTTTCGCGACGGGGAAACGGTTTGGTTCCCTCGCATCACCGATTTTGGAATCTCTAAAGTACTTGAGGAGACTGAAGGACAAACGCAAGCTGGCGTGGTGATGGGTACATTGGAGTACATGCCTCCTGAACAAATTTCTGGGCGTACCGGCGATATTGGAACTCATTCTGACATCTATTCGCTTGGGGTCATCCTCTATGAATTGCTTGCAGGGAAAGTTCCTTTCACAAGAATTGAAGCTTCGGCTCGGGGTCATCAATCAATCGAACAAAGCAACTCTCCCTCGGTGCGAACAGTACGACCGGATGTTCCTCGTGACTTGGACGCGATATTGCAAAAATGCATGTCGGCGTCTGAGAAAGGTCGCTACAACACGGCTGCAGAATTGATTCGGGAGCTTCAGGCCTTTTTAACAAATCGCCCAGTATTGGCTAGACCGATCGGCAGGTTCGCACGCTTACAAAAGTGGGTACGCAGACAACCGTTGGCAGCCTCGATGGCGGTGGCTTGTATTATCATGGTTACTTTGGGATTAACCGCGATCATCGTAGGTGATCAGCGGACTCGCGCAATCAACGAGGAGCTTGGAACCACGAATGAGCATCTTGCCCAATCGGTAATTGATGCGGATCGCGAAAGAGATCTCGCCAAAAAAAGCGCGCGAGATTTGAGACTGCAGTCCTATTGCGAAGACCTTTCTTCTGCGAACAGAGCACTAAGAGAAGGAGATGTTTCGCGTTGCGATTTTCTTCTTCGTCGACATATGGAACTGAAGCAAGGGGATGATCTAAGGGATTCCGCTTGGCATTATCTGTGGCAAAAAAGTCATCCTCAATTTAGTCGCATTCCCGTTTCCAAGGCACCGCTATACTCGATCAAGTTTTCCACTGACGGAATGCGAGTCGCACTTTGTGGAGCTGACGGATGGGTTCGAATCTTAGATGCGCTTACCACTTCTTTAATTATGGAATGGAACGCGGAGCAATCAGAAGTGAATTGTGCTACGTTTTCGCTGGATAACAAATACTTAGCCACGGCAGGAG
>JANLRK010000636.1:0-7552 GCA_031361585.1 Pirellula sp. | reverse complement strand
TTTCCATCACTATCTAGCAAAAACGGGTCGGCACCGGCGTCGAGCAAGATAGTAACTACCTCTTCGACTTCTTGCCTCCGCCATAACGCATGATGCAATGGAGTTGACTTAGAATAGTTCTGTACATTGACTTTGGCACCGGCTCGGATTAATGCGAGAATAGTTTCTGGATGGCTCCTTGAGCAGCAAGCCATCAACGGCGTATCTCCGGACTCGTCGATGGCATTGGGATCGCAGCCCAAGCTGCGAAGTCGTTCGATGAGTTTCGCACAATCACCACGTGCGGCCATGAACATTAACGTGTTCCCGAACTCCTCCAGTGCACTCACTTTTGCTCCTATGTCGATCAACCAATTGGACAACTCCTCGTGGCCACGCATCAAAGCAATTCCAAGCAAAGTTGGTTCTTGGTCAGGCAAACATGCAAAGACTGGCTGTAGACGCTTGTTCAGGATATTTGGATCCGCTTTTAACGCTGACCTTAACTCATCTATACGTCCCAAACTCGCCATTTCTCTTGGGCCATATTCGGCGCCGGCTAGTCTCAACAGGTCTATGATTTCTGATGTAGGGTTCTGGACGGCAACCCGCATTACCGATTCGTTAATCTCGGCACCGTTCTCCATGAGGATTCGCATTAACTCCAGCTTTTTATTGACACTAAATGTTGAGTCGATGACGATCTCCAGCGCGGAGTGGACGACAACAGCCCCGGCCTTGAGCAGGATTTGGGAAACTTCAATGTCGCCATTGCGAATAGCCACTTCTAGAATTCTAGTCATTTTCAATCCAGAAGCGCCAGGACCCTTGTATGGCGTATTTGGATCCGCACCCAGTTTAAGCAGCTGAATAACCCGAGCGCTGTTTTGTTCTGTTACGGCTTTATAGAGCGCCATGTTTCTTTCTGCTGCAAGCGTTTCTACGCGTCGCATGGCTGCGAATTGCAATTGCTCGCGGTTTGCGTAAACGATCATCGTCGCAATCAAGCTTATCAGTGTGGTCAAAGTCAACATCTGACCTACAGAATACTGCCAAAACGATTTAACAGGGGATGTTGCTCGAGACATAGTGGCTTGCCTAGGGAAGGTAAAGCTTTAACTCAATTGCCGGCAAAGCGAATCGATAAGGTCATTGGAAAAAACCTCGCCGCGACTGAGGAAATCGCTATCCGACATTAGCCCCTCCATTAGTTGGCGTCGACTGGATTGTCCAGACTCGTCGCGACCAATCGAATACGTCATCGCGTCATTAACCATATCGATTTTCATGTCCAAGGCCGAAAGTGGCGAAATCTTGTTTTGAATTCCATCGATCATGGCCATCAATACGGCGGAGAGGACAAAATACGGATTGCATGAGGCTGGAGAGCCGCGAAACTCAATCGCCTTGTCTCGCGGATTGTTTGACACAACGACCACGCGGCAAATCGATTCTACAACGTTGCTAGAACACAACTTCAACCATGGGACCTCGTCTGTCAAAGCAGCATTTGCAATTGCGATTGCGGTGATCGCATCCGCATGTTTAGCAATGCCACCCATCGCATTTAAGCCAATTTCGCTTAGCCCGTTATGCGATGAGCCGACAAAGATCGATTCTCCTTGACGGGTGATCGACCATTGGCTTGGCAAACGCAAATCGTCCTCGGTCAGATTTTTGCCAAGCTTGAAGGCGTGTTGGCCAAGCAGATAACGCAGCATGAGTATGTCGTCACAACATTTGACCAAACTCGAAGGTCTCAAAATCATTTCTGAACAGGAAGATGTTCCGCTGAAATGACGTTCGATATGCAAACCAGCGTCGGCGGCAAGTTCAGCGACCTCGCATCGCATATCGAAGTCGCGATCGGTTGGTCCGCATGCGAGGAAGGAATTGCCACAGGTCATTCCGTTGGATTGAGCTGGTTCGTTTCGTTCGATTCGAAACTGGCAACTTGCCTTGACAGTGACACCATCGCCGATAGTGGACGCCTCGAGATAACGCATTGCTTGGACAGCAACATGGCGCGAGTCGAGCGGACTTTCCTCCCTCATCAGAGCGTCCTGGACGCTAGCTAGTAGAACCAAAGTAGGCTGATGCGTGAATGGGTCGAGATAGTTTGCAAACCCCTGAGGAACCAGAATTGCATGGAATGGTGAAGTGTTGGAGAACGGCTCTAGAACGATTTCGTGCCCAAACCCTTCTTCGAAGCAAGCTTCGTTCAGTGCCGACACGGGGAAGGAAATGTGTCTCCAAGCACCTAAAACATCCGCAAAACGCAGGTCAAAGGCCTTGATCCCCTTCTCTCGACAGTAAGCCAACACAGCCTTGGGTTTCACCTGTCTCTACCTCGTCTCATAGAATTATTGCGCGAATGGGCACCAACATGGACGGATGTCACTTTACGGCTTCGATAAAGATATCATCAAAACGGGCTACACCAATGGAACCAAACAATCCGATCGAGACGATAACCTCGCGAGTTGCGGCAGGAACTGTCAAGATCTTGTCTTCCCTCTTCCATTTTCGACTCCCCTGACTGGCTGGGAGGTAGTTGTATCCGATCCGATTTCGATTGCCATCAAAGTACTGGATTGCAATAGAAGGCAACTCCTCCTTCAGCTTCCCATGGATGACGTTATCGGTCGAGATCCAGCCGCCCAATCTTATTTTTTTGACTACCGAACCATCGATCGCTAGCCCCTGCAGTAACATGCTAGGTGACTTGTGGTCCATGCTTCGGAATTCGACAGCTTGAGTTCCGCTTGGCGCGCTATCGTCCAGAACCGAGACACACCCAAAGGAATAATACCAGCCAGGAATTTTTGCATTGTTTATTAGAGGCAACTCAAAACTACCGTTCACCAGTCTCGGATTTTTTGGATCGGGCGCAACCTCTCTCGCTTCTTCAGCGGCCCCGGTCATAGGAACAAACAATGTAGGCTGCAATGCTTCACGTTCCAGTTTTCCGTTGACTTTGCGCATGGAGAACAACATTTGCTGGTATCTCTCGCCCACCGGAACGATCATCAAACCGCCTTCCTTGAGTTGGTCAACAAGAGGCTCCGGAACTTTTTCCGGTGAACAGGTTACAATGATTTTGTCAAACGGCGCATGCTCTGGCCAGCCTTTGAATCCGTCCCCGATCAGGCAATGAACATTCGTATACTGCATGTCTGCTAAGAACTGCTTGGTATGCTGCCCCAGGTCTTGCACAATTTCTATCGTATACACGTCCTTGACCAACGGGCTCAAAATGGCGGCCTGATATCCGCTGCCAGTGCCGATTTCAAGAACTTTGTCCGTTGGCTTTGGGTCGAGCGATTGCGTCATCAAAGCAACGATGAACGGGCTGCTAATCGTTTGCGATTCTCCAATTGGGATCGCTATATCCTGATAAGCCTGTTGCACATATTTTTTTGGAACAAATTCGTGCCGCGGCGTAGTGCCTACCGATTTCAATACTCGCGGATCTTTAATCCCATTTGGGACTAAGACGTTCTTGATCAGTTGTTCTCTAAGGATATCGAAATTCTCCTGCTTGTTCTGTTGCTGTGACTCAGCACGAGGGGTTCCTGACAAAAACCACAGCGCAAGCAAGCAAATCGTCCTTGCCGTGTAGGAACCTTGCATAGCATCACCCTTAGCCGATTAACAACATCGATAAAATCGCAAGATTAGCTGGAAGCGTACGCTGTCTGCCACTTTGCCAGCGATCTAAACCAATTGACACTTGACTAAGCTTACACGCTGGAAGAGTTCACGTGTTAGTCCATGCTAACGCGTTCCACGTAAGTGCCGTTGCGGGTGTCTACTTTGATGATGTTTCCTTCTTTGATGAATCCAGGAACATTGAACTCCGCACCCGTTTCGACTTTCGCTGGTTTGGTCACATTGGTCGCCGTATCTCCTTTGGTGCCAGGGTCCGTTTCGGTCACCTTGAGGGTAACATGCGACGGGGGCGAAATCGTAATGGGATTGCCGTTGAACAAAACCATGTCCACAGGCATGTTTTCCTTGAGATACTTCCAGTTTTCATCCACTTGTTCAGCGGACAATTCGTACTGCTCGAAAGTGTCCTTATCCATGAAAACGAATGTTCCGTTTTGACTGTATAGGAACTGAGTTTCCAGTTCCTCGACGTCGGCAGCTTGCAATTCGTCACCACCCTTGAGCGTCCTGTCTAATACGGTGTTACGGACTAAATTTTTCATTTTGCAACGGTAGAGTGCGTTGCCCTTACCTGGCTTGAAAAAATCAACATCTACTAGCAAATACGGTTCTCCGTCGATTTGAATCTTAAGTCCTTTGCGCAGATCGCTGGTTTTATAGGATGCCACAGCTGTTAGTTCTCTTTAACGAAGAAGAAAAGGTAATGGAGTTTGGATAGGGAAAGGAAGTTTAAACAAAAACTTGAAACCTGTCGCCACCCCAAAGGGTCGGATCGTCATTGAGCAATTTTTACGGTGCAGATTTTGTGCTTGACCATCCATTCGAGCCAAATTTCTTGATCCTCAGACAGTTCGATTTCCGCTACGGATTCGGCGTCGAGGGGGGAAACAAGAGTGAACACGCCGTCTTCTAACCATTTTGCGGCGTCAGCAGCTCGAATCCAATATTCGTCCTTTCCAAGTTTCGGCGCGCCTTCCCCTTCGGCCGGGGACATGAAATAGACGATCTCTTTTCGGAAGCGATCCGGCATCTTCAATGGTTCGACACCGACTTTGTCCGTTGGAATAACTTGAATCATCAGAGTGCAATTCGGAAAGGAGTGATCCAGAAGATCGGATTCAGAACACCTACAGATCATAACCAAAGTCGCACCCGGCAGGCCTGCCGGGCTCATCGTTACCCACATCTTTTTGTCTTCAGTCGTGTCGCACCCAGTCGCACCCGGCAGGTGCGACCTACCGTAGGTCACTCTTGCCGAGAGTGACTTTGCACTGCCAGTGCAGCGTGAAAAAGATAGGAACACGGCCTAGGGGGCCATTCGCTTTTCCATCGGCTATATTGTTGCTTCCTCGGGTACGTTATTAACGACGCAATTGCACTATTGAGGAAATGCGGCCTCGGGCCTATACTGCGACTTTCCTATATCCCCTTAATCGCCAGTCTTTTGCCCGCATGAAGCTATGAAAAGCGAACGAAAACAGACACTCGAATCCAATCTTCTCGCTGACAAAATCGAAGAGTTTGCAGTCCAACTGAAGAGGGCATTGCCTGCAATTTTGGCTATTACTGCAGTGGTAGTCATAGGGTTACTGGCCTACGGACTTTACACGTCGATGAAAGAAACAGAGTCCGCGAAAGCCTGGACAGCGCTTTACTTTGCGGACACCGACACGGCTGATTTGTCCGCAATTTCCAGCGATTTTGGCGGGACAACGGCGGCCCTCTGGGCAAAACAAACCGCAGCCGATGCCAACATGTCGCGGGCACTGGAAAAAGTGTACCTTGATCGTGACTTAGCGGAGCAGTTTTACAAAGAGGCATTGTCCGACTACCGTACGGTGGCGGACAAAAGTAGCGATTCGTTCTTAACCGGAAGAGCCAACTTCGGCCTCGCTCAAGCGTCCGAAGGCATGGGAGATTCCAGCCAGGCACTTTCCTACTATCGAAAAGTAATTTCCAACAAGTCGATGGGAGCCGAATTGATCTCGGAGGTTACGAAACGGGTCGCTTGGTTGGAAAGCAAAGCCGGCGAAGAATTCTATGCTTGGTACAAAACAAGTCGTGCGTCCTCGCCTGTTCTCAATGCGAACCCGCCCAAAACGTCGCCTTTGCCGAGTGCTCCAAACATCACGTTCCCGGCCGACACGACAAATAATGCTCCAGGATCCGATTTAGCTCCCGTTCCGACACCGCCGAACGTCGACTCGTCGAAGGCCAATAGTCCCGTTGAATCCACATTGCCGTCGACCACGACTCCTGATGCCACTAAGGTCGATTTGCCAAAAGTGGACGATGTTCCCGCAGAAAAGAAGCCGTAATCGTACACTTCATTTCTTCTGCGTTACCGACTCGCGACATTGAAATAGGTCTATGGCCAACGCAGATTCGATAGACGACCTTCCGCTGGACGAAACCGAAGCGATCGCGGAACTTCCCATCGAGTTAGATCCCGCGGATTCGGGTTCGGAGCTCCGTGACTTTGAATTTGTAGTCACAGACGAGTACTCTGCAAAGCGCGTTGACTTGGTGCTCGCGCTGCTTCTCGATAGCTATAGCCGTGTCTTCTTGCGACGGATCGTGATGGAAGACAAGGTCTGCGTGAATGGAAAGCCAGTCAAGCCAGCATTCAAAGTATTTGCTGGCCAGACTATCACCGTTAACCTGCTTCCGCCACCGCCGAAAGAAGGGCCGATTCCAGAAAATATTCCGCTGGATATTATCTATGAGGACGATTGTCTAGTCATCGTCAACAAGTTCCCTGGGATGGTTGTTCACCCTGCAAAGGGCCACTGGTCGGGAACGCTGACGGCCGCATTGGCCTACCACTTTCAACAACTCAGCGATGCGGGCGGCCCGACGCGCCCAGGCATCGTCCATCGGCTCGATCGTGACACCAGCGGTGTCATCGTCATCGCGAAGACCAACGAAGTCCATTTCAAATTGTGCGCACAGTTTGAGTCTCGCGAGGTCAATAAGTCTTACTTGGCGATTGTGGCTGGTACCCTCGATCGAGACAGAGACCGGATCATTCAGCCGATTGGTAATCATCCGTACCAACGCGATAAAATGGCGATACGGGCTGGACATCACTCCAGTCGAGACGCGGAAACTTTCTTTGAGGTGATTAAGCGATTTCCGGGCTACGCATTCCTGAATGTTCAACCCAAAACGGGTAGAACGCACCAGATTCGATTGCACTTAGCCCATATTGGTTGCCCAGTATTGTGTGATCGATTGTACGGCGGCCATGCGACCGTCATGCGAGGCCAATTGCAACGAAGGCAGGTACGTGGGCTACCGCCTTTGGAATCGGATTCCGAAATCGTCTTGCGACGTCATGCACTGCACGCCGCAAAGCTTGAATTCGACCATCCAAAGACCGGTCAACGAATGAGTTTCGAAGCACCTCTACCCGCCGATTTGCAGCACACACTGGACATTTTGGGTTCCAGTTAAGAGTGACTCGGTTATCGCAGCTTAGTCTTGATTTGCAAGTCAAATTCCCATGGAAGCATCAGTTTAGCAAAGTCCTAGAATGCTGAAGCAACATAAACAGCCGCCTAGCGGTACGATTGTTCTCAATAGTCCTGCCAACTGCAATGCTCTCTCCAGGGAAATGGTTGCCGAGTTAATTCAGGCATTTTCGGATTTCCATCGTGAAAAATCGGTAAGGGCGATCGTCTTGGCTTCCTCCGGTTCAGTGTTTTGTTCCGGAATCGACCTGAAGCAGTGGAGCACGATTGCTCAGGAGACCGAACCATTCGATCAATGGCAAGACGTCGCTTCTGAGTTGCAAGAGCTAGTCGAATTGATGTTGAGATTTCCAAAACCGATCATCGCCGCAATCGATGGGTCAGTCATGGGGATGGGAATGGCATTGGCCTTGGCGAGTGATTTGGTC
>JANLRK010000590.1:0-18357 GCA_031361585.1 Pirellula sp. | reverse complement strand
CGATTGGGGAAAACATGGCAATTTTACAGAGTATTGCCGACGAGTCGGGCGGGACCGTAGTGAATTGGAATGAACTGGATTCTTTTGTTGCGAATGTTCCATCGACACGCGTTCCAATTACAGAGACTAAGATCTATCCTTTGTGGCATCAAGGTTGGGTGCTAGTCACTGCGTTAGCCTGTGTTTGTTTTGAATGGGGGCTACGTCGTCGCTATGGTATGTCATAGGTTGATTTGGATAGGTGTTTTCATTTCGTTTGTCAGCAATGAAATGGCGCACGTTTTTGGTCAAGGCGAGGCTCCTGCGGTGAAGCGAGTGGCACATCCCCATCGACCCCATCGATCGATTCTCGTGGTCGTCGGTGCTCCCGGTGAAGAGGAGTTCGGACAGGCGTTTCGGGAGTCGGCGGAACGTTGGAAAATCGCATTTTCATCTGAGGATTTCCAACTTATCGATGGCACCGACTCGGCACCAAGAGAAGGAAAGGAGCATCGCCAACAGGTTCTTGATTGGATTTCGAAGCCAGTTGCTGTGGATAAACTTTCCGAATCCGTTCAGGAGCGGTGGTTGGTGTTGATTGGCCATGGCACACAAGATCGAACCGCAGTTAAGTTCAATTTGAAGGGCCCCGATATTTCCGCCGATGAGATCTCCAAGGCGATTGCGACCGTCAAATCTAGGTGGCTGATTGTGGACTGCTCTTCCAGCAGCGGCCCATTTATCAATGCGCTCTCTGGCGAGAACCGAATCGTGATTACGGCGACGAAAAGCGGAGCCGAACAAAATTACACGCGCTTTGGAATTTACCTGTCGCAAGCGATTACGGACCCTGCTGCCGACTTGGACCATGATGATTGCGTGTCGATCCTTGAAGCGTTTCTTGCAGCTTCAAATCGAGTAGCCCAGTTTTATGAAAACGAAGGGCGATTAGCGTCCGAACAAGCGTTGCTGGACGACAATGGCGATAGTCGTGGAACACCTGCCGCATTCTATCGTGGTGCCCGACCGGTTAAAGCCCCAGCAAATGGCTTGAAACTGGACGGTCCGCTTGCAAGCCGAATGATCGTTTCGCAACTCGGCCAAGAAGATTCTAGAACCAATGAACAGCGGGCTCAATGCGATTCGCTTGCGGACGAGGTTGAGCGGTTGCGGGCGCGAAAGAAAGAGTTGCCGGAAGACGAATACTACAGTGAGTTAGAACGACTTTTTCTCGAGATTGCGAAAGCGAATGGGGCGTTGTAGAGCAGTTGTCCATTGTAGAGCAGTTGTCTCAACTGCTCGGAAGCTATACACGGTCCACACAACAACAGATCCACATCCGACAATCCACCGCCGATTTGGAGATGGAGACGCTGGGCGGGAACAGTTGAGACAACTGTGCCACACTGATTATCTCCAAAGGTCATTGGCCAATAAGCATGGGAACGGGGCCTTGTCCACGTCCACGAGTCTGATCCATTCGGTTCGCTTGAGACGTACGTGTGTGAAGTCTCGGCAGCTTTCGGCAGAAATCATTGTTATGCTCGCGTCCGCTGCATCCTATTTCACAAGTCCCTTCTTTGTATTATCTGGCTTTGTGCTTGCGTACACACGCCTGCGCCGCAACGATCATGCCACAAAACCAGTCCAGACGAGCGGTTGATTTGCCCTTGCAGGTTTATTCTACGGAGAAAAAACTAGATGGCAGTGAAACGTGTTAACATGGCCGCTGAACAGGAACTCAGGATAAAATCGTAACTCAACGGCTGGTAAAGTTCGCTCCAGGCCAAAGCTGGACGCTAGACTTGTTCTAGCGTATTCAACGTTCCGACGTGATTGGTTGATGCAAAGATTTTTTACCATATCGTCCCGTAACCATTCAACCGCTTACCTACCATGAATTGCGTCCTCCTATGCAAAAACTCGCGACGTCTGTTTTACTAATTGGCGTATCGTTCACCCAGTGGTATTGCGCTTTTGCACAGGCGCAGAAAGAGCGCGCCAATGGAATATTCGATCAAGCCGCTGATATTGGCGAGGTCGGCAAGCCCGGTAAAGTTTTCTTCGCTGCGGACAACGCAACCTATTCTGTTTCTGGTGGTGGCGCTAACATGTGGTTCGCTACAGACGCATTGCACTATGTTGCGCTTCAAACTAACGGCGATGTTTCCATCGCTGCAAACATTCAATGGCCGACCACGGGTGGCGACCCTCAT
This sequence comes from Pirellula sp., assembly GCA_031361585.1. GTDB lineage: Bacteria > Planctomycetota > Planctomycetia > Pirellulales > Pirellulaceae > JBKCUI01. The sequence continues at coordinate 16,162 of JANLRK010000590.1, read as the reverse complement.
CGCAAAGCCTGTCTGATCTTGCGTCAATCTCTAGCCCCCGACTCCGCCTATGTAGACATAGCGGTTCATGGCGATGGGCTATGCTCCATTCAATACCGCGAGTTCGATGGTGATGCAACTCATGAAATCCAATCCAACTTGTCTGCCCCTAGTCGCGTTCGCCTCGAGAAGCGAGGGGACTATGTTGCAATGTTCATCGGCGAGCGCGATGATAACATGCGACCATCAGGTGGTTCATTTCGCATTCAATTCAAAGAACCGTTTTATGTTGGATTGGGAGTCTGTGCGCACAACAACGAAAAGTTAGAAACCGCTTCGTTTTCAAATGTTGTGCTAAAAAGGGGACTAGGAAAATCTACCAAACAAGAAGTGGAATGCACGTTGGAAACCATTTCCATCGCTTCGACCGACCGACGTGTACTCTATCATTCTAAAGAATACATCGAGGCGCCGAATTGGCTTCCTAACGGTCAAGCCATATTGTTCAACAGCGCCGGGCGGATCTTTTCGATTCCCACCAAGGGAGGAGTTCCAACCCAGATTGCTACAGGCACGCTCAACCGTTTGAATAATGATCATGGTGTTTCGCCTGATGGCAAGTCGCTGGTGATCAGTGATGAAACTCAAAGTGGGGGTTCACGTATTTACACGCTACCGATCGAAGGCGGCACGCCACAATTAGTCACCAAACGAGCGCCATCCTACTGGCATGGCTGGTCGCCTGATGGCAAGACATTGATCTATTCTGCATCGCGTTCTGGCGAGTTCGACATTTATACTATCCCAGTTGGCGGTGGTGAAGAAACGCGATTGACGACTAACGCAGGCTTGGACGATGGCCCGGATTATTTGCCGGACGGTAAGTCGATCTACTTCCATTCCGACCGAACAGGAAAAGTGCACATCTGGAGAATGAGTGCGGACGGAACGGACCAGACGCAAATCACAACGGACGACTTCAGCAATTGGTTTCCGCATCCATCACCGGACGGCCGTTGGATTGTGTTCATCTCCTTCGCTGAAGATGTCCAAGGGCATCCGGCTAACAAGGATGTCTCGCTCAAAATGATGTCGTTGGCTGACGGCAAAATACAGACACTGGCAAAATTGTTTGGGGGCCAGGGCACGCTCGACGTCCCCTCATGGGCGCCAGACAGTCGCAGTTTTGCTTTTGTTAGTTACCAACAAGTTTCCAAGTAGTCTGATCTTCCAAATACTTAAGGCTTAGGAGCAAGGACCACAATGTGCGATCGAGAAGTTCACGATAGCCACGCTCAACTACAGGGGACTTGGCAATTGATTCATGGCGAAAAAGGCGGGAAGCCATTTCCGGAAGTTGTTAAAAAAAACGTTCAACTTGTTTTTAACGACGGCCAAATGACAACTCGGAATGGAAAGACGGAATTCTCGTATCCATTCAAGCTAGTGCCAGACTTATCACCTTCCGCCATTGACCTGATTATGAACGAAAGCATTGGACAAGGGATCTTTCGGTTAGAAAGAGATCAACTCACCATTGTTCACACGGAAGCAGGTGAACCTCGCCCTACTACGTTTGACACTCAGGAGGGGAGCAAGCTAACGATGTTAATTTTGGAAAAGCTACCGTCGAAGAGACTTTGAATAAAACAAGAGTCGGATGCGTTGTGGAGATGTGGTCGTTCATGGCCATTGTGGCGGAGGCGGCAGCAGTGACGCTCCACCCGGAAAGTGGTCTGCTGTCTGTCCTAATTGCGGCGTAACGATTCACCAAGAGCTTCCATTCAAGGGTTCGCCCTTATAATCGTTAACAGCTGCATTCTGAGCAATAACAACGCGTTGAGAGAATCTGCCGAATAGACAGTTGCTGGGGCCAGCAGTGTTTTGCTCGCCCTAGATCCTAAAACTACTCATCTTCGGCGAGTATTTATAGTCGTTCTTCCCGGATCGAATTATACTTCACTTTTACAGCAAGGACTAATCACGTAAACCCGATTACGCAGCATCAATCGATTGACAGAAATGCAATTACCAGAGTCAATTTCAATTAAAAGTACTGATCCTGCACGGTTTATCGCAGGCGGGATGGTGGAGTTCGAAAATACCTGTGTGCATGAATTGTTCGAATCCCAGGTCCGCCGAACACCGGATGCCATTGCGGTCGAGCTTGGGGGGAACACTCTTACTTACCGAGAGCTCAACGATCGAGCGAACCGATTGGCACACTACCTACGTCGACTGGGCATCGGCCCCGATGTTTTAGTTGGAATCTCGATGGAGCGGTCGTTTGATCTCGTGGTTGCCATCTATGGGATCTTAAAAGCGGGGGGTGCCTATGTGCCCTTGGACCCGACGTATCCGCTCGACCGGCTTCAGTACATGGTGGGCGCTGCAAAACTGAAGTTCTTGGTGTCGCACAGCACTTGCGTTGGTAGGTTTGGTGATTTGACCGGAGTTCATGTGCTGCGGCTCGATGAAGTCCGTTCGACGATCGACTTGGAAAGCCAGACCAATCCAGAGCCGCTTGCAACGGGTAAAAACCTTATCTATGTCATCTTCACTTCAGGCTCAACCGGACAGCCGAAGGCCGCGGCTGTGTACCACAGCGGATTCGCCAATCTTTTGAATTGGTTTGTGAATGAGTTTGAGATTTCGAACAGCGACCATGCTCTCCTTGTTAGCTCCTCAAGTTTTGATCTCACGCAAAAGAATCTCTTTGCCACACTGATGTCTGGTGGAACACTGCACTTGAATCCGCCGGGGCCCTATGACATTTCTGTGTTGTCACAGCTCATCTGCGAGCATGGCATCACGCTAATCAACTGTACGCCAAGCGCGTTCTATCCCTTGGTGAATCCATTTGACGAAAAGTGCGCATCGCTCTTGGTTTCGCTGCGAATCGTGTTTCTAGGGGGCGAGCCAATCTCTATCAGTAGAATCAGGACTTGGATAAGCCATCCGCATTGCATAGCTGAAGTGGCAAATACATACGGGCCAACGGAGTGCACTGACATTTGCGGCTTTTATCGATTGACTCGGGACAACCTAGATCAATACGATTTCGTTCCACTAGGTAGGCCGATCCAAAACGTTCAAATGGCCATCGTCAATTCGGACTTGCTGCCTTGCCCAATCGGGGTATCCGGTGAGTTGTGTGTAGGCGGTGCGGGAGTCGGAGCAGGTTATATCAACGATGCTGAATTGACTCGAGAAAAGTTTGTAGACAACAAATTGCCGGAGGTGTCGAGCAGTGTGCTCTATCGCACGGGAGACCAGGCTCGCTGGCATTGCGATGGAGTGATTGAGTTTCTTGGCAGAATAGATCATCAAGTAAAAATTCGCGGTTATCGCATCGAACTTCCTGAGATCGAGAGAGCCGTGGAAACTCATTGTGCTGTGAGGGAAGCAATCGTTATTGTAAAAGTCGACTCCTCCGGTGGCGATCCCCAACTTGTTTGCTGTTTTATCCTTGTTCGTCCGATGGCCGACGCATTAGCTGACCTTCGATGCCATTTGGCAGACCGACTTCCAGCCCACATGATCCCTGGCAACTTTGAAGAGTTTCCGACGTTTCCGTTATCGCCCAACGGCAAAGTAGACAGGAGGGCATTGGCGGAACTGGTACGAGAGCGGCACAATCGACCCACGCGCCAACCTGCAAATTCCTCCATCGGACTAGAAGATCAGATTCATGATGCCTGGTGTCAAGTACTCGATCGTGTTCAAGCGGGACTGGATGATAACTTTTTTGATTTAGGCGGAGACTCGCTGCGACTCGCGCGACTTCATCATCACCTTGAGACATTGTTGAATCGCAAATTCCCGATCACTGAATTATTTGCACATGTGACCATTCGAGGAATGGCGCAGCATTTGAGCTGTATGCCGGGTTCCGACGAGAAACAACAGTTGGTTCGCGACCGTGCACGCCTGCAGCGAGAAGCTCAGGCAGCCCGGCGTCGAACTCGCAGTTGATGTGTTGTTGGCCACGCGATACGGTATCACCGCATTTCATTCAATCATTAGAACAAAGGAAAACTGAGGAAATCAACTTGGACATTCATGGTAACGAAGAAGTCGAAGGCATCGCTATCATCGGCATGTCAGGGCGTTTTCCAGGGGCGAAGAACGTTGAACAATTCTGGCACAATCTTGTTACTGAAGTAGACTGCATCTCGCACTTCAGTGAGGAGGAGCTTGAGTTTTCAGTCTTGACGCCTGACGCGAAAGCACGTGGCGCAAAGAGCGTATCCGCGCGAGGTGTTCTGGAAGACGTGGATTTGTTCGACGCTGCTTTCTTCGGAATATATCCCAAGGAAGCAGAGTTAATGGATCCTCAGCATCGGATATTTCTTGAGTGCGCATGGGAGTCCCTCGAATCAGCGGGTTACAATCCGCAAGCCTATTCTGGCATGATCGGAGTTTTTGCGGGGGTAAGCCTCAATACCTATCTGTTGCATAATCTCTGCGGCGACGGGAAGTTCGCGCGGAAATTGTCAGGCAACTATCAGGTCGGCGAGTACCAAGCGATGCTCGGCAATGACAAGGATTTCATGCCGACGCGAGTGTCGTACAAATTGAATCTGAGGGGCCCGAGTATGGCCATTCAAACGGCTTGTTCAAGTTCTCTAGTGGCTGTGAGTCAAGCTTGCTCGAGTCTGCTCAACTACCAATGCGATATGGTATTGGCTGGTGGCGTGTCGATTACCTTTCCTCAGAAGCGAGACTACCTTTACGAAGAGGAGGGTATGGCATCCGTCGATGGAACCTGCAGGACGTTTGACGCAGAGGCGAAAGGAACCGTTTTCGGTCACGGCTGCGCCGTCGTCTTGCTGAAGCGTCTTGCCGAAGCAATGAGGGACGGTGACAACATCCTTGCCGTGATCAAGGGAACTGCGATCAACAACGATGGTGCCGAGAAGATTGGCTATGCAGCTCCAAGCGTAAACGCACAGGCCGAGGTAATCGCCATGGCGCACGCAGCCGCGGACATCACTCCGGAATCCATTTCCTATATCGAAGCTCATGGCACCGGCACTCCACTCGGCGACCCGATTGAAATCGCAGCCCTGACCAAGGCTTTTCGCGACGGCGGTGCCGCCAACAACGGCTTTTGCGCGATTGGTACAGGAAAGCCGAACATCAGTCATCTCGATGTCGCAGCCGGAGCCACGGGGTTGATCAAAACGGTTATGCAACTTCAGCATAGCAAAATTCCGCCCCTTCTGCATTTCAAGTCTCCAAACCCCAAAATTGATTTTGCGAACAGCCCTTTCTTTCCAGTCACCCAATTGCGTGATTGGAAGCGCGGAGCAGATCCACGACGCGCGGGCATCAGCGCGTTCGGTGTGGGTGGAACCAATGCGCACGTGGTGATAGAGGAGGCACCGGATAGAGTTCTGCGGTCAAGGTCCAGCAGTCGACAGTTGTTTCCCCTTTCAGCTAAGACCGATACCGCATTATCAACAATGCGAAAGAACCTCGCCGATCAACTTATGGCAGATTCGACGCTCGATCTAGCGGATGTCGCGTACACATTGCAGCTTGGAAGAAAGTCGTTTGATTACCGAAGCGTCGTGGTTGCATCCAATCGAGAGGAACTAGTAGCAGGACTGAATGCCGATTCGAAATCTTCAGTTCATGGGAAAACCAAAGCCAAAGAGCCGCGTGTCGTGTTCCTTTTCCCTGGACAGGGAGCCCAATATGTCGACATGGGACGCGAGCTTTACGAAAACGAACCCGTGTTTAAAAAGGAAATCGACTGTTGTGCTGAGATCCTCAAAAGTCATCTCGGTCAAGATGTTCGAGATGTTCTTTACCCAACTAGCGAGGCGGCACGCAACTATGCGGAGATACAGATCAACGCGACCTCGATGACTCAGCCCGCCATCTTCGCGGTCGAGTATGCGCTTGCCAAACTTTGGTTGTCGTGGGGGATCCAGCCGGATGTACTCATCGGGCACAGTATTGGAGAATATGTTTGCGCCGTTTTGGCGAATACATTTACCCTTGAGGATGCGCTGGCGTTGCTTTCCGTACGGGCCAAACTCATGGGATCGCTGCCAGGCGGTTCGATGCTCGGTGTTCGTCTCGGCGCACAGGAGGTCGAGCCAATGCTGCCCAAAGAAGCGTCTATTGCGGCAGTGAACAGCCAGAAGCTGTGCACCGTTTCTGGTCCAACGCCGGTACTCGAAGCATTTCGTGCGGAGCTAGGTGTCCGCAATGTTGCTTGCCGTTTGCTCGCCACCTCCCACGCCTTCCATTCGGCCATGATGGATCCGATTCTTTCAGAGTTCGAGCAGACGTGTGAGAGGACATCGCGTCAAGCACCCAACATTCGCTGGATATCAACCTACACTGGACGGGACGTGACCTCAGAGGATGCCGCCGATGCGCACTATTGGTCACGGCAGTTGAGGCAACCCGTACGGTTTTCTGACGCGCTGAGTACGTTGTACGCGAGTGCGGATGATTTCGTTTTCGTCGAGGTTGGACCTGGGCGAGCATTGAGTCAGTTCGCTCTACAGCACCCCTCCAAGATCGATAGTACTCGCATCATCGCTTCGCTCGGACAACCGGAAGTCGGTGCAAGCGATATGCATTCGATGCTGGCTGCGTTGGGCAAAGTCTGGGCTGTGGGCGTTACACCCGACTGGCAGGTGCTACATGCCGATCAAAAGCGGTTGCGCGTTTCTTTGCCGACTTATCCGTTTGAACGAAAGAGATTCTGGATTGAGCCTGCAAAGACTATTTCCGACAACCAAAGGATGGTCTCGGAAGATGTGAGTACCGCTTGCATTGATAGGGCAAACGCATGTGAGTGTACCGATGGCCAAACAGCAACTGACATCGAGGCCACCAGCAGCCAGCCCGTTGTTGCTGTCCCTAATGGCAATCGCGTATCGGCCAGCCCGAGGGAGCGGATTGGCCAAGAGTTGAGAGCAATCTTTTTGAACTTGTCCGGCATGGCGGTGGAGGACGACGACAAGAGTTTCATGGACTTGGGTTTTGACTCGTTGTTCTTGTCGCAAGCAAGCCAAGCAATCGATTCAAGATTCAAAATAAAAATTACGTTCCGACAGTTACTTGGGGATCTTTCGACAGTGGCTTCGATTTCCTCCTTCCTGGAGACCAAACTTCCGAGCGACATGTTTGCCGACCCCGAGCCAGTGACGTCGTCAGTCTTGGAAAAATCGGCTGCGATACCGGTTGTCTCGCCTGTCGCACCGGGTTCGATGGTCGCTAATTCTAGTCTTTCTCATGACGCGTCTGATATTCAACGATTGTTGACCGGACATATCCAAAACCTCCAAGTACTGCTTGATCAGAATCGGCGTCAGCAGCCATCAGCATCACTTTCCACAAGTGGTAGCACTGCGGGTTCGCTTCGCGTGGTTAAGAAGCCTGCAAGCGGGACTCCATCCAAAGCGCCGAGTCGTCCCGAAGAATCCAAACGCTTTGGACCCTACAAGCCGATCGAGAAGGGAGAAAAGGGTGGACTGACTGCCAATCAAGAAAGCGCATTGAATCGACTTATTGAGCGATATGTGAAGCGAACCTCAGGCTCCAAGAAGTACACGGCTGATCATCGCCCGCATTTCGCTGACCCGCGGGCTGTTTCGGGCTTCCGATCTCAGTGGAAAGAGATGGTTTACCCCATCGTTTCAGCCCGTTCGAAGGGAGCGAAGATTTGGGACATCGACGGTAACGAATACGTTGATATCACGATGGGATTTGGCACCTATTTCTTTGGACACTCCCCGGACTGGCTCATCGCTGCCATCGAGGAACAACTGAAGTTAGGTATTGAGATTGGTCCGCAGTCACCTTTGGCTGGAAAGGTCGCCAAGATGATTGCTGAGTTCACTGGACTAGATCGAGTGACTTTTTGCAATACTGGATCCGAGGCAGTGATGGCGGCGATGCGTTTGGCGCGAACAGTCACCGGACGCAATCGAATTGTCTATTTTACTGGTGACTATCATGGAATGTTCGAAGAGGTCCTCGTTCGCGGGGCTTGGCCGAACGGAGAGTACCGAGCGCAACCGATTGCACCTGGCATTCCGCTTAGTCTCGTCGAGAACATACTCGTGTTGGAGTATGGTACTGCGGAATCCATGGATATCATCAAGCAGCACGCGGATGAAATCGCAGCCGTGATGGTAGAACCGGTGCAAAGCCGCAATCCAAGTCTACAGCCGCGGGCATTCCTGCAGGAGTTAAGGAAAGTTACGGAAACGATTGGTGCCGCTCTCATTTTCGATGAAGTGGTTACGGGTTTTCGATGCCATCAAGGTGGCGCTCAAGCCTACTTCGGCGTAAAAGCCGACATGGCTACCTACGGCAAGGTCGTTGGGGGCGGCATGCCAATCGGAATTCTCGCAGGTACGCCCAAATACATGGATGCGCTAGATGGGGGCATGTGGCAATATGGAGACGAATCGTTTCCCGAGGTGGGTGTCACCTTCTTTGCGGGAACGTTCGTGCGACATCCGCTTGCCATGGCCGCTGCCCATGCGGTCCTCAAGTTCCTCAAGGACTCTGGCCCCGAGCTGCAATCGAGAATGACGGAGCGAGTTGAGCAAGTCTGCCGGAGCATCAACGAACATATGGAGCAATTGCAGGTTCCCATTCGCATGTCAAGTTTTTCTGCATTCGCGGCGATTGATTATGCAAACGATCTCAAGTTCGCGAGTTTGCTATGGTACTATTTGCGTGAAAAGGGCATACACATATGGGAGGGCCGCCCCTGTTACTTCACGCTGGCACACACCGATGAAGATCTCCAACGATTTGTCGAAGCGTTCAAGGAGAGTGTCGTTGAGATGCAGGCAGATGGTTTCTTGCCGATGCCGGATTCATCCGGACTGTCAATTAAACCTACGCCAGGAGCAAGTGACTGTTTCCCCCTGGCCGAAGGGCAACGCGAGATGTGGCTTGGGGCGCAGATGAGCCCAGATGCGGCCGGGCCTCATCACGCATGCAATGCTTTTGTACTCGATGGCGAATTCGATCTTGCGGCTATGCGTAACGCAATCGCTCTAGTCGTGGATCGACATGAAGGCCTTCGCTGTACGTTCAATTCCGATGGAACGGAAGTGCTAGTCCAGAACGGTTTCACGTTAGACGTGCCGTTTGTTGACCTTGGTGGTCTGACGGATCAGCAACAGGATGAGCGCGTTAAGGAAATCATGGTGGCGGAAGGCCAACGCCTATTCGACCTTTCCTGTGGACCGCTCATTGCCGTTCAGGTATTGAAGCTTTCCGATACTCGACATCAGCTCGTGTTTACGGCACAAATGATTGCATGCGATGGTTGGTCTCACTACGTCGTATTTGAGGAACTCAGCGAAATCTATTCGGCGATCCGCGAAGAACGTGTGGCGCAATTGCGTGACGTGGTTCCAATGCGAGAGTATGCCCGTTGGCAATCGGATTATTGGGCAACCACGCAAGCGAAAGAGTGCGAGGAGTACTGGCTCTCCCAGTTCAAAACGGTTCCAACGCCGCTTGACCTTCCCACCAAAGGTCCACGTCCACTGTCCCGAACAGTGTGTGCCGAACGTCGAGATCTACTACTTTCGGCTGAATTCTATGAACAGATTAAGCGTTTTGGAAAAGCCAACAAGAACTCGTCGTTCGCCGTTCTCTTAGCGGCATTTCAACTGTGGTTGCATCGTTTAAGCGGTGCGAAGGACCTCGTTGTCGGCGTGCCATTTTCAGCCCAAAGTTCTTTGGGCTTCGACACCTTGGTGGGACAGTGTGCCAATACGCTACCTATCCGCACGAAAATTGATCCCGAAGAGAGCTTTCAAGACCTCTTAGCAATGACCTGGAACTCTCTCCTCGATGCGCAAGAAAACACGCACTATACGTTCGGTCGATTGATTCAGCATCTGGATATACAGCACGATCCTAGTCGCATTCCACTCGTGTCCGTGTTGTTCAACATTGACCCAGCCATGGCAAAGGTTAAATTCAGCGGGCTGACGCATCGATTCTTCGCAGGCCCACGCTTCTACTTTCAATTTGATCTGGGTTTCAACTTGGTTGAGGAAGAAGGAGGATTGCGAGTCGAGTGCGATTTCAATACGAAGCTGTTTGATGGCGAGACAGTGCAGCTTTGGCTTTCTTGTTATGAATCCCTACTTCGCACAATCGTATCAGGTCGGGGACAATCTCTTGCGTTACTTCCAATGGTGAACGCAAGCGAGCGACGCGAACTTGTCGGCCCCTTGGTCGAACTCGATGAGGCGACCGCTTTGCACCAATTAATCGAGGAGCAAGTCCTCCGCACACCGAACTCCATTGCGGTTCGCGATGAACAAGGCGATTTCAGTTATCGTGACATCGATCGACTGGCAAACCAGTTAGCTCGCAAAATAGGTGATGTCCCTAAACCCTTGATGGCACGAGTGGGGATCCTTGCCAATCGGACTTCGGACATGGTGGTAGGCATCCTGGCCGCGCTAAAATCCGGCTGCACCTTTGTGCCAATCGATCCTGAAGCGTCACAAGATTTCATTGCGAATATAATCAGAGACGCAGATCTTGCGATGATCCTTTCCCATGACTCGTTTGAGGAACTAGTTCGTGGCATTGACTGTCCAGTTGTCTCACTCGATCAGCATCCAATGGAGCTTGCACAAGAAAGTGACTTACCACCGATTTGCAAAATCCATTTAAATCAAATTGCCTATTTGATGTACACACCGAGTGTGACGGGAACACCTCGAGGCGTAGAAATCCCTCACCGTGCTATCGTAAATTTCCTGCGGTCGCTGCAGAGGGAACCCGGCGTTTCGGAATCGGACGCGGTTCTATTTGCGAGTCCATTAACGTCGGATAGGTTCTTGTTGGAATTGCTCTTGCCGCTGATCGTCGGTGCACAATGCGTGATCGTACCACTTGCAACTTCAAGAGACGCGAGGCTTCTAGATGCAAAAATGAGTGAGGCTGGGGTCACGCTGCTCCAGGCGACACCAACGGTCTTGCGAATTCTGCTCAGCCACGGCTGGAAGGGCAATCCTAGTCTTAAGATCCTCGTTGGCGGAGAGCCAGTAACTCGCGAGCTTGTCAATCGACTTTACGGATGTTGCCACGAGCTCTGGCACATGTATGGCCGACCGGAAGTCACCGTTTGGTCGTCAACCAAACGCCTCCATCCTGATTCCACGATCTCGTTGGGAAACCCGATCGACAATACGACGATGCATGTTGTTGATGAGCAACTCCAGCCTTTGCCGCCGGGTGTACCCGGGGAATTGTTGATAGGTGGCTTGGGGGTAGGTTGCGGTTACCGGAATCTGCCGGCCATGACTGCTCAAAAGTTCATTCCGAGTCCGTTTGACAGCCAAGTCAATCGAAAATTCTTCCGCACTGGCGACGAGGCTAGGCTTCTTGTCTCCGGCGACATTGAGTTCATCGGTCGTCGCAATTGCAAAGTATTGTTACGCGGGCGCGAGATGGATTTAAGCGATATCGAGTCCGTCCTTCGAGAGCATCCCGATGCAAATGACGCTGCTGTCGTTCTGAGAGATGATCTCGAGGGAGAACCCGCCTTGGTTGCGTATATTTTTGTCGATGCTGACAAGCTTTCAATCACGGATCAAAAGCGAATAACGCTTGAGCTGCGGCAATCGATTCGCAGCAAGATGCCAACGCATATGCATCCCGCTCGTTTTGTATATCTCAATGCGGTTCCTGTAACACGCGAAGGGGTGCTGGATCGATCGATTTTGCCTGCTCCATTGGAAAACACCGATGAACTTGCCGAGGATTACGTCCCAGCGTCGACGCAAACGCAGGAGCGATTGGTTGCTATCTGGGCACAGATTTTGAAGGTTTCAAGAGTCGGCATCGACGATAATTTTTTCGATCTCGGTGGTCAGTCTTTGTTGGCAGTCAAGCTATTTCGACAAATTGAAACCGACCTTGGTCGCAAGCTTCCTCTGTCCACGTTGTTTCAAGCGCCGACGATCAAACAGCTCGCATCTTTCCTAGATGGCGATCAAGAAACGGGCAGGAACGGATGGTCATCCTTAGTCAAAATACAGGCCAAAGGTTTAAGGAAACCGCTTTTTCTTGTTCATGGTGCCGGCGGCAACGTGCTGCTTTACAGTGCACTGGCTCGGCACATGGCACCAGATTTCCCTCTATACGGCTTGCAATCCCAGGGATTAGACGGAGAGAGCAAGCCCCTCATCACGATTGAAGAAATGGCCTCACGCTATCTTGAGGAGATTCGAGTCGTTCAACCAGAGGGACCGTACTTCCTGGGTGGTTATTGCCTCGGTGGAACGGTGGCCTACGAAATGGCTCAACGGCTTCAACAGGAAGGGGAAGCAGTGGCGCTGGTAGCAATGCTGGACACCTATAACTTCAGCCGCGCATTGAAATCTAGTTTTCTTAGTTTCTTGCTGCAGAAACTTAGATTTCATTTTGGGAATTTTATTGGGCTGCGACCAAAACACATGTTCGAATACATCAAGGAAAAGGTCCGCGTCGCTCGCGATGGAGAGCTCGCAAACATCTTAACGTCTCGCCCGGGTTTTGAAGCGGAGGAAGGCGTCGCCCGTGCAACATCTGGCGCGGAAGCTTCCGTCCAGACGATCAATGACAACGCCGCAGAAATATACGTTCCAAAACCATATTCTGGTAAGCTAACGCTCTACAAGCCTCACATTAACTACAAATTCTATCCGGATCCGAAAATGGGTTGGGGGGACCTCGCTTTGGGTGGCTTGGACATAGTTGAGTTTCCATTCAATCCCCATGCGATGTTGGTCGAACCCTACATCCAACAGCTGGCAAGTGCGCTCATCACAAGAATGATTTCGATGGCAGAAAGCGATTCCACTGAAACGATCGACGATGTCGCGTTTCTTGATTCAAAGCGAAAAGTTCGCGAGTTAGTTGCGCCATGAAACCAAAACCAGAATCGCACAAACTAGTCCATGGCGATCTCGTCGAAGTCCGCTCGGCCGAGGAAATCCTGGCAACCCTGGACCCAACGGGGGCACTCCATGATTTGCCATTCATGCCAGAGATGATTGGATCTTTGGGAAAGCGGTTCCGTGTCCATCGACGCGTTGAGCACTTTTCATTCGACGGCGATGAATTGTGTGGCGATGAGTCATCGGTACGTGCCTTTGCGGACAACGATGTCGTGCTACTCGAGAATGTTCGATGCACCGGCGGGGCGCACGGCGCATGCAAACGCGGGTGTACGATTTTTTGGAGAGAGGCATGGCTTCGAGGCACGACATTGGACGCCCCCGAATCGCTACCAGGAGCCCCTGACAAACTTGCGAGCCGACTCAAAACGCATGACGATTCAGATCCAGAAATCTTCTACTGTCAGTCTAGTCAACTCTTGACTGCGACATACCCACTTAGCGGAAAAGAGCGAATCCTAAGGTGCATTAGAAATGTGAGCTCCGGGAATTATCGACTTTCGGAAATGACTCGAAACGTTCTCGTGTGGATTTGGGTGCGAGGCCGTCAAAGACTGCTTGGCGTGTACCCAATGGGTTCCCTCCAGAAGACCCCTGTGGAAAGCCTGGATTTGCAGGTTGGCGAACTCGTCGAGGTTAAGAGCCTGGCAGAGATCACCGAGACCTTGGATCGACGTGGCTGGAATCGAGGCCTTCATTTTGCTCCCGAAATGATTCCATATTGTGGACGGCAGTTACGTGTCGCATTGAGGGCTGACCGGATGATTACGGAAGGAACAGGAAAAATGAGATCGATGAAAAACACCGTCATTCTGGAAAACGCCATCTGCGATAGCGCAACTTGGGCGTTCGGTGCCTGCCCGCGCCAAGACTATATTTATTGGCGCGAGATCTGGCTCAAACGCGTAAACGAGTCAATGCGCCATGAGAATTCGAATTCAAACTAAACATGAACGATCAACGCGTCGCGGAGAGTTTTTGGAAATTCGGGGTCAACGATCCGTCGTTGATCGCTTGGGTGATTGTAGTTGCCTATTTTGTCACGGCGGCCCTTTGCTGGCGTGCGCGAACCGGCGCTATTCACGCCCCAGATTCGACGAATGGGATGCTCTGGTCCGTCCTCTCTTTTACCATGATTCTGCTTTGTATTAACAAGCAGCTTGACCTACACAAATGGTGCATGGATTTTATTCGGGACCTATTGGCTAGGAGAAATGTCTCACCATGGTTGCCCGGCGTATGGTTACTCTGCGGCATGATCGCTATCGCTATCTTGCTCGCAGTCTTCGTATGGTTATTCCGTTTTAAGATCCTTCGAAAGGCAAGCAGTGAGTTGTGTTGGGCGTATGTCACTCTCGTTAGTTTGTTGGGCCTTCAAGTTCTACGATTTCTACCTGGCCCGATATCGGGCCTACTACTGCTGCATGTATTTACGGAAGACGAGGGACTTCTTCACATACATTCCATAGAATTGCTAGAGTTGGGAAGCCTCGCAGCGATAAGCTATCTAGCTCGTGCAAGTTTTTTCGGTTCTTCCGCAGAACCAATGGGTAAAAAACAAGCCGACAGGAACGAGAATGGTCTGGCTAACCTATCCTGAACGATACCATCGTCTTTTTGAACCACGGAACACTCGGAATACACGGAAGGGAAAACGGAGCAAACATTTCAGTAGGGTGTATTCAAATATCTGAGAGGAAGCTGCTCAATTCGCATCACTCAACGAGCATGTGGTGGTGTTCGCCGAGAAGTGTCTTTTTTTTTCCGTGTATTCCGCTTCTTCCGTGGTTTATTTTTTGAACTGCATGTCCTGTGGCGTTGCGTTTAGATGCGAGTTCAATTGTTTGATTCGGGCGAGCTCAAACATGGTAAATAGACGGCGGTGAAAATGATTCCGTCTGCAACTAGAAAGCGACCAACAAGATTTCTAAACATTTGCCGATGAGGTATCTTGACATTGACTGAAAAAATTCCATGGTCCGGTCGGAACGTAACATCCACATCGTGGAATTCAAGCCAACTTTTAGTGACTGGATACCAAGCTTTATAGAAAGCTTCCTTTGCGCTAAAGATAACTCGATCCCAAGGCATGTCATCGGAAAACGCTAACAGTGCTTGCTGCTCCGCTGGTGATGCAATACTTTCTATTAAGCCAGGGCTTAGGGGGGCCGCAACCTCCGCATCGATTCCTATGGCAAAAATCTCCGTATTGCATGCTACTGCGGCAGCAGCAAAGCCTGAGCAGTGAGTAATACTGCCTACGATTTTTGCTGGCCAAATAGGCTCTCGTCGGCTCCCTGCCAAAATGGGAAAGTTCGCAATTCCTAGTCTTGCGAGTGCTCGTCTTGCGCAGTGCCTCCCCGCCGTGAATTCGATGGCTCTCTTGGGTACTGCTTTGCGAATGACTTCTGCTTCTTGCTGAAGCAATGAATCTGCGCTGGCTAAATCGAAAATCGACTCAACGGAAATGCAGCGAGGTAAAATGGAATCGATCATCTACGGTGGGACTCTGCGTCGAAGCTGAGGTTATGGCCCGAATCACGCAAGTCGTTCGGAGTAGGGACCGACATTCTCAAGTCAATCGGGCAAACTAGCTACGATTGTAACCAGTACATCAACCAGTTCGAGTTTTCCATTCAAAAACCCGCAGTAGGCCATTCGTGTTCAGCGTTTTGTGATTTGCTATCGCCTCGCCGGTGTAACCCTCGACAGTCGAAAGAATCCGACTGAAGCCGATCCCAAACGAACTTGCCTAACCGTTAAGAACGGCATTTAAGTCTTTTGCGTCAAATTCGTTGCGACCAACCACCGATCATTCGAATACGCGTGATCGTAAATCTAAGGACTTTCCACTAGCTTTTGCTGGCATTTGAAAATGGCAATAGGAAAGCAATAGTGAGGCAGCGAACATGAAGACCCAAATTTTCTCAATCTTGACATGCTGCTTTTCACTTGCCATCGGTAGCCCCCCAGCGGTTTCGCAAACTTCGCCAATCGAAGTAATGGAACCAATTGGTGAAGAGTCACGGGAGCACCTCACCAGAGCACCAAGTCCTACAAGACTCCTCGATGAATTGACTTTCCTTTTTGCCATCGATGGTTCGAAACAGCCACAAGATTTTGGGGTAAACGCGAATCTGGGAGGCAATGCATCGATGAACTTGGGTATTCCAATTTTTGAGGAATACGGTATCGGAGCCCAATTCGGTACGGGAGTCATCGCATCA
>JANLRK010000369.1:0-12398 GCA_031361585.1 Pirellula sp. | reverse complement strand
GGTGTTTTCCGATAGGTGATGGCGTTATCGCAATCGCAATTCCATTCCAGAGCTCCCAGTCGCCTTTCCAACCAAGATAGTCCTCGACTCTATAGCGAGGATACTCTTCGCTGTGCAAGGCTGTATTCATTGGCAATTTTTCCATGGTTCAGCTGAGAGTACTCATCTACCAGCGGTCTTTGACGGGGATCGTTTTAGGCCGAGTGCTTTTCGAAGAGTCTCGAAAGTCGTTCAACGATTTCCGGCTCTTCCTTCAGTTCAGCAAGTGGAATCAATTCTTCATTCACTAAAGTTCGATTGAGTTTCGGGCCTTGGCGAATAATTACTTTTTCGACGTCAATCCAATCCTGAGGTCGGGCAGCAAACGACTTCAACACTATCAGGTCTTCTGCGGAGCAAGTTCGAATCTCACCATGGCCCGGGACGTGCCAGATACTTGACCTTGAAATTTGGCGGGACTCGTAAGGCAAACCGCCAAGCGACAAGTCGATGCCAGTTCCTTGTTCACTTTGCAATAGCACGATTCGATTCTGTTCCGCAAACACTTCTGCGTTCTCAATCCTCGAAGAAAATATTTTCAAAAGTTGTTTTACTATTTCGCGTTCCTTGCCGAACCCGACCATCAACGTCGCATCCACATCGTTCGTTTGCCTTGGCTCGCCCCAGCGCTGGTAAGCAGTGCCACCGATAAAACAGTATGCAATACCAGACTGTTCAAGTATCAATCCGACTTTTACAGCGAGCTGTAAAACATTGTTCAGGCCTTCAATTTGACTGGATATTACTCCGCGTCTTCGAGCTTTTTTCGCCATCGAATCATCCATTTTTGGAGCTCGCATATGCTCGACGCGGGTCGGGAACCGGCCGCATCTACTATTCCCAGGAACGTCGCCTGTCGCGTGGCTTGCTCGTCGCTTAAGTTGCGTAGCTCTTCATCGCGAATTCGCTCAAGTAAAGGACCAGCAGATCGCCATGCTGCTATCCATTGCTTCTCTTGGTTGGTTGGAATGGAGGTTGCCTTGGCTTACGGCTTACTGCTGTAGCAAATCGCTGTTGTAGCACGGAAACAGAACGATCCAGCAGGGCACGCCTGCGGTGTTTTTGGTAGGTCGCACCTGCCGGGTGCGACTGCAACAACCGTATTCATTGGGAGTCAACGCGAGATTTCGCAATAGCCGTCAACATATTGAAATTTCGCAGATCATTCTCGTGTCGAAGCAACTCGAATTTGCGATCCACTTGCTGCGCTGTTCCTGTTAACAATGCTCGATCATTCCCTTCCATCGATAGAATGGTTTGCGCCAAGCGTTCACTGGGTGTCATGCGGCGGTAGTGTTCTAGGGTTTCTTGGGAAAGCATTCGGGTTTTAGGTGTCGGGTGTCGGGTTTCGGGTGTCGGGTTTCGGGTTTTAAGTGAGCGGACGGAGTTAGGGTCACTCTCGGCAAGAGTGACCTACCATAGTCGCTCTGGAGAGCATTCTAAGTGGTTTTGTTGTTTAGCTTGGAAACATAACGATAAAGGGCAAGTTGGCGGTACTTTTTGAATCACGGCACTTTTGAATCACGGCACGGAGTGCACGGAGTGCCGTGCTACACTCTTTACGCAAATGGTTTGTCTTCCAAAGCTAGCTCTAGGTATTTCTTGATCTCCTCACCGCCACCTTCCCATACTTGGGACGCTAATCCGGAAAGGACTTCGCGATCTATTTTGTTTGCATTGGCTTTCATGATGCGACGAATGTCACCCGAATCGTAGTCTCGTTTGTCCACATGTCGAAAAGGTGAAACTAACGCTGCATATTTCGAAACGATGGCGGCTTCGACTGTCGGAATGCGATTGCCAGATTTCGCATCGACTAGCACGTGATCGAGCAAAATCGTCTTCTGAAATTCGCTCCACGGCAACATGACATCGATAACCGGTTTCGGCTGGCCGTCCTCGTCCAGATCGTTTGGGTCCAGGAACCGGACGACTTGCGATAGCTCTCGCATCACGAGCATCGGCCATCTTGCGGCAATCGCTTTGCATGCCTTTTGCTTTTGGCTGTATGGCACCATGATGTCGACGTCTTGAGTCGCTCGCGGCATCGGCATGTATCCGACATAGCCATGCAAACCCATCAGCACCCAATTGCTCACACCCGCATCCGAAATACAGTCCATCACTTGTTGAGGCGTTACGTCCACTGAGTCTTTGCGATGCGTTCGTCTGTAGTCACTGGTTAGTCGCGTCGAGGTGCGAATGCCATATGCGTGCCCCGACGGCGATTTTGGATTGGTTTCGTCAACACCGGCGAAACCATCTTCTTTGAGGAGAACAGCGTCGCGTATTGGATTATTGCTGGGAGTGGGCACTGGGTGAGAGCACGAGTTTGCGCGTCGTGCTATGGTGGTTAAAGATCACTAGTTTGCGCGTCGTGCTATGGTGCTCTAAACGTGCGATGGCGTTTGGTTGCAGCCTGATACAGGGCTGTTAAATAAGTAAACAACGACTTTGCAGTTGGACGGACTTCGTTCCTCTGGGTGACACCCGACTTTCGGCTGTTACTCTGCGAGCAAGATCGCAAATGGTAAATTATTGGACTCTAACGGTAGCCGTAGCGAGCCGTTTTCCCTACCTTAGATGCATTACCATACATCTGAGTGCCATGTTTGCAATCGTATTTTGCGATTACAGGCCCGCAAAGACTGCACCATCGTTGCATTTTGACGGATGAAACAGAAGTTCGCCAATCCGAAGAATTGCTCATGTCCGAACGGCAACCGGATCTCGGGAAATACCGTTGGGTGTAATGGATGGGGTTTTTCCTTTGAACGGAATTGCCGACCGTTACAATCCCTATAAACCGTCCCCTTTTGATTTGGATGGACTGCCGCTGCCCGCGCTGCGCGGATAAACGAGTCGCACGGCCGTCGCCTGCGGCTGGGGGCGAGGGTAAGTCAAATTGCCGTCGCGGGGCTTACGTAAACGGTATAAGCATTAGGTCCTACTTAAACCATAGGCTCGTGTCGAAATGATCCCTTTTTTCTAACCGTAGTCGTCGCATGAATCGAGTTACCGCGCAAGCTTACGCAGTCAATCGATAAATGATATCTACGAGACTTGGTTATGACCTGCCCCAAACCTCACTACCTTTTATTCTGCGATGGTAACGTGTCTACCAGCGGCGAGAATGCGGGCTTGCAACGAGGTAGGTGGCGATTCGTTTTAGAAAATCTCGTATCTGGCGAACGCATCGAAGCGACCGATCAGGAAGTCGCATGCGCTCCAGATCGATCTGCGCTAGTCGCGGTATTGCGAGGTCTCGAGGCCCTTGAGCAACCGAGCCGAGTCACCTTAGTTACCACCAGTCGATACGTCACCCGTGGACTCCAATATGGACTGTCAGAATGGCGAGAAAATGACTATTCCTGGGAACACTTTGGAGCCGTCCAGCCGATTCGTAATGCGGACATCTGGAAGCGGATCGATAGAGCGCTAGCTTATCACCAAGTTCAATGCCGTTGGATGGCTCAAGAGGAAGTCGTGGAGACTGGAGATGAGTCAGATAGTACAGAACACGGCGGGGACCGCCGTGCCACACTGAGTACCGAACACGGCGGGGACCGCCGTGCCACACTGGGGACGCGCACCAACGTTTCGACGACCAAGCATCAGCGCATATTCGTCGACACGCCAGTGTCCAGCGTTCGTAGTCCCATCCCAAATATTCCCTTGCGAGTCGAGAATCCCAAGGGGCCAATAGAGAAATCCAGCAAGAGTCCGCGATCCCTTATCCATGTCCTTTGCTTTCCACTTCATTTGGTTTGTCGAGGCATTCATGGGCTTTGCGGCCGCTTTTGGGACGCCATCTTAGCCATAGACGAATGGCTCGAGTCGTTCCTGCGTTGCCTCTTCTTACTGGATCCAAGCAAAAAACCAACGCGACGTTAGCGGGATCCTCACGGGTACTGACGAAGCGATACACGTAATCAACATCATTCGGTATAACCATTGGAGAAATTGTGCATACTCAGATCAACCTGAATTCCTTGAACAGTGTTATTGACGGAGTGACTGCGGACCCTGCCAGCGTTTTGGGACCACACAACATTCATGTCGATGGCAAAAGCGCCGTGGCTGTTCGAGGTTATTTCCCAGGATTTGATCAGGCATGGCTGCTTGACGAACGCAATTCGGCAACTCGACCAATGCGTCGCATCCATCCGTCGGGTGTGTTCGAGGGACTGATGCCTCAGCTTGATTCCACTCCACCACATTACCGATTTCGACTTTCGAATTCGAGCGGAAAGACAATTGAAATGCAAGATCCATACGCTGTACCAAGCATGATCAGCGACTTTGACCGGCACCTATTCAATGCTGGACAACATTGGAAAATCTACGAAAAAATGGGAGCGCATGTCCGCGATGTCGAAGGCCATTCCGGGGTGAATTTTGCGGTTTGGGCTCCCAATGCCCAAAGCGTTCAGTTGATCGGCGATTTCAATCATTGGGACGGTCGATCGCATTGCATGCAGAAGCAGATTCCGTCCGGTATTTGGGAACTTTTCGTCCCTCAAATTGGAGTTGGACAAAAGTACAAGTATCGCGTGCGTATGTTAGACGGACAAGTCGTCGATAAGACAGATCCGTACGGCTTCTTTGCTGAGTTACCGCCGAGAACCGCTTCGATCGTGCAATCGCTTGATGATTACAAGTGGAACGATGACCAATGGCTTGAACAACGCAGGAACGAAAACCAGCTCGAAAAACCGATGTCGGTCTACGAAGTTCATTTGGGCTCCTGGCGAAAGTGCGACAAGGGTGTTCATGGATGGATGAACTACCGGGAAATTGCTCATCAGCTGGTTCAATATTGCAAAGAAATGGGCTTTACCCATTTGGAATTGATGCCGGTGTCGGAACATCCATTCACGGGTTCTTGGGGATATCAGACTGTCGGCTACTTCTCAGCCACCAGCCGATACGGTTCGCCGGAGGACTTCATGTACTTCGTCGACCATTGCCATCAAAATGGACTTGGGGTCATTATCGACTGGGTGCCAGCTCATTTCCCCAAGGACGCACATGGCCTTCGGCAATTTGATGGTTCTGCGTTGTATGAACACGCCGATCCGCGTCAAGGAGAGCATCCAGACTGGGGCACCATGATCTTCAATTTCGGGCGCAACGAAGTTCGCAATTTTCTGATTGCTAACGCGCTGTTTTGGCTCGACAAGTACCATATCGATGGTCTGCGTGTCGATGCGGTTGCATCCATGCTTTATCTAGACTATTCCAGGAAGCAGGGGGAATGGTTGCCGAATGTTTATGGAGGAAGAGAAAACCTGGAAGCCATTCATTTGCTTCGGGAATTCAATATCCAGGCACATACTCACCACCCAGGCGTACTGACGATTGCGGAGGAGTCGACGGCTTGGCCAGGAGTCAGCCGACCAACCGAGTTTGGCGGACTAGGATTTTCGTTGAAATGGAATATGGGCTGGATGAACGATACGCTTCGTTACATGCGAAACGATCCCATTCATCGGCAGTACCATCACAACGAGTTGACTTTCAGTTTGATTTACGCCTTCACTGAAAATTTCACTTTGCCTCTGTCGCATGACGAAGTTGTTCACGGTAAAGGGGCGCTGATCGCTCAAATGGCCGGTGATCTATGGCAAAAATTTGCCAATTTGCGACTTTTGTATTCGAGCATGTGGACTCATCCTGGAAAGAAACTTTTGTTCATGGGTTGCGAATTGGCGCAGTGGCATGAATGGAACTATGACAATGCAATTCAATGGGACCTCCTCGATTGGGATACTCATAGGGGTATGCAGCGACTTGTTTCCGACCTCAATCATTTGATGCAGCGCGAACCAGCTCTATACGAACGAGATTTTACTTCGGACGGCTTTGAGTGGATCGATTGCATGAGCGCTCAAGACAGCGTGTTGGGTTATATCCGCAAGGCCAAGGATCCGAACGACTTTTTAGTGGTGTGTAGCAACTTCACGCCGGTCGTTCGCAAGTACCGGGTTGGTGTTCCGAAGGGGGGCTTCTACAAGGAATTGTTCAATAGCGACTCCGTCCACTATGCAGGCACCAATGTTGGCAATTTTCCTGGCTTAATGGCTGATATGGCTATTCCACATCATGGCCGCCCGGCCTCGATCGAATTGAACTTGCCGCCATTGGCGACAGTGGTATTCAAGTTGCAATGACGCCCCTCGTTCGAGGTTTGACGAACTTGCGACTTGTTTAACCCGCGCAGCGGCGGGCGGAGTTGGACACGAGCAAGACACGTCAACTGGCCATTTGCTGTCTGGCCGATTACGGTTGTTTGAGTTGGGGGCTTTTTTCCTGACGCACGCGCTCGAGGCTTGAGGGCCTCGATCGGTTAAACATTAGCTGCGATCGAGCTGTTTTGGCGCAATGCCTTACCTCAATGACACACTTCCAATCAAGAAAAGTCAATACGCTAGCAAGTTTTGTAGTTCTCGTGGCGCTAGCACTAAATCTAGTCGAGGCTCGCTGGCGGTTATCAAATTGCTAGAATACGGGACGTCGCTCAAGCAGGAGTGACACGGAGCCCTTTTCAAAGCTGGTGTGGTCGCATGGTTGCCGAAGAAAAACGCTATCGCAAGGACGATTCCCTCAAAGGCAAAAAAACGCCAACGACAAATATTCTCGACAGGTCACCGCCGTTTGATTTGGCGGCCGAGATGGGGGTTCTTGGCAGTATGATTTTGAATCCCGATGTAGCCAACGATCTAGCGATGGAACTTCGGGCCGTTGATTTCTACGACGATGCACATCGCAAGCTTTACACTGCGATGATGAATTTGTTCGACAGCGGTAGAAAAATCGACATTACACTTCTTGTAAGCGATTTGAAAACTGCTGGCGACTTTGAACTGGTCGGAGGAATTGGCTATCTCGCGAAGCTATCCAATAGTGTGCCCAACGCAGCCCACGCTAAATACTATGCGCAAATAGTTCGTAGCAAGGCGACCATTCGCCGCCTCATCGACGCTTCGACGTCCATCCTCTCAGATGCATACGACGAAAGTTCGGATGCCAAAGAACTTGTCTCTCAAGCAGAACAAAAGATATTTAGTATCCAAGACGACCGGAGCGCCAATACGGCCGCTTCGGTTTCCGACGTGCTTAAAGCAGCAATGACGCGTATCGACCAACGCATGCAAGGAGAGCAATTGCAAAGTGGCGTCTTAACGCACTTTACCGATTTTGATCAGATGACGGGCGGTCTTCACAACGGAGAGCTCATCATCCTCGCTGCACGTCCGAGTATGGGAAAAACGGCCTTTGCGATGAATATCGCTGAACAAGTTTCGATGAAAGAGAATGCCCCGACCCTATTTGTAAGCCTGGAAATGAATGCGATCGAGCTGGTCGACCGCATGTTATGTTCCATCGCCAAGGTCGATGGCCAGCGACTTAAGGTAGGCACGATCAGCAAAGACGACCAAAAAAGGCTCTTGGCCAATGCAACCAAGATAAGTCAAGCGCCACTGTACATTGACGATGCTCCAAGCCGGACAGTGAGCGAGGTCGCAGCCGTTGCTCGTCGAATTTCGCAGCAGGAAATGCGCAAACCCAACGGACGCAAGCTAGGTCTAATTGTCATCGACTACTTACAACTCTTGGATCCTGACAATCCAAAAGATCCACGACAAGAACAGGTCGCAAAAATGGCACGGCGCCTGAAAATGCTTGCGCGCGAACAGGACGTCCCAATCCTCTGTCTTTCTCAACTCAACAGGCAATCCGAAGAAGGCAAAGACCATCGACCGAAACTGAGTCATTTGCGGGAATCCGGAGCGATCGAACAGGATGCGGACGTAGTCATGTTTGTTCACCGTGAAGGATACTATCACCGAGGTGCGGACGCCGAACAGTACGCGGGTCAAGCAGAGATTATTATTGCCAAACAGCGAAATGGCCCGATCGGGGACGTGGAATTGGTTTGGGAAAGCAGTTTCACTCGATTCCTGAACAAGATTGGCAATCGCCACGAAGAATTTAACTCCTACAGCGATTTTTCAACGCCCGGTGGATACTAGTGTGGCTCGGTGGTCACCACCGAATTTGCAATTACTCGAGTACAATAGTCACAGCGGAGACCGCCGCAGCATTGCGTGCAATATTCACGGCAGAGACCGCCGTGCCACACTTTTTCCAATTGCTATTGAATGAAACTGAAAACCCTACCCGAAGACTTTCGGGTCGAAGAGATCACGGATGTCCGCCCTACCAAAGGCCCGTTCGGCTTGTACCGTTTAGACAAATGCGGGTTGGGTACGCCGGAAGCTATGCAGTACATATTGCACAAATGGCAACTATCTCGAAAAGACCTCAGCTACGGCGGGATGAAGGATCGGCATGCAGACACAACCCAGTACCTAACGATTTACAGGGGCCCTCATTCTGGTTTGACTGATAAATCCTTTCAATTGGAATACTTGGGCCAAATATCGCATCCCTATCATGCCAAGGACATTGCCGCCAATCGATTTGAAATCCGATTGCGCCGAATCGCCACCGATCAGATTCAGTCGCTTTCGGATCGTTGCAAATTCATTCAACAAACGGGGGTCGTTAACTATTTTGACGACCAGCGATTTGGTTCTATCGGATTCTGCGGCGAATTGATTGCCGTCCCATGGTGCTTGACCAACTACGAGCGAGCATTGTTTCTGTCGATGGCCGAACCGAATCTTCACGACCGACCGCGTGAGAAAGAGCAAAAGCAGATCCTTCGCGACTACTGGGGCGACTGGATCAAGTGCAAAGCACTTTTGGATCGCTCGCATCGTCGCAGCATAGTGACTTATCTTTGCGATCACCCCACCGACTTCAAGCGAGCGGTAGCGTTGATCCGGCAGGATCTTCGGGGCATCTATGTATCTGCGTTTCAAAGTTGGGTCTGGAACAAATGGCTCAGCCAGTTGATCGTCGAGAATGCTGGGACGGCAGCATTGGATCGATTGAATTCTTTGTGCGGACCTCTAGCGATCCCGGTTTCAAAGTTTGAATGCTCGATTGGCAATACGAGTATCTACGATTTGGATTTGCCCTTGCCGTCAGCCCGACAACATGACTGGCCGTCTGGTACGCTTGCAAGCTTAGAGCAACTACTCGAGCCCCTTCAACTGGATGTTCGGCAAATGCGGTTGAAGTACCCTCGCGACACGTTCTTTTCGAAGGGGACTCGAGCGGCATGGTTGAAGGCTCAGGATCTGACTTATGGTTGGGAATCCGATTCTCTAAATCCCAATTTTCAGTCATTGAAATTGTGCTTCTCATTGCAACGCGGCGCTTATGCGACCATGGTTGTTCGGTATCTTTTCAATGAAGCCATTGCAACCGAACCCGAGGAAGAAATGTCGAGCGAAGAGGAAATCATAGACGCCTCGTTTAACCCCGAGTTGTAGGAGACGGTTCGTGCTATAGGCGACGGATGTTTTGAATGGTGCCTGAAGCCGTCGCAAAAGCAGCTAAACTCTGCGGACGCTGGCAGCGTCCGCCACGTCGCGACACGAGCTAGAGTCGATCCCATTTCAGTATTGCGAACATGACAATTCCAAGGTAGTGACAAAGACTTGCAACGATGACCATCAAATGCCAAATCGCATGATAGTAGAAAGATCGGTGATCGTTTTGCAAAAACAATACGCCAACGGTATACAGCACGCCGCCAAGTGCCATCATTCCAAAGCACTCCATTGAGACGTACCCGAATAACACCATGGCAGGGATCCATCCCAAAAGAATATAGGACAGCGAGGCCATATTGTTGATGCGATGGTTAGAAAACACTTTGGAGTAAAAGCCCGAAGCAGCCGCAAGCCAAACAAAGGCCATAAGGAGAATTCGATTCCAGCCCACAAGGTAAGACCAAATAAATGGAGTGAACGTGCCGGCAATGAGCGTGTATACGAAGCCTTGATCTAATGTGCGTATAAGGTGGCGCCAGTTCGGCTCCCGTATTGCATGCGAAAGCGTCGAAAAAAGATACAAGGCGGTTAGGCTGAGGCTATAGATAACGCACGGCCACACAAGTTCGTGGCGATTGTCGTTTGCAAGTCGAATCAGGAAAAATCCTGCGGGCAAACTTAGAAGAAAACCTGCTCCGTGAGTCCACGTGTTGATCGCTTCCTCGGAAGCATTTTCGTCCGTCCACTTTATGGCCATTACTCAAATTCCTGGTCGAGGCTTACGCACCACTAGGGTGCGTCGTTCCATTCCTGGACGAAAGACTTTGTGGCCTAAGAACTAGTTCGTGAAATCCTCCGCCAACAACCGCGCCGACGATAGGTGCGATTATATACACCGTTAGCCAGCCTGGGCTCTCCAAGCCAGGTATTGCGACGCTTCCCCAGCCAGCGAGATAGGCGAACAATCTTGGTCCAAAGTCTCGCGCAGGATTAAAGCCGGCTTGTGTAAGGGGAGCGATCACGGAAATCAAGGCAGAAACTGTCAAACCTATGAAGACCGGAGCAAGATTACTCAGTGGCCTTGCATGGTTTCGACCGTCTGTTAGCGAAAAAACGACAATTGCCAAGATTGCAGTCCCAAGGAACTCCGCCACCCATGCCTGAAGATGTGTAAACCGCACTTGCAGTTTTTCATGCTTGGAGGAATCGAATGCAGAATCTCCCGATGCCAGTCCTCCTGGATTTGGAAAATACTCTCCGTAGCACATTGCGGTTACGATACTCCCTGGCTCACCACGCGTGACCTGTTTTTCGATTTCTTTGGCCGCAAGGAAACCGGAGAAAAGGTAAAAGAGGATGGCAGCCCCAGTAAAAGCGCCAATCGTTTGCGCAAACACGTAGGGCAGGACGAGCCGCCATGGATGCCGCCCCCAAACCGCAAACGCAACCGTCATCGCCGGGTTGATATGCGCCCCACTTATCGAATCGATTGCAAAAATAGCAAGCATGATGGCGATTCCCCATACAACCGCAACTTGCCATACACCGCTTTGAGCATCTAACAGTACGGCGGCATGAACCGCACCGCATCCGATCAACACCAACAGCAACGTACCGAAACACTCGGCAATCATCAATTTCAAAAGCGATTCGGACTGACCAGACATGTGGTATCCATTTGGTTCGAAATAGGGATTTTTTCCAAGGCAGTGTATGCTATCCGCTCTACGAGACTCATGCTTGGTATCAAATGATTTAGTAGTTGGGCAATCGAGTCAGCAAATCGACCAATTGCTTTGCCGTTTTATGGGCAATTGGATTCCTTTCAATGCCATTCCCATTCAACGGCTAAAGCCGCAGGCCGTGCAGAGCGCTCGCGGTTCCGCTAGAATGCATATCGTCTTAAGATTTAAGTCTCTCGCCTTCCTTCCTCTCTACTTAACAAATAATCATGCGAATTCCCAGGCGCTTATCGATTGTTGTTGTGATACTTTGCCTGACTCCGATCTGCACCGGTCAAGAAAGAAAGGAATCCATTCAAGGAGCCAACAAGTCGTTGCTCGATTTGCCGTCGGTAGAGGGTCAGCCTGGCGAAGGTCCTCTTCGTCAAGCCGACTGGTTTCGCAGTCTTTGGAACTCTAGGCGAAAGATGTGGTCTGAATCGGTGGAGCGAGACCAAGGGGCATTGGTTTTTTTGGGGGACTCAATTACCCAAGGTTGGCCAAAACTTGAAGGCTATTTCCCGGGCGTCCAGATTGCGAATCGTGGAATTAGTGGCGATACAACGCGTGGCATGTTGATTCGACTTAAAGAAGATGTGCTTGCATTAAAGCCCAGCGGCGTTGTCATGCTGATGGGTACAAACGATTTGGAAGAGTTAGCAGAACCTGAAACGATTTCAAAAAACGTAACATCGATCATTCGGGAACTGAAGTCGCAAAATAGCCAGATGCCCATCGTGCTTTGCCTGATTTTCCCAAGTTCTGAAACCAAGAAGCGACCTTCTGACAAGATTCAAGCAACAAACAAATTACTAGCTCAATCGGTAAAAGGGGATCCGCAAATAATAGTGTTGGATACGTTTAAGCTTTATGCTAACGAAGCAGGCGATGCAAATGCGTCAGAGTTTCCCGACTTGCTCCACTTGAACGACGCAGGCTACAACAAATGGGCCGCAGCATTGCGACCATTGCTTGCCACTCTTGGCTTCGTGGAAACGGACGACGACAAATTCGAGCATGAGGCTGGCTACACAAGCCTTTTCAATGGAAAGGATTTGACAGGCTGGGGGTTTCACGCAAAGGCGCCGGCCACCGAACCAACGTTTCTGAACGGAATGACGAAGTCTCCAGATGGTCGTTATGTTGCCCTGCATGGGCGTTTAGTAGTCACGACTCCAGCCGAGGGGAGCCGAATCCAGCAGCTTTGGACGACAAAAGAGTTTCCATC
>JANLRK010000469.1:0-27404 GCA_031361585.1 Pirellula sp. | reverse complement strand
CGACACTTCTCGGCGAACGCCACCTCGGCGAAGCGGTTGTAGCGGAATGCGTCAAGCATTTCGTTGGTTGCCGAAGTAGGCAACACCTCCCTCGAAACCTTTGACAGGTTCCGCTACGAAAAGAACGGATTAACGTGAATTTGGTGGCGTTCAGCGAGAAGTATCAAAAATCCGGCGCATTGCATCGACTCAAATTGCTAAATTTAGCGGCGCATCGTTCTGCCCATGCACTCAAGCAGAAACTCAATGACTTCGATGTGGCGAGTCGCTTCGGCTAGGTCCTTGCCCCAGGTATAGAGCCCATGGCGCCTGATGAGAAATCCCCAGCACTTCTCCTCTGGATGTTCTTCCAAATAGCGAATGACTTGGGATTGTAGAGCAGCAATGTCTTGTGTGTTGTCAAATATGGGGAACCAACACGAGGATTCATGCGTGGTGATCCCATCCAACCCCTTGAGCATTTCAAACCCGTCGATTCGAAGCCCACCCAACGCAAAAAAATGTTGCGACAAAGTCGTGGCCCAAACACTGTGGGTATGAAGAACCGCACCAGCACCACATTGGGATGCAGCAGTGCAATGAAGCAACGTCTCAGCGCTACTCTTGGGCTGGTCGGGAGTTGTGATCTTGCCATGCTCATCGACGATAACAAAATCGTTGGGGCCAAGATGCCCTTTGTCCTTTCCACTGGCTGTAATCAAAAGTCGAAGCGGATTTCGATCGATGACAACGCTATAATTGCTCGAGGTGCCTAACGACCATCCTCGGTTCCAAAGCTGCTGTCCAACGCGTCGTAGTCCATCGATTTGTTCCGAATAGGGTTGCAGATGCGGGGCAAAAGTATCGAGTGCTTCAGACACGTGGAGAGGAGGGAGTTGAGGGGTCTGGTGGACGGAAAATAGGACCGGCAGGATTCGAACCTGCAACCAAGGGATTATGCGTACCAACTACGGCTTTCGCCGCCTCTTTCGAGTTTGGGGTCTGGACCATACCTTCACTTTACGTGTTTGCCGTCTGGTCTCTACACCTTCCACTTATCGGATTGCGATCAAACAATCCCAACTAGCGGTTTGGCTCGGGATTAGCATGCTGACGGCCACAAAATAGAACCATCCGCGAAGCCTTCCCCGAATTTGACAAATTCTACATGCATTCTGCTGGCGAACGAATTCAAACCAACAAAACACGTGCAACCCAATTGAATCGGCCATCACAAACCGACGCGGTACCGCGTCGGCGTTGCCTTAGGCGTCATCGCTCAAGTCCCCTGCTCTAACCATTGAGCTACGGTCCCAACAAGAGACGTAGTTTAGACCATTTCGCCTCGGTCGACAAACGGCAATTGCGGTGTAGCAGTTTTTAAATAGTGGGACTTAGCCGCTTCGTCCCCGCAGCAATCTATTTTATTGCGAACTCTGGCCCGTTCGCTATATCCAAAGAAATCGAGTTCGGGTGGTAAAGACATTGACGCTCGGTGCAGTTCTACGCCGCCTGGGCGACGGTTTTTGCATATGCTTGGTCTGGATGAAAATGGGGTAGTGGGCTATGTTGCCTGACTTTGATTGCCCCACTTTTCAGCCAATCCAAAGCGATGCGAGTTCTTTCCCTTATCCGATCTAGATTTGCCCCGGTGCTTGCCACCTGGCTAACAGAACCTGATTCCTTGAACGCTGCCCTTGAACGCATTGTCGCTTCGAGGGAATCGCATTTGGCCGACTATCAAGCCAACGTGGCTATGCCGCTCCAAAAGAAGCTTGGAAAGCCACCTTTGGCAATTGCTGAAGAGATCGTATCCAAAGTCGACCTTTCGGATATCTGCGAGTCGGTCACAATCGCTGGTCAAGGATACGTCAATTTGCGACTTTCGCCCGCTTGGCTTGCCCAGTGTTTAACGAAAGCCCACGCGGATCCGAAACGATTGGCTGTCGCGCCGGTTTTGAAGCCAAAAACATATGTAATCGACTATTCTTCCCCCAATGTTGCAAAACCGATGCACGTTGGACACATCCGATCGACCGTCATCGGCGACTCGATTACCAAAATCTTGCGATTCCTGGGACACAAAGTCATCTCCGATAATCACCTCGGGGATTGGGGCACTCAGTTTGGGATGATTATTTACGGATACAAACACTTCCGAGATGATCTCGCATTTAGACATGCGCCAGTTACGGAACTGAGTCGGCTCTATCGCGTTGTTCAGAAGATCATCGGGTTCCAAGACGCGGTTGCCAGCATCCCTAAACTCGAACTGTCTTTAGAAAAGGCTAAACAAAAACAAGTCGAATCGACCGCGAAATCGACCGCGGCTCCACAAGATAAGAAATTGGCCAAAGAAGTTGGGATCGCCGCCAGGCAACTAGAAGAAGCGGACGAAGAACTCCAAGTAGCGAAAACCAAAATCGAGGAATTCTCTAGCGACTCCGATTTCCTCAATCGTTCAACACAGCATTCACAGCTTGGCCAACGTGTCCTCAAGGAAACGGCCAAATTGCATTCGGGTGACGCTGAGAATCTAATGCTTTGGGAAGCGTTCGTTCCGAATTGCAAGGAAGAGATCCATAGCGTCTATACAAGATTGAATATCCAGTTCGACCACGAATTCGGGGAGAGCTATTATCACGACTTGCTCCCTGCCATCGTCGAGGACTTGCTCGCCAAGTCTCTAGCTGTTGAAAGCGGCGGAGCGATTTGTGTCTTTCTGCAGGGCTACGAGGCTCCCATGATCGTTCAGAAGCAAGACGGCGCGTTCTTGTATTCAACGACCGACATCGCCACGGCCATGTTCCGCGAACGGGAGTTTGCACCGGATGCTTCGCTCTACGTCGTGGATCACCGCCAAAGCGAGCATTTCCAAAAACTCTTCGACGTTTTGCGAAAAATCGGGCTTTCACATACGGAGCTCAAGCACGTCGAATTTGGAACAGTACTTGGCGAAGATGGCAAGCCATTCAAGACGCGTTCGGGGACTGTCGTTGGGCTCAATGCGATGTTGGACGAAGCCGTCAGCGGTGCTTGGGACGTGGTGTGCAATCCTGATCGATTGCAGGGGTCAGGGCTCGCATTTACGGAAGATGAGAAACGTCATATTGCCGAAACAGTAGGCTTGGGCGCGATTAAATATGCGGACTTATGCCACAACCGAACAAGCAACTACGTCTTTGACATGAAGAAGATGGTACAGTTGCAAGGGAACACTGCTGCTTACATTCAGTATTCCTATGCAAGAACACGTAGTATCCTACGAAAGGCCGAGACCGACGGTTTTGAATCGACTAAATGGCATTCGGCACCCCTTGTATTGTCCGCGAATCCAGAATTATCACTCGGCCTACAGTTGCTTCGTTTCGAAGACACGCTGAACCAATCCATGGTCGACTATCTACCGAATGTAGTTACCGAATACCTGTTTGAAACCGCAAAACTCTTTAGCAGCTTCTATGATCAGTGCTCGGTCCTCGGTGCCGATACGCACGAAAGTGTATTGTCCAGGCTAAGATTGATTGACCTGACGGGCTTGACCCTACGAAAAGGTCTTGAACTTTTGGGAATCGGCGTCGTAGAACGCATGTAAAAATCAGGACAACGCATGGCTAACCACGACGAGACCATTCCAGCAACACCGCCGCCAATGCAATACTATGGCCAAACGGACGCGTTTGGTTTTGGGCAACTTACTGAAATTTGGCGTACTCGCGAATTGCTTTATAGTTTCTTTTTGCGGGACCTTTTGATTCGATACCGGCAAGTTGTCATCGGTGTGCTCTGGGTCCTGCTTCAGCCATTGATGGGCATGCTCATCTTTATGGGACTTTTCTATGTACTTGAAACCAAACCAGGCAATACAGAAGTTGCTGTCGCGCCCATCATCCTGACCGGAATGCTTTGTTGGCAATTGGTATCAAGCAGTTTTCGCGATGCAACGGGGTCCCTGGTCAACTATCGACACGTCGTTACAAAAATATATTTTCCTCGCATGCTTTTGCCCCTGGCTAGCTTAATGTGCGCGGTATTTGATCTGGTGATTGGCTCCGTGCTGTTGTTACCTGTTTGCGCCATAAATGAAACGAGCATCGTTTGGTCGACTGCTTGGATTGCGATTCCAATCGCGATGTGGCTCATATTGTTTTGTGCGGGCTGCATTGCGTGGCTATCCGCGCTCAACGCGCACTACCGCGACGTCGGTTATGCACTGCCGTTTGTTTTGCAGCTGGGTATGTTTGTTTCACCCGTCGTATACGACATCGAAAGATTGAGAAATCGGTTAACCGACCAATGGGTTTGGCTCTATGAAGCCAATCCCATTGCAAGTTGCATTGGATTGCTCCGATGGTCGCTGTTTGGAACACAGTTACCCAGTGGCCTCGGAATGACTATGGCTGCCTTGGTTACTGCGTTGGTCTGCTTTGGCGGATTGGCTTGGTTTCAGCATGCCGACCAGCAACTAGCGGATCGGATCTAAACATGAGCATCAAATCGATCCAACTAGACAAAGTCAGCAAGCGCTTTCGACTGGGAGCAACCAACGAGTACGGGCGATTGACCGAAGCGATTGCGTCAAATATTCAATCGCTATTCCGCAAAGGGACCGGGGCACGACCTTTAATGCCACAGGATTCTTTCGCTGAGCGAATAGAGGACGGTTGGTTTTGGGCTCTGCGAGATATCGAGCTATCGATTCAATCGGGAGAAATCGTTGGAATCGTAGGCCGGAATGGAGCTGGCAAGAGCACGCTTCTAAAAATCCTGGCTCGCATAGTTACTCCAACTCAAGGTCGCGTTGGAGTTCGGGGACGTGTTGGCTCGCTTTTGGAGGTTGGTACTGGATTTCATCCGGAATTAACGGGGCGCGAGAATGTGTTTCTTAACGGTGCGATCTTGGGCATGCCTCGTTCTGAAATAAGAAAGAGGTTTGATGAGATCATTGCATTTGCCGAAGTCGAATCGTTTTTGGAAACCCCTGTAAAACGCTATTCAAGTGGCATGGCCGTTCGATTGGCATTTGCTGTTGCAGCCCACTTGGAACCGGATGTATTGATCATCGATGAAGTGCTCAGTGTCGGTGATCAAGCATTCCAACGAAAGTGTCTAGGCAAGGCCAGCCAGCTAGGGGCACAAGGTCGAACGGTGCTGGTCGTTTCCCACAATCTCGCGGCTGTCGCCAATCTATGCCGCCGCGCAGTCCTCATGCAAAATGGTCGGTTAGTCGCCGATGATGTGCCAGAGCGCATTATCGATCAATATCTCTCCGAAATGAGAGCCGGCGACGGACAACGCGTTTGGGCGGATGACGATTCTGCGCCCAGTTCAAAAGAAGTTCGACTGCGAGCGATTACGGTGACTGGCAATGGCGCAGACACTCCAGCGAGTGAAGTGGACATCGATCAAGAAATACGACTGTTAGTAGAGTATCGGGTCTTGGTCGACAATACACCTATTAGCATTCAAATTCAAGTCAAAGATGAAACGGGCACGTTCGTATTCTGGTCAGCCAATGCTCCATCCATGAACCTGGAACCCGATCCTTGGTTTGGAAAGCCCTATCCGGTTGGCGACTACCGAAGCGAATGTCGAATTCCGGCAAATTTTCTGAATGACACGCGTTATTTTGTCAGCGTGCAAATTGGACCCGAGGTTGGAGTCGTCTCCCTGCGAGAGGAAGCAGCGTTGTCGTTTGTGGTCCACGACACCGGCGCCATGCGACAAGAATATACGGGTTCGTGGCTCGGTCCGGTCATCCGCCCGAAATTAAAATGGAGAACAAGCAAACTTAAATAGGACCGGACCACTTAAGTTATCACTACGGTAGGTCGCACCTGCCGGGCCTGCCGGGTGCGACTTTTCCTGCCTAGCAATAGCCAGTCGAGCATGCTAATGGTGCCCGTGTGTTAGCACGGTAAACGATATTGAGATCTTTTTGACAGTGCAAAGTCACTCTCGGCAAGAGTGACCTACGGTAGGTCGCACCTGCCGGGTGCGACTATTCCCGCTTCTCTTTTTCGCTCTTCTCTTTTTCAAGTTTCTCTTTTTCAAATTTCTCGTTTGCCATGGCTTGTTCCATGTCCTCAATGACTTTTAACTGTGCTTCCTCATACTTTGTCATTCCGACGGCATGGTATGCAGTAACTAGTTTCTTTCTGTTCTCCATTCGCTTCGGGTCAATCTTTATTACCATTTCGAGTTTGTTGATAGCATCTTGGGGCTTTTTTGCAGCGATTAAGATCTCTCCCCAAGTATCGAGGATATCTGCATTCGCTGGGCATAGTGAATTTGCTCTGGAAATTAATTCCAACGCACGTTCGGCGTTAGACTCCGATATCGCAATAAGGCAAGTTGCCAAATTGTTTAGGACCGCGAAATTCTCCGGTTCCTTGTCGAGCGCCAACTCCCAATACTTCTGAGCGGCTGGTAAATTCTTTCTCTCGTAGAATCCTTCGCCAAGCAAAAGCAAAGTCGGTACGCTGGTTATGCCACGCTGTACTTGATCCTTTAGAACTTCCATCAAATCAGGTGTTGGCCTTTTCCCGAAAGGAATTAGTTTTGCGATCTCGACGGACACGTCTGGGTTCTGCGGATCCGTTTTCGCCGCTTTTTCTAGAAGCGAAAAATCTACCTTGACCTCGGCTTTCTCAAAGTCAACGTTGGCAACCCGATACATCATTACTTGGATCTTACTAAGTTGGCGTCGGAGCGTCTTAGCATCTGGGTTTCTGATCAAGCCTTCTTCAAGAACGGCGGCCGCCTCCTTTGGACGTTCCGTGAGCAATCTCGCGTCCGATACAGCCAATCGATCGGATTCCTTTTCGTTGTCTCGATTCATCCTGGCATAGAAATACGCTTCTGCTTCGTTTGCAGTCTTTTTCAAGGCTTCCTCATCGCCAACCCTTGAATAGAGTTTTGCAAGTTCCAAGATCCAATCGGGATTGGCTGCCACCGCTTGTCTTGCAATGAATATAGCTTTGGTCCTCTCTCCCCTTTCTTCGAGCAGTCGGGAGTAATAGAACGGCAACCGAAAATCGATCTTGGGCCATCTGTACGCATTTTCAAGATGAACTAGTAGCTCTTGTAAGTGTGCCGCTGGGCCGGTGGCTCTTGAACTGATGAGCGTTTTCGCAAGCCAAGCATCGGCTTGAGGAAAGTCGCCTATTTTGGATGCCTCCTTCATTTCGCGGAAAGCTTCCTTAGAATTATTGTTGAGCGCGTATATCATTCCAAGTCGATATTTTGCCACTTGGTTATTTGGATTGGCAGTTAATACACGCTTGCATTGAAATTCAACTTGGCTCCTAATGCTTTCTGGGACTTTCGTGTTGGTTTCATTCAGTATAGGCGTTGACCCAATCGATTTGCAAAAATCCAATTCTTGTCGTTGACTGCAGGCTGCCTCCAAAGATTCTGTCGAACAAAGTTTTAGACTTTCGTTCAACACGAATTGTGTTTGCTTGTCGTTGCGTTTTGATGCTGAAAATGCCATTGTTACGAAGAGTGCTATCAACAAAACGAGAGTGGGAAGATTGCAAAAAAAACTCTTCCAACTTCGAGAGTATCTCCAACCGCGGACCGCATCGATAAGGCTTCCGATCGCACCAATCGGATGTAAAAGCAGATCAAAGAATTCGATTCGCAGCCATTTCATATCGGTGCGAAAGGACGGCTTTTTTCCCGCCAAATGCAAACGCTGCCTCCATCTCAACGAGATCTTGTTCTGTTTCGGAATCCTGAGAATAAGGTTTGGCAAACAACAGAGCCAATTCCAAAGGAAAGCACCGAGTGGGGACTCGGCATTAAATAACTCGAACGGAATCGGCTTAAAGATCGACGCAAAGAACTGATCCAGACTTAAAACAAGTACAACGCCCGCCAAGAACAGACCGAGTTCCAATCCAAACGACCACGGATACCAAGTACCGTAGCGATTGGCCAAATACGATATTGTTACCCAGGCCACGGAGCGGATAGCAACCCACACTACCGCCGTTGACGACAACAGACAAGCTGAAGACAAAAGGCTGCGACGGAAGGCTAGAACAACGAATAGAGATACTCCGAGAAGGCCGATGACACTTTCCCATGTTCCAATAGAAGCAAAGTGATCAGCAATCCCGTTTTTAAAAAGTATCGTATTGTTCTCCCGGGCATTCGGCTCGCTTACGGCGTCAGCTAGTAGTGAAGTCATATCCACGGCGAACGATTGGAGTTGTTCGAAATCACCTCGACTCTCCATTGCTTCAAAGGCGAACGGGACAACCAACATCGAGCCAATAAAAAGGGCATGCATAATCGTTTCGCCACGAATTCGTCCCATGCACCAAGCTGCAATACTTAAGCTGCACGCGATTCCGCTCCACATCGGATTTGAGAGAGCCACGCCGCCGCAGATGAGCATCGAAGCGAGGACGCATGTTATTCGCATGGACCAAATCCTCGATTTGGATAGGCCCCCATGCCAATGGGAACGAATCAACGTAATCAATACACCCACGAGTATAAAAACCGAGAAAAGGCTGCGGTCGGGAGTTGAAAACCAATCCTTCCACGCATCCAAACCAACATAAAATGCGGCCGAAGTGAGTGTTATTCCCGCCACGTCGAATAACCAGGCAAATGAGCCTGTTTTGTCTGAATCTTTGAG
The DNA here is from genome assembly GCA_031361585.1 of Pirellula sp. GTDB lineage: Bacteria > Planctomycetota > Planctomycetia > Pirellulales > Pirellulaceae > JBKCUI01. Next base: position 18,772 of record JANLRK010000469.1, on the reverse strand, counting down.
TTGTGATTCAAGTGCTATTTTTGAATCTAAGGTCGTTTCTACATTTTTCATTTGATCGCAACTGCGTTTCCAACCCGAGACCTGAAACACGAAGCATGAATCCACTTCGACGCATGCCTTACCGAGTGCTATTGTACATCCTCGGTGAAGAAATTCTTGCACTGAAGGCCAAATGACTTTCAAACTTAAGTGGGCGGGGCCAATCCTGCCAACGCGAGCAGCTTAAACGCCCCAAAGCGAGATCAAGGAAAGTTCACGAAGTCGCCATGTGCCACTTCATTTATCTCGCGAAAAGCGCCGTCAGCATCCCCATTGAGTTCGCAGATCAAACCAAGGCGATATCGTGCGATTTGGTTATCGGGTTGGGTGGAAAGTATTCGTTTAGATAGGTTCTCCGCTTGTCGTTTAATGCTTTCCGAGATTTTTGCCTCTGTCGCTAGGCCTAATTCGAAATTTGCTCCGGATGCCTTTAGGAAATCTAAATTCCTTTGTTGTTCGCAGGCCGCTTCCAATGATTCTGTCGAACAAAGACTAAACCCTCGCCGATCAACTAATTAATTTGAGGAGGGGCGCAGACCTACCATCTCGAGCAGCTTGAGCGCATTCGTCGTCGGCGTCACCCCAGGACGCATAACATAATCGAATCGCATGACCTGTTTTCCGTTAACCAACTCAAAATGCTCACGAAAATGAACGACTTGAGCAATGCGTTGGATACTCTCATTTCCTGCCATTTCTAGATCGTGCGTGCTGGTGAGGACGATACAACCGCACTCAACCAATTTATCCAGTACATGCTCGACTGCGATCTGGCGCTCGCGCGAGTTGGTGCCCTGCAAAATTTCATCGAGCAAGATGAGCATCTGCTTCCCGCCCGGGTGATCCTCTTGTTGAGCAGTATCGACCACGCTCCGCAATCGTTTTAGTTCCGCCATAAAAAAGGACACGCCGTCTTGCAAGCTGTCTTGGACGCGAATGCTGGAAGCCAGTTCGCATACCGCGCCTGACCAGCTAATCGCGCAGACTGGCGCCCCGAGTCGTGATAAAATAGAATTCACGCCGATCGATCGCAGCAATGTCGATTTGCCAGCCATGTTACTACCCGTCACCAACAGCAGCGGTCGATCCTTGGTGATCAACACACTGTTGGGTACTTGACTAGCGTCCTTTAGCAGCGGATGCGCAACGCCTACCACTTCGAGAAAATTCATTCCTCGCGAGGCATTTTCTTCCCTGTCAATCCAAATCGGATAGGCCCATTGTGGATACTCATCTGCGATGGTGGCTGCGGAAAAAAGCGTTTCTATTGTTCCGATTGCCTCCAGCCAATCGGAAGCTCGCATTCCGAATCGCATTTTCCACCGCTCAAGCAATTCTAAGACGCGAACATCCCACAAGAAGACGATTTGCAAAATCAGGTAGGGGAGAAACATGAGTGGACTTCGTTGCATCCCAGCCAGTGCCATGATGCGTTGCAGCATGACTAAAGCTTGCTCCGCCGAATGCTTTTCGTCGAAACACTTTGCTCGAATTTCAGTAAGCAACGATTGATTGGGCTCAAGCTTTTTAATCGTTCGAATCATGTTGACTAGCGATTGCAATTCCCGATTTGCCGCGCCAATCTTGACGAAGATATCGTGGATCGGCCCAATGATCACCATGGTCAACAAGAAATTAAATGCAGCGCCACCCAGCAGCAGTGCTAGCCCGACGACTTGTCCCCGTTCGTACTCTTGCATCTTGCAAAAAACAATCAACGCCAATCCTGCTAAAAGAACCGCTGGGCCAAACCAGGTAAACCATTGTATCCATGGACGCTTTGCAAAATGAAATCCATCTCGACTCCATTGCGCGAGTCCCTCAGGGCTCGCCTGCTGGCTTCGCAAGTCGCAAGCCGTTTCGAAAAAAGTCTCACGCCATCGACGATCCGATGTGAGTTCTCTAACCGCTGCTTGGCGTTCCTCGATGCACTGTCTCGGCACCCACTTGGTCATCCATTCGCAAATCGTCATGGCTCCAGTTTGCGTCATGGCCAACGAACACCACCTGAACAAGCTTCGGTCTCCGAACAGGTCCAAGTCACGGCTGAGATCAGAAATATACTCCTTGCAGCACTCTTCGGTTGGAAGCGGAGTCAATTCACTCCAATCACGATTGCAACGCGCTAACAAACGGCGATAACCATACAACCTTTGACGTAGCTGTGATGTAAGCCAAAGATTTGTTTCGTGCCAAGTTGCAACCGCGAGAAAACCCACAAAAAGTACAATGCCAGTTATCCAACACCAGCTGCTCGCATCTTGGAACATAAGCCCAAAGACGATCAATGTTATGCCAGGCAAAGCAAGCAACATTCGCACCCAAACAAGGCGTTGCATAACACTGATTCGCTCTCGAATTTTGGCCTCGAGGGTCAGGATTTTTTTTCGGTAGCCGTCGGCCGCCCCAGTTGTTTGTAACACTTTTCGTCTATCTTCGGATTGCATAGGTGGCGATTCTAAAAGTGAAACCGCTTTTCCAAAATGGCACTTGGGCAATTATCGGCCCGATTTCCTCTTGTATTAGGCAAGCAATTCCTGCTATTGGTTGGTGGATAGAAGCATAGCCCCGTAGGGCAATGCTGTGGAAAATTTTGAGACCATATTGACAGCGCAGACCATATTGACAGCGCAGGGTCACTCTCGGCAAGAGTGACCTACGGTAGGGCGCACCTGCCGGGTGCGACTGGGGGTGTGAATTCAGAAAGTGAACGAAACGCATGAAACCTACTTTCGCCAACCGACCCGTGACTCGGAAAGCCGCCTTCTTTTGCCTGCTATTTTGCGTAATATCGAACGGTTGTTCCCGAATGGCTCAAAACGGTACTGGCGTTACTCTTTATCAGCAGGGCCGTTACGCGGAAGCGCTACAAAACTTCGAACAAGCCAAACAAGCAGATCCGACCAATCCCGATACTTATTACAATTTGGCATCGACATACCATCGATTAGGTGCAGCTGCCAAAGATCAAAAAATGCTGGACAATGCCGAGGCGATTTACAACCAAGCCCTGGAACTTTCGCCAAATCATGTCGAATGCCATCGGGCTCTAGCGGTACTTCTTGTCGAAACCGGCAGATCTGACAAAGCCTTTACGTTGCTCAAGAGGTGGGCACAACGCAGCCCGAACGTTTCGGATGCTCGAGTGGAGTTGGCCAAACTCCACCAAGAATTCAACCAAACCAAGATTTCCGAGCAGTATCTCGACGAAGCCTTGGCGATGGACCCGAACAATGCGAGAGCCTGGGCCGAACGTGGCCGATTGAGAGAGAATTCAGGTGAATTGATGCAGGCCGTTCAAAACTACCAGCAGAGCATCGCCATCAATTCTGTACAGCCAGAGCTTTACCAACGAATTGGGGCTCTCAATGTTCGGCTGGCTCAAAATGTCCTGTCTTCATCCGGATCAAGCATCGCAGCTACGCCAGGGGTTTCTGGAAACCCCGCGGTAAAATCGGGCTTGTCTCCATCACCAAGTTTGAACGCTTCCACTCCGTCGACGACTAACTCTGCTTCCAACCCAACACAAACCCGATATTAGGCGAGCGACAGGTGCTTGGTGCTTGGTTAGTGTAGCTTAAGGCACGTGACAGTAAAAAATGTACCACGATTCGTACCTGAATTCGCAAAAATTCAGTGAGTTCTGAATTCTTGCGAATCCAGCTACGGTACTATTAAAACCGTCGCTTGCTTAAGCCCCTGGCCCGAGTTCCGCACGGCCCAGGGGGCCATGCTACTCGCGCTGTTCCGCTACGAGAAATCCATTCCATGTTTCGATTCTTAAGAACAGCTCCCATTGTGACTATTCCTTTTGCATCGATCGTTTTCTGGAGTGCAATAGCTTGGTGTCAGGAAACAACATCCTACCGTCAAGCCCATGCGCATAACGATTATCTCCACGAGCGACCCCTTCTCGATGCGCTCGATTGCGGCTTCGGCAGTGTCGAAGCGGATATCTACTTAGTCGATGGGAAATTGCTTGTGGCCCATACGCAATCCGAATTGTCGCCCGATCGAACACTTCGATCGCTCTACTTAGATCCATTGAGAGATCGAGTCCAAAAGCGTTCGGGCAAAGTACATTCCGATTGTCCATCGTTCACGCTATTGATCGATATCAAGTCCGATGGCAAAAGCACTTATCAAGCCTTGAATTCTTTGCTGTCTGAATACCGAGATGTATTCTCGTATGTAGATGGCGACAAAGAACACGCTGGTGCCGTAACGGCCATCGTTAGCGGCAACCGAGCGATCGAAGTCATCTCTGCTGACTCGGTTAGGTACGTCGGTATCGATGGACGCTTATCCGACTTGGAAAGCGATCTGCCCAGCCATCTGCTGCCCCTGATCAGCGACAACTGGACATCGCATTTTAAATGGCGCGGAGTTGGCGAGATTCCAGAAGCAGATCGCATAAAACTGACGTCAATCATTGAACGAGCTCACAAGAAAAAAAGACTCGTTCGATTTTGGGCGACCCCTGACAATGCCATTGTTTGGGCCGCCTTGAAAGATGCGGGTGTCGACTTGATCAACACGGACGATTTAAAAGGTCTTATCGGCTTCTTGAAAGCAGCCGAAATTAAAAAGGTGAGCAATAGCCGGTAGGACTCGAGCAGCGTTACGGCTTGCTTCCTTCACGATCTCCCAGTCGCACCCGGCAGGCCCGGCAGGTGCGACACTACCGTAGGTCACTCTTGCCTAGAGTGACTTCGCACTGTCGATAAACTCCACCGCAAAACATTACTCGGCTCGTCGAGGTGAACTCTTGGCCAACGAGTCGCGAATTTCTCTCAAGAGCAACACGTCTTCACTTGGCGGCGCAGGTGGTCCAGGGACTTCCTCCTCCTTCTTCTTCAACGAGTTCATTAAGCGGACCATCATGAAAATCGCAAATGCGACAATCAAGAAATCCAACGTGGCTTGCAGAAACGGTCCGTATTTTAGAAGGTCCGGATCAGTGGATTCCATGACAGCAGCGCCAGTTGCGTCCAAAACTGGTTTGCCACCATCCATTTTCGGTAAATCCACCTTCGAACGGAACACGTCTGAGTATTTAAGCGACAGGCCATTGAAGTTCACTCCCGATTTTGCCGTGAGCAAATTCAACGGAGGCATAACGATGTCACTAACCATCGAGCTCACGATCTTTCCAAATGCACTCCCAATAACCACTCCGACAGCGAGATCGATCACATTTCCTCGCATCGCGAAGGCCTTAAACTCTTGCAACATACCCATTTCCCAAAACTCCATTAAAAAAGAATTTGTCTTTACAAACATTCGACCACGCCAGGTTACGTTGAATATTCTATTAGCGAATTCTTGGCAAGCAGTGTGCATGCATTAAATCTGCAAATCCGCCCAGTTCGCCCAGTTCGCCCCGCTGCTCTTGATGCAACCGATAGAATCTTTGTATTCATTCCTGATGCATCCACACAAAGATACGCAAGTACTTTCCTTGGTCGCCATGTTGCTGACCACATTAGTCGGCATCGCACAACAGCCTGATCAGAATGCGATTGTATCGCTATACCAAAGCGCAAGAGCCGCTTTCTCCGATCGCCAGTTTCAAAAGTCTGCCAAGGATTTTCACTCTGTCGCCGAAAAATGTGCGGGCTCGGAATTGGCTATTCAATGCGAGTACTTTGCGCTGATGTCCGAGTGGGCAATGGAACCATGCGATGGCTGCGCTGCCAAGCTATCGGGCTGGCTAGTCAAAGCCAAACGATTCCAAGTAGATGCCATTGCAGCGGGCCGATCCGTTGATGCAAAACAGTTGCCTAAATGGACAGAGAATGCCGAGTTGCTGCATGCTAAATGGGACCGGCAGAAGCTTCGATTCGAACTTGCCGAACAAAGACTGCGCGCATTTCTAGGTACGGCTGCATCGGACCCGACTGGAATAAAAACCAATCCAAAAGCATGGCTTGAACTTGGTTCACTTCTGCTGGAAAATCGCCAAGACAACATGGCCGCAAGGGCTTGCTTTGATAACGTTCTTCAAAACACCCATGATACGGATCCAATTCATTGCCAAGCCATGTTGGGTTGTGCTTTGACCTGCTGGTATGGCCAACAGTACGCGGAAGCTCGAATCATTATCGATCAACTTGGCTTGAAGACTATCGACGATGAGATCAAGATTCAATCGCAACTCCTCGGAATCAAAGTTGCTAAGGCTCTCGGTGAAACAATCGACGTTGCGCAGGCATTAGATCCGGTCATTCGGATCGCTCTGGTTAGCAATCTGCCCGCCACGACGCTTTACGAACTTGCCATGGCACTCATCGAATCGGGAGAAAGTTCCAATTCGAACGAAGTCCTTCTACAATTAGTGCAGCGTTTTCCGGATAACCCAATTTCGATAGAGGCGAGAGTTCGACTCGCGCGGAACGCTTTGGAAATGAAGCAGTGGAAGGCAGCCGAAGATTGGTCCGATCAAGCGATAGCCATTGGCTGTTCCAACGAGCTTCAACCCTATGCTCATCTGGTGCGAGGTCAAGCCAGACTTGAATTGGGGACATACGACAAAGCCAAGTCCGACTTTGAGGCGGCACTAGTGCCCCCAACGGGTAACCTCCCACTAGAGACATCCATCCGATTTCAATTGGCCGAATCGCTTTATCAACTACAGCATTGGGCGGAAGCCAAGAGCCATTGGGAATGGCTTGCACAAAACGCCGAATCTACTCCTGGCACGACCCCTAAACCCGATTGGTATCCAGTTGTCCTTCTTCGTACAGCTGAATTGCTTGCATTAAGAAAAGAGTGGGGTCAGGCTGAAAATTTGGTTTTGCGAATTCGCAACGATTTTCCCAAATGTAACCGCGCCTGTGAAGTCGATTACCTTTTAGCGAGGTGTCTTGTCTCCAAAGCTGACTTCGATGCTGCGCGACAAGTCCTGAGTTCCCTTACACAACGAGCAAACTCGACACCGGACGAACTCGTTGCCCGCGGAAACTGGATGATGGGCGAAACCTATCTGATGCAACACAAGTACTCAGATGCCTTGGTCGCCTATCGCGACGTATTGAAAATTCCGAATCAGGATTACTGGAGTTCCGCAGCCCTGTTGCAAATTGCAAAATGCTGCGAAGCAGCAGACGACGAGCAGGGTGCGAAGGAAGCTTATGAGACGATTATTAGGCAGTTCAGCAATAGTCCCTTTGTTCTGACCGCCAAAGAACGACTGAGCATAATTCCATCCATTTCCGTCGCAAATCAACAAGCAAAAGATCTTTCAGGAACCAAGCGATGACGAAGTGCGCGACCATCGCAAATCGGCCAATCCACCAGTGGAAAACGTCCGCCTTGGCTTTGATATTATTCCTGGCGTTTGCGCCAAGCAATCTATTCGGCCAACTTCAGAACCGTTTTGTACCTCAACAAAATGGGAGCTTGCCTCAAGGTCAGTCAATGCCCATGGCAGGTCAGCCACCAACCCGGTTGGCTGCCAATGCTGGACCAACCCTACCGAACAGTTTGAGCAACGGGCAAAGCAACGTGCAGATCAACGAGGGAGCAAGCGGAACCAAAGAAGCGAAGATTCCAGTACGCAATTTGCTACAGATATTTCACGATGGCGGTTGGATGATGTATCCAATTGCACTTTGCTCCTTCGTACTAACCGTTTTTACCTTTGAACGCCTCATTCACCTGAGGCGCGGTCGAGTTATTCCAAGGCCGTTTGTCAAACGTCTCATCGAACAACTCCAGCAACAGCAGATCGATCGCGAAGAGGCGTTGGAACTTTGCGAACGCAATCCGAGCCCCGTAGCCACGATCCTTTCCGCTGCGGTCAAGAAATACGGTCGCCCAGCCGTCGAAGTAGAACAGGCCGTCCTTGATGCGGGCGAACGAGAAAGCAATCTACTTCGGCGCAACATGCGATTGCTGAATGCAATAAGCAATGTTTCACCTTTGCTTGGATTGCTGGGCACTGTCCTAGGCATGATCCAAGCGTTCAACGACATCTCAAGTGCGCAGGCCATGGGACGTCCCGATTTGCTGGCAGGCGGAATTAGCCAAGCGTTGTTGACCACGGCGGCCGGTTTGCTCGTCGCCATTCCCGCTTATCTTTTGTACATGTTTTTCCTAGGATTAACGGACAAGTTAATTCTGGAAATGGATAGTCATGCTCAGCGATTGGTCGAAGTTGTCAGCGCTGAGGGGCTGCAAGAAAACGATACTTCACGAAATCGTTCACGGTCCCGAAAAGCTGCGTAACATATCGATCGCGTCGCGATCGGCCACCATCATCTAACCTGATTGCGACTTGAGAAAATCCAATGCCACTCAAGCTCAACCAAGAAGAACTGCCGACGATCAATCTCACCAGCATGATCGATGTGCTGTTTTTGTTGATCATCTTCTTCATGGTGGGTACTCGTTTCACGGAAGACGAGTCCAATATCCAGATCCATTTAGCCAAGGTCGCACCGGATGGGTCCATGTTGCCCGGTCCTGCAAGTAAAGCGGTCTATCTCACAGCAGATGGTACCATTCAGTACGAAAGCCAACGCGTGACGCCGGAGCAACTATCCAGTCTTCTCGCGCAAGCCGTCAGCAATTATCCGGGCACAACGGTCCAAATGAAACCGGATGAAAATGCTCCTTGGAAAGCCATCGCCAACGCGCATAACGCCATTAAGCGATCCGGTGCGAAAATAGCTGGCGTTTCGACCACTTCCGTTCGGATGCCAGGGATGACTCGTTAGGCCATCATGACGCATCCAACCTTCGCAACCTTCGCTGCCATTGGAGATATGGGTAGTGGTCGCGTTTGGGCGATTGTGCTCGGGACTCTCTTGGCCATCGTAGCGATCTCCTTGCTGATCGCTTCATGGACAAAATGGGGGCAAACCAAATCGCTGACCAAATGCATCGCGTTGGCTTTCCTGGCACATGTTTGGCTCTTGATGTATGCCTACGGAACTCGGATCGTCACCCCCGGCTTAGGCGGAGGCAGGCAAGGTGGAGTGCGATCCGAAAGTTTTGCATTGTCCGTTCCCATTATGATGATTGAGGAGACGACTCAACCCGATGCTTCAAGCCCCGAAGACACTTCGGCACACAATCGCACGACTGAGGACGATGGTCCCGCTCCAGCGCCGTGGGAAGCTCCGCTAAAACGAACCACAGACTTGGAAACCAACACTGACAATCAGCGGGTTCATGATGCGCCACAGGTTCCAGAGCTACTCACGGCGTCGGTTCAACGCATGCCGGAAATAAAAAGCGAAAGTCACGAGCCGGAACTACCGCCTATCGATTCCGACGAGCAGATAACACAACTGGCTGCGTTTCCAAATCAAGCCACGCCGTCGCCACCGCCAAGTTCGCCACCGGCAAGTTCGCCACCGCCTCCAGCTAGCCCACCGAAACGTCGCGTTGATCAACAGCCGGTACCGGTCAACTACCAAATGCGAATGTCTCCGCAGCGACTGCAGTTCGCCTCGCAAAACGGAGGGGACGTTAACACCGAAGTCGCCGTGGAGCAAGCCTTGGCTTGGCTTGCTCGCGCGCAAGGTCCTCTTGGGGGTTGGAATGCTGCGGAGCATGGCGCAGGACGAGAATCGTCCGCAGCTTTCAATCGAACCGACGGCGAATATCGTCACAATGCGGGCCTTAAAGCCAATACGGCCATGACAGGACTTTCTTTATTGGCATTTCTTGGAGCCGGGCATACGCACACCGATGGACAATACAAAGAAAATGTTGGGAGCGGGCTGCGCTATTTGATTGCACAACAACTTCCGTCGGGCGATCTTTCAGGTCGAGAACAAATTGGGCGTGAGCCTACCGTCCGGTTTGCCCGCATGTACAGTCATGGGATGGCGGCATTATCCCTCACCGAGGCGTATGGAATGACTGGCGACCCCGCCTTGTTACCAGCCATTCAGAGTGCATGCCAATACAGCCTGAACGCGATGAATCCGCGAACAGGAGGTTGGCGATACGAATTTCCGACCGAAGACCCGGGGGACCTCAGTCAATTCGGCTGGCAAGCCATGTTGCTCAATAGCGCTTCCAACCACCGATCGTTTTACGTCCCACCACCCTCAAAGCTTCTCATGCAAAGGTTCTTGGATTCGGTCAGTACTGGCCGACATGGTGGACTTGCAGTCTATCGTCCTCGGTCTGGTCAAATGCCACCACCCGAGCAGGCGACACCCGCCATGACTGCGGAAGCAATGGCTTCTCGACTCCTGCTTGGCTATCCACTATCACCACAGGCAGCCGAAGAAGGCCAAAGCATGCTGTTGAGGAATTTGCCTGGACGAAGCGAAGAAAACTTATACTATTGGTACTATGCCACACTTACCATGTATCAGTTACGTGGCGACACGAACGCGTCAACTCGTTCCAATACCATCGAAAGCAATACCATCGAAGATAAATGGAATCAGTGGAACGATGCGTTGAAACAACAACTTTGCTCGACGCAAGTCCCCCATGGACCATCGCAAGGATCATGGAATCCAACTTGCCTCTGGGGTGGATACGGAGGTCGTGTCTATTCAACGGCCGTCGCATGCATGTGTTTGGAGGTCTACTACCGATATCTGCCCATGTACAAACCTGAACAGTTTGCCAATCAGTGGCAACCATCTCGCAGATAGTTCCTCAAACATTACACGTCACGCACGATTGTGTATACTTAGGTAACTCTTCGTAATCGTGCTTTATCCAAATTGTCAGTCGACTTGTCCATCATGTCTCCACCGGTCCCAATGCTACTCTCTCGCATTATCATCAGCGAGATCAGCGACAATCAAGTCATTTATTTGAAAGAGATTGAGGGCGAACGGCAGTTTCCAATCCTCATTGGGATTTTTGAAGCGACCAGCATCGACCGGCGCGTTAAGGCCAAAGCCACGCCACCGAGACCACTCACTCATGACTTGATCGTCAACATTGCTGAGGCTTTGGGTGCTCAGATAGAAAGCGTCGTTATTTCCGATCTACAGGACCAAACGTACTTTGCTCATTTGCGACTAAAGCGGGGCGAAGAGATCATCGAAATCGATTCGCGGCCATCCGATGCCATTGCGGTTGCAGTGACCTTTCAGCCGCCTCTTCCAATTTATGTTACGGAAGAGGTATTGGACAAGGTCACAGGAAAGTCGTAATGGAATCGGAGTCCCCTTTGCCGCGCAAGGCTAAACGCATTCCATTCAAAGTCGATATCGCTGGCGTTATCGAAATAATGGGTACGTCGCTTTATAGTCATCCAAATACTCCTGTCCGTGAGCTGTTGCAAAACGCCCACGACGCCATCATGAGGCGACGCGCACGCGACTTGTCATACCATGGTCGCATTGATGTGCTGCAAGATGCGACGGCCCGCACCCTCACGTTTATCGACGATGGGATCGGCCTTTCCTCAAAGGAAGCTGAAGATTACTTGGGGACGCTCGGTATCGGCATTACCGGGCTAATAAAAAAAGGCGCGACAGACGCATTTGATATCTCGATGCATTCTAATAAACGCGACGGTAGCAACCTGATTGGACAGTTTGGGATCGGTCTTTTCTCTGCCTTCATGCTGGCAGATAAGATCGTCGTAGAGAGCCTTCGATTCGAAGGAGAAGAAGCGGTGTGTTGGCAAGCAGGCGCTGGTACGGACATCGAGCTTTCCAAGTCCGATCGTACTTCGGTTGGAACCTCCGTCACCCTATTTCTGAAGCCCAATTACGCAATCTTTGCGGACGACGCGGAACTGCTTGAGTCTGGCATCAAGCAATATGCAGACTTCCTTCCGATCCCGATTCATGTCAATCATTCCAGCGCGCGATCCAATTTGATACAAGCCTCCTGGCTCGAACCGACACCAGACAACGACGCAGTCGAGGAACAAATCGCCTCGTACTTTGGCGAGACTCCGCTTGACGTCATCCTCATCGCCGTAGAGGCGCCAGTCGCAATCAAGGGAGCACTTTACGTTTCGCCTCAGCGTACGCCCGGTTTTGCAGACGATGCTACGATTGCGGTCAGCGTCCGGCGGATGGTAATCTCGCGCCACATTCGAGAATTAGTTCCGGTTTGGGCACCATTCCTCCGCGGCGTCCTGGAGCTCCCGAATTGCTCGCCAACGTCAAACCGCGAAGACCTTGTCCGCGACGCGATTTTCGACTCCGTTTGCGATTCGATTTCCGACGAGATTTATGTTCACTTCGACGAATTGACTCGAAACCACCCTCATCGATGGCAGTCGATTCTGCATTGGCATCGCTATACATTTGCGGGTATGGCAATTCATGACGAAAAGCTTCGCGTGCTTTTGCAATCGACCTACAAATTCATTACTTCACATGGCGAACTCACCGTCGAACAAATCCTGAGCCGAAGTCGGGCTGATGCTCTCGTCGAGGAGGAAGCAGACTTCGTTGTCTGGTACAACGCGGATCGACGTCAGGAAGCTTGGCTGAATGATTTCTTCGCCAACGGCTCAACCCCTTGTGTCCACACGCTCCGAAGCTTCGAGGAAACGTTGTTAGCCGCCATGCTTGGTGAAATCACACTCGAGCAAGTTGACTTGAGAGCAGCTAGTCCGTCTTCGGAAAATTTTTGTGAGTCGATTTTGGGCTTGGATGAAAGAATCGATGCATCCGAGGAATGGCAGAATTTTTTTGAGTCCTTGGATTCCAACATCTTTATCGCGTCAACCTCGAACAACCAGCCCGTAATGGCCTTTGTGAACGAAAGGTATGAACTTTCAAAAACGTTCGATGAGTTGCGAGAGAACGGCGAATTGCCTCGCGGCTTTCAACGCTTAATCGACCAGCACTTTCAACGCAGTCCCGCAGGCAAGAACGAGATCATCCTCAATACTCATCATCGACTCGTGCGACGAGCTCTCGAGCAAGGCACGACGAGTCCCCTGGCCAACGTTTTAAGGATCCTTGTGATCGCAGCTCTCAGTAAAGCCGGTGCTCGGATTCAAAGTGCTGCCCAAGAAATGCAGGCCGAAGACCTCGAATCCATTGCTGACGCACTCTAGCCCTTCGGCTAAGGGTTTGCATACAACCTGATTTGACCTTCGATGCCCAATTCGTTTTGAATCGCTGTTTGCGTTAGGATGCCAAAGCTTGGCTGAACCTGGTTCCACTTTGGAATATCAGCCGACGTGCATCCCGGAATCACAACGTTCGTCAAACAAAATGACGGTAGGTCTACGGAGCTGAACTCTTTGTGAGTGGGCTCTGGAAGTCGATTCCAGCTGCGTTCAAACCACGATCCTAAATCGATAGCTTGCCGCAATGAGAATGACGGGGGCTTCATCTTTTGCAGATGGGAGTTCCAAAGCGCAGTTGACTTTCGCTTAGCTACTGGTGTTGCACCCGTTCCCGAAAGAAGCCCCTTAAGCCAAGTCGTATCGGTGGAAAGATAAATATAGTTGCTATCGATGGCCGCGATCGAGACGGCCTGGGTTTCCCCTTTGCTGACCGCAACAAAGAGCGATTCGTCGTTCGTGGTACTCCATACCCGATACGGCCCGATCGATTCTGATTTGATATCCTTGTCATTGGTGAAAAGTTTGTTGACGGTATCTGCACCTTTTTTCGCGTCTTGAAGCTTGCATACCCAAACTTGATTATGCTGAAATTGTCCCGCGATTTTCTTGTCAGGGCTCGTTACGCCAAATTGAAACATCAGTGGGCCTGATGGATAAATGAGTTCCTTGCGGACATCGATTTTTGGTCCTTCAGGGTCGGTCAAAATACTATCGATGAGGTCAGCAAAGTTTCCGGGCGTCTCCTCGTCGATCATTTGATCTGCTGCATGGCTTACTCCCTGGAACCATGGCTTCATATCGAGGTACGAGATGGAAACTTGGTCCATGAAATCGCTTAGGATTTTAGGGGGATCGACCATTTGCCCCGTTTTGAAACTGAGCATTGCAAGTCCCTTGGTGGGAGGAGTCGAAAGCTGCTGCACGTAGTTTACCGTCCAGGAATTGTCGGCAACTGCGGGTGGTAATGCGGTGCCGCTGATACTCCGAAGCCCCTCAAGCCCAAACAGTTTGGCCGAACGAAAAAGCTTGGGATCTTTCCTGGAATAGCCACTGAGGATTGCCCATGGAGACAACCAAAATCTTGTTTCTCCATTCACCCATTTATCCGTTGCGAAGACGTTTTGGGCCGATCCAGAAGCGGCTATGGCCTTCATGTTTTTCAATACGGGCGAACTGAGCCACTGTTGAACAGCCTTCGCCGATGACGAAATGCACGTCCATTGGGATCCGAATGCAATACAGGCCGGTACGTCTGTCTTTCCATCGCTTCTTAGCACCAAGAGTTTCGACTGCCCGCTTGCCGACTGAGTTTGGAACCGAGACATTCCGCCCTGGTTTGCGATCCATTTTTGCACAATGGGGTGCTTATCAGCATCGGGGCCTAGTTTTGCCAAGAAGACCATGGCTGTTTCTCCATCGCTGTCCAAGAATGCTGCAACCGCACCGGCTTGATCGATGGAGCTGATGTCTTGCCAATCCAAGCCAAGCCACGGTCGTGGATGGAGCAGCGAGCCAATTTTTGCCGCTTGTTGTTTGGCAATTACGGATTTCCAAAGAGAGCCTCCAAATTGCTTGCAAACGTCGGATCGTTCAAGGGCCATGTAACTCGTTTGCACGTTTTGCGACGTGAACACAAGCTGAGTTGTTTCAGGAAGAACATCTACCAAACTCGACTTGCCTAAAAAATCCTCAGCGCTCACAAGCCCATTGGCATACAAAACGCAAACCACACAGAGCCAAGGTCTGTACGCGATCCCTCGACATTGCGAATCGTTTTTATTCATAGGTTAGGTGCTCTACAGGATTAATTTTTGAAGCGTTCCAGGCCGGCAACCAAGCCGCAATGGTGACGATCGCCAGTGTGCCCAATGCGGAACCGGCCATCAGTAAAAAATTCCACTCAAACTCTGGGGTGTAGCCTAACAGAGCTTCACTACATCCGTAAATGACAAGCACGGTCGTTATACCTCCGAACATACCGAACACGACCCCGATCGCTCCGAGCAACCAAGCTTGTACCAAGACCGTTAGCATCAACTGTCCGCGACTAGCGCCTACGATTCTGAGCAAGGAAAAATCTCTGGCTTGCTCGAGCATGTTCATGGCCAACGTGGTGGCAATACCAAAACCACCTGTAATAAAGGAAATAAAAACGACGCACCAAATTCCAGCCGTGACACCCGAAATCGCTTGCTCTACCCCATGCCTCATCTCGCTACCTCGCCGCATTTCAAAACCGTATTGTTCTTTCACCGATTCCAGGCTTTTCTCAGCAAAATCTATTTGGTCAGGCGCCATGGATATCGCATACCAGTCGAAACCAGTCACCTCAAAAAAACGCTGAGCCGTAGATCGTTTGATGATGAGAGACATGCCACCATTTGCGAAATTGGCGTTCACCCCGCCTACCGTAGTTGCGAATGAGCGACCATTGACGGTGATCGTCAACGCGTCGCCGGCCCGCTTCCCGAGTTTCTTAGCAAGTATTGAACCAATGATGACTTGATCGCCATCGACCAACTTGCGAGCATCTTCCGTAGACATTCCTTTTGGCTCCGTTGGAAATGGAGCTGCTTCCGGGAATTCGCGAACAATGCACATTACTGTCTTCTGGTCGACCTGGCACCAAACAAATCGTATCGCATTCGACCATTGAACGCCCGGCGTCTGCTCTATCAATTCTCGAAGTGGGTCTTCAGAGTCGATTAGGAGCGACGGGGTTTGCGTACCAATCAAAAATAAATCGCCGGGCAGTGTTCGATAATACCAACGTTTGATCTCTGCCGTATTGCTCATCAACGATTGGCCTAAACCAACTGCACCGCACAGCGAGATCACTAAAAAGCCAGCGTTGAGGGAGGTCCGTTCCGGCCTTCGAATCAACTGATATTTGGCAACCTCGATCGGAAAACCACTTCGGAGAACCGCAAATCGATCGATGATCCAGATTAGCGGTATGAGCCCTGTCGGTATCCAAAGCAAGTATGCGAGCAAAGACACCAGCCCGATACCCACACCCCATTCAGCTGGTAACCATTCGATGCGTACAAAATAAAGACCGAATAGAGAACTAAGCCAAAGTATAAAACCGTTGCGAATCGATCCCCATGGTAGCCGAGTGTTCTCAACGATTGTCGGCTCTCGAAAACTTTCGAGGGGCGAGACAGCCTCCTGCTGCTTCTGCGCAAACCAAACTACGAATAGGGTCAAGCACGGAATGAAAAGGGAAATGACAATCAACGCAACCCATGGCACCGTAAATTGGCCTGGCTGAGACTGCAAAACGCCGGACAACACGCGTCTCATTACCAATCCAAGTCCCAGACCAGCAGCCAAACCAAAAACGACACCCACAATGCTGACTACAATCGCCTCGACTAAGACTGCTCGAATGACCTGTTGAGTCGTTGCGCCCAAACATCTCAGAATGGCAAAGTAGGGGCGTCGTTCAGCAAGATTCATTCGGGTTGTGTTGAGCAAAATATACGCGGCCATTGCGACGGCCAATGCGCTAGCAAAGGACAAGCCCAGTTCAGTCGACTTCAGCAAATCGTCTGCAAGCCCGATCGTATTCGTGCGTTCCTTCAATACCAGATTCTCGGGAACATGACCGCCAAGACTCGCCAGCATTCGTGCCTTTTCCTGCTCGCTATCGTTCTTCAAGAACAACCGATATCGATCTAGTTGACCAGGCAGTGCCGTCGCATTCTGAAGCCATTCCAGATCGACAACGATGCCGTGTTCGCTCGAGATCCGACTCCAGATATTGGCCGGCACGATCTTCTTGACAACCAATTTTTTGAAACCGCGTCTAAACAAGCATTGAATCGAATCACCCGCTTCAACCCTCAGTTGCGATGCAATCAACGCCGACACCAAACACTCGTCGGGACCCGGCCACTGGCTATCGTCCAGTTCGAAGTTCTTTTGCAAAAAAGGTCGCAAGGACAAATCGGCTTCGGTCATTGGAATACCGATCACCAAGCCTCGGGCCTTCTGATCTTTGAACCGCATCATCGAACCTCGGATCAACGTTGGCATCGCGGCCTGCGTGTCGCGTTGGAAAGTTGGCAAGTCGAGTACTGACAACTCAAAGCGACCACCTTGGGCATTGGCGATATCGAGCGACGGCAGCCCTTGAACAGCACTGCTCAGCTCTCGAAACGAGGACCGCGCATTATGCGACGCAACGATAATTCCAACAAGGGTCGCGGTCGAAAGGACCAGGCTCAGCAAGGTGAAAAAGAACCGGGTGGGCCGCTGTAGCCAGTGCTGCCAAAGGACAAGTAGCATAGGACTAAGTCCCTTTCCTTGTCGCTTTGCCATCCGGCTTCACGGAAAATTCATTCTGCGAATCGTTTACTATCCGCCCGTCTCGCATTTTGATAACACGATCGGCTGCCGCTGCAACGGTCGGGTCGTGCGTGACGATAACCAGCGTTTGATTTTGCTCCTTTACCAAAGTCCTGAAGAGTTCAATAACAATCTGACTATTGGCGGAATCCAATGCGCCCGTCGGTTCGTCCGCTAGCAATATGGCAGGGGACATGACGAGAGCCCGCGCGATGGCAACGCGTTGCGCCTCACCGCCGGAAAGCTCCCCCGGTCGATTCTCCTGCTTGTGTCCCATTCCCACCGAGTTTAAGGCGGCGATAGCTTTCGGTCGAGAGACATTCAAATCGATGCCATCAAGCCTCATTGGGACCATCACATTTTCGATCGACTTGAGCATAGGCAACAAATGGACCTTCTGAAAAACAAATCCGATGCGGCGTCGACGGAGCAACGTTTGGCTGTTCTCATCCAGGTTGGAAATGGAATTCCCCTCAAGCTGAACATCACCGGTATCGGGTCGGTCGAGGCCACCCAGCATATGCAATAGAGTGCTCTTGCCGGAGCCAGAGGGGCCAATGATCGCAACAAACTCCCCTTTGCGGATTTCGAGGCTAACGCCGCATAGGGCTGGATGCGCAACGGTTCCCATCTGATACGTCTTTGTCACATCGATTGCGCGGAGCAATGGTTCCATGGGCTGGTTTAGACGAGTGGCGGATTTTGTGATCGACGAAAAGCCATTGACTCTGAAAGCAGGCGCCTACGGCTCGGGGTTATACAGGGTTAAACAGGGTTAAACTATTCACGGGTGAGGCCGATCTGGGCCGACCATTGCCTATCAGGATAGCGATCTTGTTCCAAAACGGGGCGGGGTACGACCGCAAAGTCTACAATTTAGCGTTTGGTTCCTCCAACCGCAAAAGACACATTGCTCCCGCCACGGCGTTTTTATTAGATTGCCCACATTGACTGCCTCCGTTTTGGAAAGGATTCCAAATGACCTCCATAGATCTCCCAACCCTTGCCAAACGGGTTCATGGCGAGTTGTTTTCTCGCTCAAGCAATGATGTCATTACAGGCGCTGCTCCCTTGGCAGACGTCTTAGAAGGGCAAATTACGCTCTTGGATCACGAAAAAAACTTGTCCCGTTTGCAAACATCTCAGGCTTCGGCCTGCGTCACGAACCAGACTTTTTCGGAAGTTCGTATCCCGCAAATCGTGGTAAAAAACCCTCATGAAGCTTTTACGCAGATCTGCCAACTTTTTCGGCCGCAGGTGGTAATTACACGAAAACATGGCATCGATTCGCTTGCCCATGTGGCGGCATCGGCACAGATAAGCGATCGAGCAACCATCGAAGCGTTTGTCAGCGTCGCC
>JANLRK010000437.1:0-23838 GCA_031361585.1 Pirellula sp. | reverse complement strand
TCTTTTCGTTGCCTTTATCCCCCTTGGGTTTATCACCTTGAAAGAATTGAAAAGGCAAATTGAACAAATCGAGGTCCATTTTAGGCAGTGATCTGCCATTCGCTCTTTCCGTTGCCAATTCGTCGGCGCTAACAGGGATTGGCTCGATATCGATCGTTCCTACCACTACGAGACGCTCGGGCAACTGCGTTAAGTGCAGTTGTGCTCCTCTAAACCACTGAAGCCACGGTGCCTGATATTCAGCCGGTGGCATGCTTGTAGTATCATCGAACCCCAAGGATGGTCCTTTACTACCCATGATTGCAATCTGCTTCGGCCAAGCAGTACTTTCCCACACCGCTTCTGAAGTCTTAAGATCAACCTTTCCTAAAATGTATTGCCCGCCGAGTGAGCACTGTAGTTTGGCGTCAAGAATCCTCTCCGCGGAGGCCAGAGCTTCCTCCGGTGCCACCTTGAGCTGCTGCTGGAGAGAATCGAGCAACATTAAATTCCCTCGCGTTGTTTGGGCAGCCCGGCGAAACCAAAAGGTATTGAACCACGCAGATAATTTGCTCTTTTCCAAGTCACCGATCTTGACTCTCCCCTGGGCAAAGTCCTCCGCCGGAATCGGCTTCAAATAGACAGCACAGTTGTCCAGAATCGATCGGTCAAAGGAAAGTACGCTGAAGCCGTTCATTTGCCAGCGCCAAACTCCTATCAGCAATTTCGAAAAGCCCATAGCATCCGGTGGCCCGCCTCCCAAACCCAATGGCAACCTATCCAGATATCCCGGCCGTGGCCAGCCACCTAGGTATGCCGGCAACGACTGCAATGTTCTCAAAGTTGCCAAAAGCCCTTTCGTCTCGCCAGGAACCGGTGGAACCATATCCTTTAAGCCGGCAAACATCACATGGTCCGGTGAAAACGATCGGCTCGTACTCTGGCCTGCCAAATGTGCTTGGCAGTTTATGACATCATCCGGCGGTAACTGAATCGCAGTTCTTACAGGCGGGGCAAGCATATTCGAGAGCCAACCGTATTTCTCCCGACCCAGAGGCGCGACATACGCTTCGATTGCAAGTCTCTCGACTCTTTCATTTGGCTCACGTGAAAATCTTCGAACACCGACCATCAATGGATCGGTCTGTTGCCATTGAGTTGCGTAAAACGCCGCTTGATCACGATACGACTGAGCTTCATCTACCGAACAATCAGAAAACTGAACGTCTGCAATCGGTAGAAAACTTCCACGTCTGCCCCGCAAGGAATCATGCCACGAACCCGAATAGGCAATCGTTTGCGAACTGTCTACCCGCGTTTGGAAAGAAGGAGGCAAGTAGCCATCGGCAGCCAGACGCTCGATACTTGACGTTGCATCCCGAATACCTGTTTCAGCGGCACAAGTCAAACTTGCAAGCTCGGCTACCTCGATGGCCGCCATGGCCTTGAGTCGTCGTCGTAGCTCGATCTGATACTGAGGCGATACGAGATTTCGAAAAAACTCAGAGGAGAGATAGACAAAAATGTCGTACTTGTTTTCAACCGGCATCATCAAGCGCGCAAATCGAAACGCTTTCGAGTCCCCCAAAGACGGTTGTCCGCCACTGACTTCGAGAAATCGTTCGACCAATCTTCTACTGGTCGTCAAAAACACATATGCGCCTCGATCCACCATGAACGAGCGGATCTGGTTGTCTGGCGTACTGAGAAGTGAGACTCTTTCGCCTCCAATCTCCATCGTTTCCAATTTACAGCCGACGTCAGAAAGCTTTTTAACCGCAGCCAAACGATCTGCGTTGAATGACGATTTCAAAAGTGCCATGTTCTTGGCCTCGAAAACAACTCCGAGAGAGGGCCCCTCTTGCAGATAGAGATCCTGGCCAATGATCGCCATGTCGGCGATGATAGAGTCGCCGAACAGTTTTGCGATAGCGGTCGTTTTCGTATTGAGCAATCGCTCCATTCGCTTGTTCGTTTCGTAGTTGAAACCACGCAGCACTGCCATTTGCGCCAGATCACCACCACGCGTTTGACTTAGCGACTGAAACCAGAGGTAGTTTGAGAAACTTGCAAACCGAAGGTAATAGCACTCGGGTGGAACCACTTTCGCGATCGGTTCAATCGCCAAGTTCTCAGGCGTATAAGGCACAGCTGCTTCAACCCACTTCGGTGCCTCAGGAACAGGTACGGTTTTTAAGCTCAACGGCGCCGGCTTGCGCAGCGTTTCTAGAAAAAGCTCGGCTCGCAAATCCTCAACACCGGCAACCAACGCGATGGTCGGCAACGGATCCGTCTGCTTTCGCTTGCTCGTATTTTTTTTGATAAGGTCAGGAAGTTCGAAACCGAATCGATAGGCCAGCATGTGCGTTAGGTAACTTTCGACAATGGCTGGGTAATCGCTTCGCTCCAATTGCCTTTTCGCCTGCTGGACATAACCATCCCACCATGATCGAATCAAAACTTGGTATTGCGGTGCTTGGGATAATTTTTGCGAATTCGCATTCTGGTTACCCGCAGCTTGTTGCGCATTGGGGAGCATGATCGGCCGTACCTCAATCTTGGCCTCCAGATCACCCGACAACCGCACTTCGAACGGTTCATGCCCGCGAAACAGAAACTGGACTCGAACCAACTCCGGAGGATCAATTTGTTCTCTTGCATTCTGAATGGCGCTCCGAATCCGACCAATTAGCGCTCCGTTTCCAAGCCGTTGCCTACCGCCGGTTTGGGCTGAATGCACTTCTGGAGGTTCGCTGGTGAGAAAATCGATTGCCGGGAACATGACCCGATCGCTCGGATCCGAGACGACAATGCGAAGCGTCGTTGTGGCTGAAAGTTGACCGGCTGGGATAAACAGCCGCGCAACCCCATAGGGTTCCGACGCGATGGCTTCCACATTGCCCTGAACCTCTTGAGCTAGCAATTGCCTAGAGCTTAAAAGCAGCAGGCAAGCCAAGCAGAGCGAAAGGATAAGTCGCGTTAGACGTTGTTTTTGTATGAAGATCATCAAACGACTCGGTTCCTCTTTCGCTCCACACTGTTCCAAATTGCATCTTCATTGTCGCGATCTTCCGCAGCAGGGCAAGCAGTCACTTAACCACAGAGGCACGAGGAACGCAGAGCACCCGTCGATGGCTTCCTCAATTCTCTGCGCTCCTCGTGTCTCTGTGGTTCAATAATTCGAGATCTCCGTGATCGATAATCTTCCCGCGTACACAACGCAATCACTCTTCGGTTAAGATAGGACGGATCAAAAGCGAGATCTAATCGCCGCAAACCGTCGACTGCGGCTCAGGGTCAAGCGATTGGGCTTCGAAAGGGAATCGACTATCACCTCCATAACTGCACGTGCGGATAAACAAACTGCCTTAAAAGGGCCCGTCATTGGATTGTTTTCGCTGGTCTGCCTCGTCGTCGGCAATATGATCGGCGTGGGCGTGTACGTAGGCAGTTACTATTCGCTTTTGTCGCTAAAAGACGCCAGATTGGTTTTGATCGTGTGGTTGATCGGAGGCCTGCACGCGATTTGCGGGGCGATTGCTTACGGTGCGATCGCGAACCGTCTGCCTGTCTCGGGTGGTGAGTATTCGTATTTGACTCGATGCGTGCACCCAGCAATTGGGTTTGTTGCAGGTTGGATTTCGATCATCGCAGGCTTTACCGCTCCCATTGCTGCGACTGCGTTGCTACTAGGCAAATATCTCGGAGGAATCGATGCCACGTCGACCACCGTCAAATTGATTGCGACTGCAAGCATTGTTTTTGTGGCTCTCTTGCATGGCTGCCATTTGAAGATCGGGGCATGGTTCAACAATGCCGTCATCGCGGTGAAATTTGTCTGCTTTGGGGTATTCTTGTTCGTCGGCCTCCCTATAGTCCTGCAGGGAACGAACAGCGGTCTGCTAGTGGATCCAAATAATACGACAAGCGAATCCACTTCGCTCTTTGTAAGGCTTTCCGAGTCGTCGACGTTGGTCCAAATGGTCGTATCGCTATTCTACGTCTCACTTGCTTACACTGGATTCAATGCGAGCATTTATCTCGCGGGTGAAATCGAGGGACCTACATCAAATCCGTCCAATCGGAAAATGCTTGTCAGCCGATCGATGTTGATTGCAAGCGTACTGGTGGTAATTGTTTACCTACTTTTGAATTATGTGTTTTTATATGGAATGAGTCCCGAGCGAATTGCTAGGGGCGGAGAAAGCTATGTGGCGGAGGTTGCGAGAAACCTAGGTGGTGATTGGCTTTCGGGCATGATCCAAACAGCGATAGTCCTATCGGCCGCGACGAGCATTCTCGCGATGATGGCGATCGGCCCGATGGTGTACGCACAGATGGCCGAGGATGGCCGGATGCCGAGCCTGTTTCGTATATCAGACCAAGTGCCTAGAATGGCGATCCTCGCGCAGGGGCTGTTGAGCATTATTGTGGTTTGGATATCGCAGATTCAAGACATAGTAAAATACCTTGGATTGACCTTAACAGCCTGCGGTGCGTTGGCGGTATCGAGTGTGTGGATCGCACGCCGATTCATGGCCGAGCAGGCACCCATCAAGTGGTACGAACACATAGCTGCCATCGTATACGTGGCCGGCGCCATTGTGCTATTACTGGTCGCCGGTTCACTGGAAAGAGAACGCAATCAGTTTTTTCTTTGCGCCGGAACCTTTACGTTGGGGCTAGTGATCTACGGAGTCGCGCAGCTCAATGTAGCACGGCACTCCGTGCCGTCGTAACGCCCCACAGCGCCCCACCAATTAATTCAATCAGGTATGCGTACACCACCGCCATCATTACGACAGCATATCAAACGACCCCCTCAAGACAAATTCCTGTGCGATTGAAAAAAACAGAAGTCTCTCCCAACATATTCTTCCGCTTCGAGGCTGAATACAAACGCTCCGAAAACGGCTGAATACCACTCTCCGAAAAGTAAGAAGGGCTCGGTTTCCACCGAGCCCTTCTTACTTTTCACGCTGGTTTCGTTATCACGATTCCTCAGACATCACCTTTTCGGGCTCCGCCTTGTAGTACTTCTCGTTGTCCTTTTCGTAGTATCGGCTGGCGTAGTATTTGTAGCCACCGTATTCACTGTACCCGTACTTACCGTAGTCACTGTAGTACGAACGTTTCTCTAAGCCGTTCACTATCACGCCCAGTACATTTCCATCTACCATCCTTAAAATCTCGGTGGCTTTTGTGGAGGCTAATTCGACACCCCTTCGAATTTTCAGCACTAAAAATACCATATCGCACATGGTCGCTAGAGCGGTCGCATCAGCTCCCGGTCATATTTACTCAATGCGAGAGGCGAAACCGGAACCGAGGAACTGGCTTTTTCTTTTGCCCTAACGGAATCGCTTTGAATCCTGGTTCGCAATTGTTGCTGCTGATCAACCAGTTCCGCCAATTGCGCGGCGTAGAACTCTTGATCGGTTCGGACCTTTAATGCCTCCGGATGATGGTCACCCATGTCCTTGAATCTCGGTTGCGATTTCTTCAAACGCAACTCGGACACATTTTCCTCTAAAGCCGCGATTCGAGAGCCTAGCTGGTTATACAGTTTCTGGCGATCGTCCTGCTCCAATCGCAACTCGGGCGTTGCCACATCAGCTTCGGCTTTTAGCGAAAGGTACTTCGACGCTTCGATCGCAATCACCTTATATAGTTCGCTGCGTTTCTCAGTCGGGATCCTTTGGATATCTACTAAACTAAGCATTGGCCAAAAAATTAATGTCGCGTCAACCGTGGCAAATTGTGTATGGTTGTGAAATGTGAGCAACTGGTGATTGTTGCTTGTTGTTTCATTCTACCAACTGATAAGTGCCACGGATGGTTGCTGCGATTGAAAACCGGATTGGAGTCGATGAAGAGAAGCGAATGCGTGATTTTGCGGCATCGCTCAATGAAAAAGATCGTCGTCGATTCGCGGCATTCGAAGCAATGCAGCGGGGACACGGAGGAATTGCTTACGTGGCAGAGGTGATTGGTTGCTCACGTCGCAAGCGACGGATTTAATAGTACCGTAGCTGGGCCGCGAAGCACTTTCGCTAGCATTCCCTGGTAGCGGAATGCGTCAAGCATTTCGTTGGCGTCCAGCATTCACGAAAGCTTTGACAGCTTCCGCTACGATTTAAATCGGCCCGCCTTAAGATCTTAAGATCGACGCCGGCTTCTAAGTAGACGGAATGCTATACAATCGTTTAACCGGGTCGTTCATTTCCCTAAAAATCCCTCGGAGAGATTCATGCCCTCCAGTCCGCTTACTCACCAACAAATTGAAACCTTTTCGAAAGATGGCTATCTGGTAATACGTTCGCTTCTCGATGCGGAAGAAACCGAACTGACACTTCGAGCGGCTCGACAGGACGAAGCTTTACGCATCAACGCGATGGACGTCATTGATACTAAAGGGCGCGTTACGAACCTTTCGCTTTGGAATCTTCCTGGGGACGATATTTACGGTGCGATTTGCCGCAGTCGGCGGGTGGTCGATTCCATGGAACAACTTTTGGGCGACGAAGTGTATCACTATCATTCCAAGCTAAGCGCTAAAGTGCCAAAGGTGGGCGGGGCATGGGAGTGGCATCAAGACTACGGATATTGGTACCAAAATGGTTGCCTTTTTCCTGACTTGGCGAGCGTATTCATCGCGCTCGATCCAGCGACGCGTGAGAACGGTTGCTTGCAATTATTGAAGGGTTCGCATCGAATGGGAAGAGTCGAACATGGGCGATTTGGCTCGCAAACAGGCGCTGATCCGGAACGTGTCGAAGCTGCCATGCAAAGACTCGAGCGTGTCTATTGCGAGATGGCACCTGGTGACGCTGTTTTCTTTCATGGGAATACGCTACATAGTTCCGACGCGAACTTGAGCGACAAGCCTCGTTGGGGTTTGATCTGCTGTTACAACACTCGGCATAACAACCCCTACAAAGATTCGCATCACCCGTGCTACACGCCGCTCGAGAAGCTCGACGACAGCGCCATCAAAGCCATGGGGGCTCGAGGTAGTGAGTCGAGCAAAGAGTTTCTCGAAGCCAAACGGGACCGAACTCAAGGCGTTGGTCAAGGTTAACAACAACGCAATGCAACCTCGCCAAATTGAGTACTTGCCCCGCATGCCTCGCGATAGGTCGATCGGCATCGGATGCATTGGTTCTGGCTTCATCATGGCTGACTGCCATCTAGTGGCCTATCGCAAAGCTGGTTTCAATCCGGTAGCCATCGCGGCTCGCAATATGGAACGCACACGGGAAGTCGCCGAACGTCATGCAATCCCGAGAGCCTATGAGGACTATCGAGAGTTGCTCGACGATCCGCAGGTACAAATTGTTGACGTGGCTGTTCCGCCTGATATCCAATTCGAAATCATTCGCGAGATCACAGTCCGTGGGTGCGGTATCCGCGGCATTCTCGCACAGAAGCCACTTGGAGTTGACTACGCACAAGCGTTAGAGATTGTTCGCATGTGCGAGCAGGCGGGGATCGCTCTTGCTGTGAACCAAAACATGCGCTATGACCAATCGGTGCGAGGGCTGAAGAGTTTGCTCAAGACGAAGGCTCTGGGCGAACCAGTCCTCGCTACAATCGATATGCGAGCCATACCGCATTGGATGCCCTGGCAAGAACGACAAGGTTGGGTCACCTTGAGGATCATGAGCATCCATCACCTCGATACATTCCGGTATTGGTTTGGCGATCCAGTACGTGTCTTTGCGAGCATTAGGCCGGACCCGCGAACGGAAAAGCGATTTGCGCACGAGGACGGAATTTGCTTGTACATACTGGAATATGAAAACGGCCTTCGGGCAGCTTCCTGGGATGACGTATGGGCTGGTCCGGCTCTCGAGGGATGTGCGTCGGACTCGTACATTCGATGGCGCGTGGAAGGGACCGAAGGCATGGCAAGAGGCACGATTGGTTGGCCCGACTATCCCACTCGAACACCCAGCACTCTCGACTATACGACGAACGAAAACGGCCAACAATGGGTTCAGCCCCGATGGCCCGAGGTATGGTTTCCCGACGCCTTTGTGGGCACGATGTCGCAATTGCTGTGTGCACTCGAGGACAATACGGAGCCGGAAATCGGTGGCCGTGACAACCTGCGAACGATGGCCCTCGTCGATGCCGCATATATGTCGGCTCGCGAACACCGGGCGGTATCGATCGATGAGATTTCGCGTGCCAAGTAACATGCGATTGATGGCCGGTCAACTAACCGATTCAGGAGATAAAACTATGCCGGAAATCGTCTATAAGGAAGAAAGTTATCGAACCATCGGAGCTTGCTTTGAAGTCTACAAAGAAACGGGATGCGGCTTTTTCGAATCGGTTTACCAAGAGTGTTTGGAAATTGAGTTGGATCTACAAGCAATTCCGTTCAAGCCTCAGCAGGCGCTGGTCGATGGATATACGCATCGGTTATAACTCCCCAAGCAATTAGATCCATCGTCATCGCATTGCAAATTTTTTCTTTCGTATATTTAGTGTTTTTCGTGGTTTGAAAAATCATCGTTCTACTTTGCGTTGAAATTAGATCAATAGGCTAAGGCAAGTTGCACCGGCCTCCGCTTTTGCAAATTCACTTAAATCGACAGGTGTTACCGAGTAGCCGAGGAGTTCCAATTGCTTGATCGTGGCGGTGTTTTGCGAATTTGTTAGTAGCTGGTCTGGCAATCGAATCACGTTGGCACCCCACGAATCGGCTGCAACAACCATCTTCTTGCGCAGAAGTCGTTCGCCATCGATCCAGTTTGGATTGACAAGCAAGGTATCTTCGTCGATCGCAGTGCAAGCGGTTTTTAAATGCAAACAGCCAACCACTGGGACAGCATGTACGATGTAACCAAGTCGTTTCACCAACTTTGTCACCGCCTCGATTGCTATGGTGTTGGTGCGTGTTGAAATCCCAATTAGCAATTCCCTGCCGACGCGTAGTACATCACCTCCTTCAAGCTTCGCTCCAGAAGGCAGTTCGACTAGCGTTCTGAATTCACTCAGTCGTTGTTTCCATCCCACCATTTCCGGTTCGCGCGATTGGACTCCCATCGCCCCGAGGATGATTAGTTCATCGAGCACGACGGCAACGTCTTCAACAAATACAGCATCCGGATATTCTCGGTTGAAGTCATTTGTTTGAACGGAACAACCCGCCGACATAAGCGCAGCACAGTAATTGGCGTGCTGCGCGCCAGCCAGTTCGATGTCGATGGCGGTTCGGCTCAAATGAGTCAACTCGCATTGCTTAAGACGCAATGAAGGAACATGAGTAATTGCGATCATGAATCAACGTTGCGTTTTGTTGCGCGACCTTTCCAAAACAAATTGGATTGCTGCAATGGACGTATTTTTTCCGATCAATAGGCCCGTCGGAAAATGAGCAAATGGTCGGAAGCTGTCGCGGATCTCAGCCGCTTTCCTCGAATTAAGTGCCCAGCCTGCAAGATATTGAAGCCGCAAATTGCGGTCTGTGTTTACGACCGCGTCTGCTAGCCAGTCTGTCATGTCTGTGTTGCGACCCGCATAGCAACGAATCAAAGAAATCATGGACCCCATTTGCACTTCGGAAAGTGATTGTACAACACGTGAGTGATCCTCTCTCGCCATTCGAGTTTCGAGGGCGTCCATATCGATCGGCTGCGAATTGTCTTGAGCCATCATAACCATGTCGTAGCCATTCTCGTCAGCGTCGTTGCACCAGAGTGACCCATGAGGAAACGAGGCGAAAAACGTCGCGACCTCGCTTTTCACGGCTGGCAAGCTAGATTCGTAAAGAGGAACCCATTGGGTGATAACGCCGCCGGGTTTGAGGTGTTCCTGGCACAAATCAAAATACTCTTTGGTATAGAGCGCCGCAGCTCCTTTTACCCAGGGATGAATTGGGTCCGACGTTATGATATCGAATTTTTCCTTGGTGACCAACATAAAATGCCGTGCATCGTCAAGGATGACTTCTACCCTCGGATCCTTGATTACGTTATGGTTCTCGCGTGCGAAGTATTCACTCGCGGCTTGAGGAATCAGCGGTTCAATTTCGCAAATCACGATGCGTTCGATCGACGGATGCACCACAAAAGTTCCAGCGGTGACGGCCGCTCCACAACCTACTATCAAAACACTCTTGGGCTCGTTGCAGATCAAGGCCGGGAGGTGACCGAGCATTCTCTGAAGTCGCATATCCTGTGGTTCACTGGAAGCGACCACTTTGCCGCTCACATGAAAGTTTCGAACCCCGTTTTCAAATTCCGAAACCGCAATCGACGCACTCAGGCCGTCTTTCGCATACAGATAACTCGGCTCTTCATTCCATGTGACTAAATATCGTCCGTAGGCTGCTAAGCCCAATGGCGGAGCGGGTAAAAAAGCCACAGCGATGAGGCTTGCTATCAGTCCGACAGCAATAGCGGCTCGTTGCATGGAAGACACGATTTGTGATTTGTTCGGGAACAAGAGCAGTAAGAACGTCGATAGGAGCGGCGCGCAAACGAGAAACTGTTGCGCATGCTGAATTCCGAACTGGGGGATAGCGATCCAAGTGAAAAGAAGTGCACCGAAAATAGCACCCAAGGTATTGGCCGCATAGACGCTGGCAACCAACTTTGCTGGATCTTCACCTCGCGATGCATGTGCTAGAGCGAGCGGGAAGCTCGTCCCCCAACACAAAGCGGCCGGAAACACGCACCACATCACGCGCACAATATCCAGTTGAAACCCAAACCATGGACTCGTAGATAGCGATGGATCAATCGGCCAGTAAGGCAACGAACTAGCCATCATCCAAGCCGCCCAGGCGGCGCTCAAGGCGGCTCCTAGTTGGCACCATGCGAATGCAATACCGGGCTGTTGATGGTTGCGAGCCCAGGCTGCGCCAAGTCCACTGCCAATCCCAAGTCCAATCAGAAACACCGCAAGAATCAACGAAAACGTGTAAACCGATGCCCCAAGCAGCAGTGACAACTCGCGGGTCCAAACCACCTCCGCACCCAGTGCAGAAAAACCTGAAAGAGCAATTGCAAGGTGCGATGTCGACCAGCCATTGCTAGGCAGGGCTGTTGGTTGCGATTCTAATTCGCTGCGCAGATGGTTAGGCATGGTCAAACTCATAGCCCAACCCGCTATGGCTACGACAAAGTTAATCGTAACAGCAACAGTTGTCGCAATCACAACATCGTAAAGTCGAAGGAGAAAAAAAGCAGCAACCAAGCAACCGACGACGGCACCCACAATATTGGTGCTATAAAACATACCTATCCCTGCGGTACCTTGTTGATTGTTCTCAAACCAGCGTGAAATAGCTGGCAGAGTGGCTCCCATGAGCAAGGTTGGGGGCAGCAGGCATGCTCCAGCAACAACGGCCCGCAGCAGAACTCCCGTGTTTCCTGGCCCAACTCGTTGGACATAAAATTGCTCGATGAACGGCATGGTATACAGCCATGCGATGGCAAGAACTCCAATCAGAAACTCAAGCGAGGCATAGACCCCTAGTGGATGCCATCTTGTGGGAACCAACTTGGGATACAGCAAACTTCCTAGGCACATTCCGCCCATAAAGATCGTCAACAGCACCGCCAAGGAAATAGCCGATGCACCGACGATCATCTGCAAGGACTGAAACCAAACAATTTCATAGATCAATGCAGAGCAACCACTGCCAATAAACAACGGCAACAGCCAAAGATGCTCGCGACCAGAATTTTGTAGTGCGCTAGAATTGGCCATTAAGGGCTTTCAATTGCCGAACCGTGGAAAAAAGAGAAGTGCTTTTTTCGTCGACATTGTAGCTCATCATCGATCGTTCGACGCGTTAGCGAACCCAAAATCTAAGTACCACCGTTTCGCAAGCAAATGACTTGGAGACCAACCCAAGCAATTAGATCGCCCAAGCAATTGGATCGATCGTCATTGAACTGCGATCTTGGCCTTTCGTGTATTTAGTGTTTTTCGTGGTTTGTTAAATTTGGGACCTCGGGTACAACGATTTGAACTAAGACTCAGGGGAGTGGTCTTCTCAAAAATTGTCGGCTCACAGTGGAGACTACGGTGCAACAATTCTCTGTGTTCTTCCTGCCTCTGTGGTTCAATAGCCATCCAACACTAGGTGAGTAACGATAACGCATTGCCGAATAAGATGCGTTCGCGATCCGATTGGCTGATCGAGAGGTTCTTGGTAATAAACAAGTCCATGTCCGCCATCGTGGAGGCTGAACCGGCCAGGTAACCGTGATCGCGGTGCCGTGTTCTTCTTGTCGGATCGACCAATATGCTTTGATGACCGATCGTATACTCTCCCGGAGGCATTCCCGCGGCGCTCATCGAGTCACTGATGATGATGCAGCGCTGACAGCCAATGATTCCAATCCAAGACTTCAATAGCCAACTCGGCAGATGGATTCCATCGGCTATTAACGTAATGTACAGTCGTTCGCGATGGGCCAGCACTCGCTGCATGATGTTGTCGTGACGGTCGACTTGATGGACACAGCCGTTTCCAAGGTGGGTGAAGCCGAGCAATCCGCTGTCGATGGCGCGTTCCAGTACTTCAAAACTCGCGTCTGTATGGCCGGCAAAGACACAAACACCTTCTTCGCTGAGACGTTCAATTACTTGGCAATTCAGATCTTGCTCGGGTGCCAAGGTTACTAGACGGATCCAACCGTTACCCGCATTTAGAAGTCGCATCGCATCGCTCACATTGGCCGGAAGAATGTGCTGGGGAGGGTGTGTGCCGTAGAATCCCGCTCGATCGGAGAGGAAGGGACCCTCCACATGAATGCCTTTTACTATCGTTGCCAATTCCGGGTTGGCTTCGAGCATTCGAACGATTTTTTGAATTCGGCAACACATCGTTTCAATGGATTCCGTAATGATGGTCGCTAAGAATCCGGCGACACCTGACTCTCGGAGTTTGCGGCATGCAAACTCGAAGCCGTCGCAATTCAGGGCGTCGTCGTTGAAATCAATGCCATAGGCACCGTTCACTTGTAAGTCCATGTACTTCATTGATCAACTCGAAACGCGTTGAGAATGCGTTGAGAATGCATCGTCGTCGAGGGACGCAGTTTGGCCGCACTAGAATCATCTAGCACGAGAGTGACATCCATGTGATTCTGAAGGATCGACGCAGGCACAAGTGAAGTGATTGGTCCGTCCACGGACGACGCCACTGCCGCGGCTTTGCGACCGTCAGGCACACTGCAAATGATTTTTCGAGACTGTAGAATTGCATGAATCGTCATGCTAATCGCTTGACTGGGGCAATCGTTCAGTTGAGGAAACCAGCCTTCTCCAACTTGTTGTCGCCGGCAAGCTTCGTCAAGCGTCACCACGTGATAGATTTCTTTGGTTTGGAAATCAGCTGGCGGATCATTGAATGCTAGATGTCCATTCTCTCCGATGCCGATCATCGCCAAATCGATGGGGCCTTGGGACCACCATTTTGAGGCATCTGCGACTATCTTTTCTGGATTGGACGTACCATCCAAAAAGTGGAAGGAGCCGATGGGGACCTTATCGACTAATCGAGCAGCGAGATAACCACAAAAACTGGCCGGATGGGTCCGATCCAACCCTAGGTATTCGTCCAAATGAAACCCATCAACGCGGGGCCAGTCGATGCCTTTTTCATGGGTCAATTGTTCAAGCACCTCGAATTGGCTTGACCCCGTAGCCACGACAAGACGGGCTCGAGGTTGATTCTTAAGCACTTCTCGAAGGTGATCGGCTGCATAAGTCCCAGAAAAATTCCCTAAACCTTTACGATCTCGCGCGATCTTTACAAACACTTTTCGGCTCCATTCGGGCACAGTTATTGCATTCGTTTGTTCACGGGACACCAGCATACGGTTTTTGACAGAAAACTGGACGCTGTCCACCAAGGAAAATGAAAAGCCAACTTGCGAGCGAACGGTCTTTCGGCGTATAAAGTTCCTTTGTTCGTTGACAGAGCGGTTTTAAACGCAATAATAGCGACCTGACGATTTCCTCTCCAGGAGAAAAACAAATATGTCTAGTTCGGTGCGTTTCGCCAAAGTTTGCCCGACTTGCGGGCGAACGTTGCAAATCCCGGTCGAATTACTTGGAAGAGATGTTTGCTGTCACGGATGTGGTGCCGGATTCAAAGCGAGCGATTCCGAATGTTCTTTGCCAGGAAAGGTCGAGGGAATCGATCAGCGGGTTGATCGGCTCATTCAGGAGGCCGACAAACAACTCCAGCACTTCTACCCTGCAAGTTTGTAATACCCTGCAAGTTTGTAAAAATTTCAAGGTGGTATTGGCCGTTTGACAACCCATTTTTGTCCGTCGAGACTTGGGTTGCACCATTTTCGAGACCGAATTGGAGGTCCAAAGTCACGCCCATCACGAGTGACCTGCCGTAGTCCATTGCCTTGAATATCGGTATATACTGTCCTTCCCCGACAGATGTCGATAAACAGAACTCAACCGATTCGATGATGACAAACAGCTCCAATCCGCCTGAACCCCTCGAAGCCGTCGCGGTTTCGATGAAGCCCTTGGAGCGATTCGAAGAGTATCTGCAGAGCAAAAATCTTCGAAACACGGAGCAAAGGAGGTTTTTGATCGAGCAGGTCTTCAATCGGCATGAACATTTCGATGCCGATCAGCTGATGGAACAACTCCCGTCCAAAGGTTCGCCCAACTACGTTTCTAGGCCGACGGTCTATCGAACATTGCGGGAATTCGTTGACGCCGGCTTGTTGAATCGATTTGAATTGGATGGTCGAAGCGTTTATGAACACGACTACGGCTATCCTCAGCACGATCATTTGTATTGCACGAAATGTAGGAAACTAATTGAGTTTACCAGTTCTGACATTGTGCAAATTCGGGAATCCGTGGCCAAGCTGCACCGATTTCGAGCGCGGGACCATCGTTTTATTATCGAGGGTACGTGCGACGAATGTGCAAAGTTGCGTTCCAAAGGTCGTCGTCAGGATCGAGTTTGATTTGAGAATTATCGTTCGGCGGTATCGGCTGTGATTTCGCAAAGGCCGGAAAGAACTTCCGGTTTATTGCATTTGGTCAAAGTAACTAACTTATAGCTGTGTTTGTTTCAGCGAAAAAGAGAAAAGAGAAATAAGGGATGTCGGATCGAAAGGGAAGCGCCTTCGCAGGAGTCGGCGTTGCAATCGTTACTCCATTTACCGATGGCAACTTAGACGTAGCGAGGCTTAAGAATCAAATTGAGTTTCAGATTGCTTCCGGCACCCATTTCTTGGTTCCCGTGGGAACGACGGGAGAATCTCCGACGCTGACACATGACGAGCACGAGCGAGTTATCAGCGAAGTGATTCAGCTAGCCTCTGGACGATGCAAAGTCATGGCCGGTACTGGATCGAATTGCACTGCGGAAGCGCTAAGACTAACCCGTTGGGCACAAAAGGAGGGTGCAGATGCATCCCTGCAAGTCGCTCCGTACTACAACAAACCCACGCAGAAAGGCTTTTACGAGCATTTCAAAGCGATTGCCAACGAGATCGGTATTCCGCATTGCGTTTATAACATCCCAGGTCGCTCGGCTAAGAACATCGAGCCTGAGACGATTGCGAAGTTATCGGAACTACCGAACATCACCATGGTTAAGGAAGCGACCGGCTCGCTCGATCAATGTTCTCAAATTTTGAACACGACCAATTTGACCGTACTCAGCGGTGATGATTCGCTCACTCTGCCCATGATGAGCATCGGCGCCCAAGGCGTAATCTCGGTGGCAGCGAATATCGTTCCCAAGGATTTGATTGCGATGGTTGCAGCAGCCACTAAGGGAGATTTTGCAACGGCATCAAAACTGCATCATAAACTGTTTCCGCTTTGTCGCGACATGCTTTCATTGGCCACAAACCCGATCCCGCTCAAGGGGGCCATGAAATTACTCGGTCGCGATACGGGAGAGTTAAGGTTGCCTATGACCGAATTAGAAGATTTCGAGTTTGCCAAACTGAAAACAACACTTTCGATCTATGGACTACTATAACTGAATTCCGAAGTGGAAACTGCCTCACCAATAACGCGAGCCCCATCCAAGCCATGAAGATTATCGTCGCCATTTTTAGCCTTTTTCTATCTTCGCTTCTCCTGGCCCAGGAACCAAGCCCACCGCGTAAGCCAAGACCAAGACAAGATGTCGTTGGTCCTGTAGTCAACGAAAACAAGGCGACGCCCATCGATCGGATCAAAGTTGCCAAAAATTTCCGCGTCGAACTGCTTTACTCTGTTCCCGGTGAAGCAGAGGGATCGTGGGTGAACCTATGCTTGGATAACAAAGGCAGGATTATTGCAAGCGATCAATACGGCGGTCTCTTCCGTTTCGCAGCTCCCCCTGCCGGACAACCCTTAGATCCACAAAAGGTCGAACGACTGGCCGTCGAGATTCGCGCTGTAAACGGCATGGTCTGGGCATTTGGTGCCCTGTATGTCGGAGTCAATGACTATGAGAAAAAAATTCCGTCAGGGCTTTATCGTATTTCCGACACCAATGCTGACGATGAGTTAGACAAGGTTGAATTGCTTCGAGAAATCGAGGCAAAGGGTGACCACGGAGTTCATGCTGTCGTGCCAACTCCCGACGGCAAATCTCTCTATCTTGTTTGCGGAAACGGCACCAAAAAAACAGAAACCGAATCAACCTCGCCTGTACCATCGATTTGGGGTGAAGACCATTTATTGCCTCGAATGCCCGACGGAAAGGGTTTTATGCGCGACGTGGTTGGCCCCGGTGGCATCATTTATAAGGTTTCGCCGGATGGTCAAAAGTTTGAAGTCTTTTCAAACGGTTATCGAAACATCTTCGATGCTTCTGTCAA
Organism: Pirellula sp.; assembly: GCA_031361585.1. Classification (GTDB taxonomy): domain Bacteria; phylum Planctomycetota; class Planctomycetia; order Pirellulales; family Pirellulaceae; genus JBKCUI01. The sequence continues at coordinate 7,030 of JANLRK010000437.1, read as the reverse complement.
CGATGAAGGGGAGCTGTTTACGTACGATGCCGACATGGAATACGATTTCAATACCTCCTGGTATCGGCCAACTCGCGTAAACCATGTGGTGAGCGGTTCTGAATATGGATGGCGAAACGGAGCCGGAAAGCGTCCCGAGTTTTATTCCGACAACTTGCCAGCCACGATCAACATCGGACCTGGTTCACCAACAGGTACCACCTTTGGTTACGGTGCCAAGTTTCCGAGCAAGTACCAGAAAGCTCTGTTCATCCTCGATTGGAGCTGGGGAAAGATGTGGGCAGTTCACTTATCGCCAAATGGCTCAAGTTACACTGCGACCAAGGAAGAGTTTATCTCAGGCTCGCCGCTTCCCATGACCGACGCTATTATCAATCCAGCGGACGGAGCCATGTACTTTGCCATCGGTGGTCGTCGGGTCCAGTCCGGCCTCTATCGTATCACCTACACTGGTGCGGAACCAACCGACGCCGTCTCAAAAGGCTATCTGCCACAAGCCGATCCTTCGACCAACTTGAGTCCCGAAATTGCCCATGCGAGATCTGTTCGCAAACAGCTCGAATTTTTCCACGGCAAGCAAAACCCGAAGGCTATCGCAATTGCATGGCCGCATTTGGCAAGCAACGATCGATTTATCCGATGGGCAGCTCGAATTGCAGTCGAACATCAGCCGCTAGAAAGCTGGTTACCCCGAGCATTAAGTGAACCCGATGCCGCGTCGCAGATAGAAGCAATCCTTGCGGCAGCTCGAGTTGGCGGAGTTTGCCCGTCGATCAGAAACGAAAAATCTCCTGCGGTTGATAACGATTTGAAAACGAAACTTCTAGCAGCCATGGAAAAAATGGATTGGCGGAAACTTCCTGCCGATCGGCAGCTTACCTATGTTCGAACACTGGAGATCATTTTGAATCGTTTCGGAAGACCTGACGATTCGACGGTTGACCGATTGATTTCCAAACTGGATCCTGCATTTCCAAGCAAGTCTTTTGATTTGAACTGGTTGCTTTGCGAAACATTGGTCTATCTGCAATCACCTACGATTGCGGACAAGGCGATTGCTCTAATGGCTCGTTCCCCAAGCCAAGAAGAGCAGATCGAATATGCTAGATCGCTGCGAGAACAAAGAAAGGGTTGGACTACTCAAACGAGAACAGCCTATCTCGAATGGTTCTTAAAGGCTGCCAATTTTCGGGGCGGTGCAAGCTTCGACAAATTTATCGAGTTTATTCGCAACGATGCACTGAATACGTTTTCGGCTGCCGAAAAAGCCGAGTTGGCAACACTGATTGAACAGAAACCCATACGCAAATCCGCCATTGAAAATGTGGGGGCGATCTTTGCAGGCCGCAAGGAAAACGCTTATCCATTGGAGGAATTGGTGGCAATGGCGAACGAGGGCCTAAACCATAACGGATCATTGACGGACGGTTTGCTACGGCGCGATCTCGAGAATGGACGCAAGATGTTCGGTGCAGCCGCTTGTTTTACTTGCCATCGATTTGGCAACGCAGGTGGGATGACCGGTCCTGATTTGACAAGCGCTGGACGGCGTTATTCTATCAAAGATCTGCTAGAACAAATTGTCACCCCGAGCAAAGAGATCAACGAACAATTCGTGCCGATCGAAGTCGTTACCGAAGACGAAGAGCGGATTCGAGGAGTCGTCGTCAATCTCAATGGGGATACCATCACACTCAATACCGATGCATCGGACCCAAATCAGCAGACGGCAATCGATCGAAAGAAGGTTGTAAGCATTGGAACGTCGAAAGTATCTCCTATGCCCGTCAACCTACTGGCCTTGATGACCAAAGACGAAATCTTGGACTTGCTTGCATACATGCTAAACGGTGGAACAGAGTCACAATAGTCCATTGTGCCACGGCGGTCCCCGCCGTGATTTGTGATTTATAAAATGTGGCACGGCGGTCCCCGCCGTGATTCGCTACTCTCGGTGGAGACCACCGAGCCACACTACACAACTTGCTTGCGCATTCTTATGGCTGCAAACGCTGTGACCACAATCGCCATTGACCATAGTACAGCCGTGTGTTGCCAGAGAGTTCCCCAATCCGTTCCTCTTAGAATGATGCCTCGCGATGCATCGATCAGCCAAGTGGTCGGAATAAAGTAGGCAATAGTCTTAAAAATATCGGGCATGGAATCCAGAGGAAAAACATAGCCTGACAAGAAGATGGACGGAATGATCGTCCCCATCGCCATTTGGCCAGCAGCATCGCGCGTATCCGCTTTAGTCGAAATCAACAGTCCAAACGCTAGCATGGTGAATGTGAATGGTAGTAGTAGCGCAAAGAGCAACACGATATGACCGCGTATCGGTACTTGAAATACAGTGGTCATGACCAGCAGGATCAATCCAAACTCGATTGTCGTTTGCACAACGTACGGGAGCATTTTCCCTATGATGACTTCGAATCGGCGCACTGGAGTCATATAGAACTGCTCGAGCGTACCGGACTCCTTTTCCCGAACAATGGCGTTGGCTGACAAAATGGTGGCCATCATTTGGCACATTACAACCATCAATCCAGGGAGAAAGAAGTATGCCGAAAGTGTGTCTGGATTAAACAGTACGCGAGGCCGAGCTTCCACCGGTAGCTCGCGTCCCTTGAGTAGTTGCGCCAGCGACGACCGCAGCGCCAAAGCATTGCCGACGTTGAGCGATTCCGCTGCAACGCTTGAAACGGTTCCATCGACGAGAACTGCGAATGGCGACGTTTCCCCTGCTTCTATTTTCCTTGAAAAATCTTCCGGAATTACGATTCCAACTTGGGCTCGTCCGGCGACGATCGAGTCGTAAGCTGCCTGCTCGGACTGGTGATGCTCTACCACTTTGAAATCACCGGAGTTGCCGAACTGTTCGATCATCCTGCGACTTTCTTGCGTATTGCAAAAATCGACGACGACGGTGCGAACGTCGCGGACGTTTGTGTTGATTGCAAACCCCAACATGAACATTTCTACGATAGGTATGAATAGGGTAAAGAACAGTGTTTGAGGATCGCGTAAAATGTGCAACATTTCCTTGTAGGCGATGTATCGTATGCGTTGCCAGGCAGCTAAGTTCATTGAATGCCTACTTTGATTGCTTGCTGGCGAGCTAGAGTGACAAATACATCCTCGAGATTGGGCTCAGCAACTTGGAGGCTCAAGCCGCGTTCTTTGAGGTCTTCCAGCGAAACGTCATCTTGGATAAGCGCATGCACCGCTTGCCCGAAAATGGTCGCTTCGTGCACGCCCGGTCGTTTCCTTAATTCTGCCAATACCTCAGCTGCTACGCCACCGCGTATTTCCCAGCGTTGCGAGCCGACCGGTGTGATGCTTGGAAGCGCTTTGAGTTCTTTCGGAGTACCTAGGGCGAGTAGTTCGGAAAGGTAAAGATAACCGACTCGACCACATCGCTCCGCTTCGTCCATGTAATGCGTGGTCACGAACAAGGTGATACCCTCCGACGCCAATTGAAAGAGCAGGTCCCAAAGTTCGCGTCTAGCGACCGGGTCAACGCCCGCCGTAGGCTCGTCAAGAAAAACGAGACGTGGTCTATGCATCAAGGAACAAACCATAGCAAGCCGTTGTTTCCATCCACCGGAGAGCTTTCCCGCGGCTCGCGTTCGGTAAGATCCCAAGCCCGTTAGCTCGATCAATTCCGCCTGACGTTGCTTTGCCTGGACGCGGTTGAGTCCGTAGATTCCACAGTAAAAATCCATGTTTTCCTGTACCGTTAAGTCAGCATACAACGAAAACTTTTGGGACATATAGCCGACGCGTTCACGTATGAGTTCTGATTGTGTACGAACGTTTAGACCGAATACGGTCGCGTCTCCTTCACGAAAATCTAGTAGCCCACACAATGCGCGAATCAGAGTAGTTTTGCCTGATCCATTCGGTCCTAGGAGTCCGAAAACCTCTCCCGCGTATACGTCAAAGCCAACACGGTCGACGGCGCGGAATTTACCGAATTGAATCGAACAGCCACGCATTGCAATGACAACTTCAGGCCCGTTTGTAGCAAGCATGGTAGCTGGATCGGAAATGGTTATCGTTCCCCCCCAATTCGAATCGACGCTGCCATCCCGGATTTGAAAATTCCTGCCGCATCTTTCACGAGGACTTTGATTCCGAAAACCTGGTGGTGTCTTTCATCAGGGCTCTGGACGTTTCGCGGTGTAAATTCACTAATGTTCGCTATGTGCGTCACTTCGCCGTCGTACTGGCGCTCTGAACCATCGTGCGTCACAACTACACGTTGATTGAGCTTGATCATCCCAAGCTTGGTTTCAGGCACGTAGGCTTTAACCCAGAGATCGCCCTCGTACAATACTCGAATTACAGGAACATTGGGAGGCGCCATGTCGCCATGGCGAATGCCTATGACCTCTACTAGACAACGATCGGGAGCGACGATGGTGCATTCGGCCAGTTGTGTATCCAGTTCTCGGATCCTTGCAACGACTTCGGAAACCTGCGCCTTGGCCTGACGTAATTCTTCTTCCCGCGCTCCTCGCTTGATGAGTTCGTAGTCAGATCGAAACTTAGCAACCGATGCCTTGGCCTCGGAAACGTCTTCGACCCGAGTACCCTTGATCAACATCTCCAGATGTTTGGCGCTCGAACTCGATTGCGATTTTGAACGCAACATGGCAGCCTTGGCCGCGTCCATTTCCGAAAGGCTGATCGAATTGGTTCCCTGCACGGACTGAAGGCGAGAAAACTCGGAAGAAGCTCGCGCGAATTCTGCGGCCCACATTTCCAATTCGTACTTCGCCATATCCACTTCTTCGGTTCGCCAACCAGCCTGCAGCTTTTGGAGGCGAGCCTCCGACATCTCTAATGCAGCTTTTGCAGTGTCGATTTGTTCCGGAAGTGGACCATTGCACATCATGTCCAATTTTGCCTGAACCAAGTCCAGTTGGGCATTCAGTTGAGCTCGTTTTGCTTCCAGTTCCGCCGAATCGAGAAGCACCAGTGTGTGTCCAGCTTCGACGGCATCACCTTCTTTCACCAATACCTTAAGAACGCGTCCTCCGACTTTAGAGCTAAGTCGTACTTCCTGGGTTTCAACAATCCCGGGCAATGTCATGGTCATCGAACTGGATGAAGAACAACCACTCCAGAAAAGCGTAATAACGCAGATAAGCTTCAATCGCGTGTGTAGGAGCATGCGGACGTTTTGGCCTTGAGGAAAGTAACACGTAGGTCCGGCTGTCCTCAGCCGGACACTCCTGCAATCAGCCGGAGAACAAGTCTAGCTACGTGAAAGAAAACTAACATATGCGAGTTGCGTTTGGACAATGAAAAGAGCCTAACATTTGTGACAGCTTGTAGCAACTCTTGACGCAAGGTTTTAAACGCGAAACGAATAATCTCACAACACCGCAACGCCAAACATTCTTGGGCCTTGTGCCCAAGAATGCGCTAGGTCTTGTGCACTACGACAGTGGTTGGATGCATCACCGTCGCCGCCTGTTCAGCGCGACGGCATGCAGTGTAGACACTCAATCGACTCAAATTGAGCTGCAACCCCTTTTTGCTTTTCGTCCCTTTTTGCATTTCAAAAAAGCGAATTTCGTCATGACAGTACTCTACGTCGCTTGCTCGGCCACTACAACGAATGGCGCCAATATTCGCTCTGTTTGCTTTCAACTCAATCATCGTAGGTATCCAATTTAAAAAAGTGGCCAGAACTTTGGCGGGCGTGGTGCCAAGACAGAAGTCCCTGAGTTTCGTGCGTCGCGGTCGCAAAGGTGCGGAGTCAGGCAACGAAGCCTCCGTATCGACGTTAATCACCTACGAACGAGGACCACTAAAGCGAGCGGACTAAGGTCAGGCTGGCAGAGGCGAGCGGCCGGTTCGATAGCCTCTCTGACCTCGATCTATCGCTTCGAGTGTAAGCGACTCGGGTTTCTTCGCAACTCGTTTAAAGAACTTACCCCACCGATTCAATTAGTCGCACCACAATTCCCCTGACAATCCTGTCCGTTCCAAAATGGGTGCCAATTCGATTGGGATTCGGCCCCTCTTGTTACCGCGACGTATCTGCCGACCCGTCCAATCCAGAAGCTTCAAATACAACTCGCAACTCATCCCCAGAAAGTCTTTGTCACTGGCCCGTCTGCCCGTCCTGCTAGGCATGGCGCCGCGATAAGCGTCCGAACACTCGTCCACCGTGACAGGCGTCAACCATTCATCTCCGCGAACGTAACTTCAACCGTTGAAACCATCGAACGTCTACAAGATACCTTCCGCATGCGAATTTTCGCTCCGATCTCGCCTTGCTACTCGCTTTCTCCGCTTGAACACGTTCGTATACCGAAGCGTATTCGCTCTCCTTAGGAGCTTCGGCAACTCCTGCACGAACCTGATTGAGATCGACGTCAGCCGAACAAGCCAAGATCGCTGTCTCATCAGCTCAATCGACGCGAATTGAGCTGCGTCCCAATTTCCCCTCCCCTTTTTGCTTTTCGCCATTCAAGTCATTAACTGCGGTGCAGTTGAATGTTGAATGTTAATCGCGATAAAGAGACCTGACCCCTTTTTCAGAATCTCGAAGACGCTTTTGCAAATGCGCCACCATCGATTCCAATTCCTCTATGGATCGACTACTCAAGTTACTTTCGGAAGTTACCGAATCGCCAAGTATTCCTTCATAAATTTGTATACTTGCTTTGAGTTTTCCGCGTTGCTCGCCTCGCTGCTCGCCTATTTCAATGCCTTCTTGTCGCGCGTCAATTAAATTGGACTGGATGTCCAAACTGGCTTTCTCTCTTGCATCGTACATTTGCTTTTCCTCCGTTATCTCTCGAATCGCATTTAACTCACCCGTCGCCCGAAGAAACTCCAATCCTGGAAGCAACTCTCGTAGCTCCTCCACCGTATGTTCACTCGAATTCTTAATCCAATAGGCCCACTGCTCCAAAACGCTCGCACTGCGAACATCGCTTGCAATTCCATTGTACTTGGCAAGCTCGACCGTGTGAATCTCGATCGAATCCTCCAATACTCTCCCGCT
>JANLRK010000434.1:0-2095 GCA_031361585.1 Pirellula sp. | reverse complement strand
AACACACGTATTTTTGTCACGAAGGTGACGATCCAGCCTGGCAAAGCTCCCGGCCGGCTTTGTTTGATCGGATGGCATTTAGCTTTGATGCCCAGAGAGTGGCAGAGAAAGAGCACGGCATCGATGAGCTGTCGGTTCGTGTTCGAGAATGTACAGCGTGTGCCCTTGCGTCCTCGCGTTCCTCTTGTAACCGACCCGTCGGTGTCCATGAGTCCTTGTAAAAGTGCCAATCGCTGGTCGGATGAAGCAATCAAGTAGCAGTTTGGAACATGTTTGTTTTTCAGCAAACCCGCACGTCTTAGTAGGCCGCTAAGGCCCAGGATGGTGCAACTCCATGCTCGATTAGGGTAGGCCTCCGAACTATAGCAACGTTTGCCGATGTTAAATCCTTCTTCTTCGATGTAATCCACGATCTCTTCGTCCATGGTCGTGATGCGACCAGAATTTCGGTCCCCATCTCCCAACCACAGCCCCAAGATGTAGGGCGGAATGGGCAATACTGAATCACTCATCTGGATTGAACCGGCCAGCGGGATTGAGTGATTGTTGCGTCCCCCCTCAGCGGTCAAAGAATCGAGCATTCCTTCAGTGGTTACCAAGCAAGTGAGCCGCTTTGCCTGGCGTTCAGGCAATAGAGCCGTTTTCGAATGAGAACAACTTACTCTGCGGCGAGCATTGGTTCGCTGCAGCGCCGTACTTGTTGACCACCGATGTCGTGCATCGGCAACAATCGATGATCCATCATCAAAAGAGACGCGATAGCATTCCCGATCGTACATGATCGGACTTGTCGCAAGCACTTGGCACGGCCTGCCATGCTCATTGAAGACTGTATCAGCGACTTTCAAGTCACCCATTCGTACAAAGCCAGAGGGTGTAAGGATGGGCGTGTCGACGCCCAGCGCTTCATCGGTTTGCGGATCGTCCAAAACAACCAGGGAAGGTCGAACCGATCGACCGTCAGGCCTTTTAAATTTCATTCCGCGTATGCGGCCAGTGATCCCAGCCACCTTGATAATCGCTCCGCTGGCTGGATTATCTGCGATAGTTGGAAGTACAATCTCTTTCGCTGTCCAACCGATGTGAGTTCGGCTCCCTTTGAATAGTTGGCCATTGGCTCGATTGGAAATTCCATCAAGTGCATGGATCGGATAGCACACCTCAGGAAAGTCAGCCAATAGGAGATCGTTACTATCGAGCTCGGTCTTGATCGATTCAAGCATCTCACAGGCGTGTCCTTCGTCGCTACCTATCAAGCAAACGAACTCACGATGACCATAAAGGATGGACCAAATGCATGCGCTCTCAACCAGGCTAGTCTTCCCGGTCGCGCGAGCCATTGCCAATGCAAACAAGCCACCATGCAAAACAGCTTGCTCGATTTTGTGAATGACCTTTATGTGGTCCGGCGACCACTTCAAATGGAAAGTCAACGGAAAATACGATTCACAGAAGTATTGAAAGTCTCGCGACGCCCGCTCCTTGCGATCCGGATTCTCCACAGAAGGTAGTTCACCAATGTCTCGTCCCGCAAGCGCAAGAGCAGCATTGCGAGCGCGAGCCGATTCCTTCATGCGTTCATACGGATCAACATCCGACGTTGTCTTCGGTGTATGTCGAACAACGTGCATCCACGCACAGTATCGCAACAGGTCAACCGTTTTTCCATCGCCAATGCGATTGCCGGCACGTTGGCGGTGTCTATACAATTGCCGTTCGTTAATCACTTCGCCCAATGGCGTCGAGTTGAGCAAACGACATAGTTCGCTTGGTCTTAGTTTCCTCGGATCAATCGGCATGGCCCATCTCCTCTGATTGCCATGCGGCATAGTTCACAAGGTTGATTGTCCCGTCGCTGTTCGTGGGCGCACCGGAATCGACGTCAGCCCGAATATTCTCTGCCTCGATCCTCTCGCGGTATGCGGCCGAAAGTAGCTTGGCCGCTTGTTCGATCGAAAGTCGGGTCGGATCGACCTGGTTATTCCCTTCGCTCATCTCATTCCTCCGTGATTCGTTGAGTTGCCACCGGTTGCGACACGTTGGCCACTGTCGCGTTTTGCTTGCATGTCCCCCTGGTTATGCCATGCGGGTTTGC
>JANLRK010000430.1:0-22652 GCA_031361585.1 Pirellula sp. | reverse complement strand
AAAACTCGAGGATGCGTATCGCTAGGGCCTGGCCCCATCAAAGTACGACGCGGCACATTGGCCATAGGCGGAATCGGGGATGACATGAATGAAACTCCAGTTGAATTGGGACTATTGCTCGACGCTCCGTGTCTCGAAGGGACGAAGCCCAACAAAGCAAAGCATAACCATGCCCTAAGTGTTTAAAAAGACCACGCGTAACGCGAAACGAAAAAGAGTGCTGGTCATGCGACCAACACTCTCCTAGGTTTGATGATTAACCTAAATGGTTATCGACTATTCGCTTGGTTGAGCCGGCTGAATTAGTAGCCCTTCGCTGCCAAGACCACCCTTGAGTTCCATTTGTGGCTTGTCTGATTTCGGCTGCTGTGCTTGTTCCTTTTCTTTTTCGGCTTCAGCCAGGTGTTGTTCTTCCGACCAGTCAACTCGTTTTCGAGACAAGCCAATCTTACGCTCTTCGCTGTCAACTCGTAGCACCTTTACCTCGATCTCATCTCCAACCTTGACGATGTCTTCAGGGTTCTCGACCTTGTGGTCTGCCAATTCAGAGATATGCAGCAAGCCTTCGAGCGAATCCTCTAGACCAACAAATACACCGAAGTTCGTGATCTTGGTTACCTTGCCACTTACCAACTGACCTGGTTGGTATTTGGCTGGAATCGTGGTATTCCATGGGTCGTCATCCAATTGCTTGAGACCGAGAGCAATACGGCGGCGCGTTTGGTCAACGCTCAGTACGCGGCAACGGACCTGCTGCCCCTTGGTCAGCAATTCGCTTGGATGACTGATCTTGCGAGTCCAAGACATATCGGAAACGTGGAGTAGACCATCGATCCCTTCTTCGAGTTCGATAAACGCACCATAATTGGTGAGATTGCGAACCTTGCCGGTGACTTGCGCGTTCTCTGGATACTTTTCCAGAACGACATCCCATGGGTTGGACTGCGTCTGTTTGATACCCAATGACAATTGTTGCCCTTGAGCGTCAACTCCCAAAATCTTAACGTCGATCTTGTCACCGATTTGGACCATCTCACTTGGATGGTTGATACGGCGAGTCCATGACATTTCGCTAATGTGAACAAGCCCCTCGATGCCAGGTTCGAGCTTCACGAATGCACCGTAGCTCATGACGTTTACGACTTCGCCAGGGATGGTTGTGCCGACTGGATACTTTTCGGCAATGTTGGTCCATGGGTTGTTTTGCTTTTGCTTGAGTCCCAACGCAATCTTTTGCTTTTCGCGATCGATCTGCAAGATCTTGACTTCGATCTCTTGATCGATCGAAACCATTTCGGTTGGGTGTCCGATTCGCTCCCAGCTCATGTCGGTAATGTGGAGCAAACCATCGATACCGCCCAAGTCGACGAAGGCACCGAAGTCGGCGATGTTCTTGACAATACCCTTCCGTATTTGACCGATTTCCAGTTCGGCCATGAGGTGTTCGCGGTCTTCTTCGCGTTGTTTTTCGATGAGCGAACGTCGGCTGACAACGATGTTACGTCGAGTCTCGTCAATCTTGAGCACTTCGCATTGAACAACGCGACCGATGTAGTCACCAATATCGTTTGGACGACGAATGTCCACTTGGCTTGCTGGCAAAAATACGGGAACACCAATGTCGACGAGCAAACCGCCCTTAATCTTGCGAGTAACAGTACCAGTGACCACTTGGCCTTCCTGGACCGAAAGCATCATCTGTTCCCACTGGATGATCTTTTCAGCCTTACGCTTGCTGAGACTGATCATGGCCCGGACGTCTTCCGGCGCTCCGTGCTGATCTTCGACTTCTTCGATCAGGACCTTGACGGTTTGGCCGATTTCCGGTGGCGGCTCGTTTTCGTCCCACTCATTCTTATGGATCGCACCTTCGCTCTTGAAGCCGACGTCAACTACGACAAATTCGTCATTGATTTCGACAATCTTGCCTTCAACAATCTGGTTTACATCAAACTGCTTGTTGGCATCTAAGAGCGACTCGTCAAACATCGTTTCGGCTGTGTCGCCGAACATGAGCTCGAGTTCCTGCTCCAGAATTTCATCCTCTAGGGAGCGAATGAGGGTGCGATTGACCATGCGTAAAAGTCCTTGGATATGCTAGCGGGAGAAAATCGGCTAGACGCATGGGAAAGAGTAACAACCGACTAAAGATCGATTTACGTGAATCCTTCTTGGCGATAAAGTTCTGGGACCGACTCTCGACGCAGCGTAAATAAAAGAGGAATCAGATTGGTTGAGGGACCGGCAACTAGCCGAAATCCAAAAAACTCATACAACCTAGGGTCACGGAGTGTAACAACGTTGCACAAGGACGGCAACAGCGACTACCGTGCCCCCAACCATACTTTCGCGTTCTCATTCAACCAAAACTCGCAAGCCAACGACTCCTAAGACAACCCCTTTTTTCCCGTACCAAGAATTCTTCTATGAACCATGCAGCTCCCCTTCGGTACGCAATTGGCGGCGACCACGCTGGATTCCTGATGAAAAACGATGTTTATAAACTGCTAATGGCTGCAGCGGTAAACGTGATCGACTGCGGAACCCATACGGCTGAATCTTGCGATTTCCCGGATTTTGCCGAATTGGTGGCAGTCAAGATTCTTAACGGCGAAATCGATCGCGGAATTCTCGTTTGTGGTTCAGGAGTTGGCGTGAGCGTGGCGGCGAACAAGTTTCCCGGAATCCGAGCCAGTTTGTGCCATGACACTTACTCCGCTCGCCAAGGCGTCGAGCACGACGACATGAATATCCTCTGCATCGGAGCACGCGTTATCGGCCCTGAGTCTGCCTTCGAAGTCGTCCGATCGTTCCTCGGAGCTCGCTATACTCCTGCTCCTCGGCACGCAGCTCGTCTCGCCAAGATCGTTGACATCGAGCGCCGCGTTCTGGCGGGTGAGTTTTCGAAGGGCGAGCATCAAAGCTAGCACTGAAAGTGGCAGCACGGCTATCCAAAGCGGCGCTGGGCCAATTCCAAATCGCGAGGCTATTGATGCGATTACTGTAGCCGCTGTGTAACCAATCGACTGTGCCAGTGTCATCGAAGCTACCCCCATGACGCTTGGATTCATTCTGTGCGCATGTTCGTTGGTCGCAATTTGAAACGGGCAATTGAGCGCTAATGCAAACGCAAACAAACCAAACGCTCCAAAGCCCTGTGTTGCCAACAAACATCCGCTGAATAAAAGTATCCATCCGAGCGGACCAACAAACAATAAACGACGCCTCAAGCTCGGTACAAAAGGCAATGCAATGAGTACCGCAATTTCGATGGCAACCGCTCCTGCAAAAACAAAGTAGCCATAGTTTCCGTAGGTTGTCGTCAAGAATTCATGCGCGTACAGCCCGTAAGACATCTCGCAGACCGCAACCATCCAGACTAGCAACAACAAACCGAACCACTCCAATCGATCTTTATTCTGCATTGTTCGCTCTGGTGGCCTAAATGGTTTGCTTTCTAAGTTTCGTGGCAGTGTCTCAACCGTTTGTTGAGGTATTGGCAGCAATTGCCAAGCCAGGAACGCAAAGATCGCATGACACATACTGATACTCGCGCCGATAAACAAGTGAAACTCGGCAACCGACTCGGCACTGCTTCCAAACGAGCCCATCAAAAGCAACGCGACCATGTATCCAGCAGATCCTGCCGCGCGTACTGAATATGCATGACTTCCCATCGTCGATACTCCGATGTGGTTGAGCAAAGTCATCGCGCTGGATTGGACACACCCCAATAGCAACATGCACATCGCAAGATCCACGACAGGCCCGATAAAATCGTTGCCCAACGTTGTTTGTTGCATGCGCCAACCCAAAAGCAATTGCAAAAAAGCAACTCCAACGGCTGAACAGAACAGAACCAGTCGCGGCGACTTCGTCCACCCACGTGATTCCGCATACCGAAAGAAGAAATAGGTGATGCAAGCAGCAATCGGCGAAATGCTCGCAACCAAGCTTGCCGATGCAGGAGTCAACACATTCCGTAAGTGAGTTTGCAATGGAAAAGAACTAAATCCCAATGCCAGAAAATGAACGAAGTACGTTGCGCCAGAAAAGAAAACCGCGGAGGCCGTTCGTTCCGTCGGCGAAGAGCTAGTATTCACAAGTTGTCCAAATCAATAAGTAGTTTGCCCGTTCCCATCCGTGTCCCCCTATATTGCATCAAGTTGCCGTCTGCGTCCAGGCATGTTTGGGGACATTTCAAACAACTCAGGACCCATGGGATCGAGGATGAGTGAGACGCCAATTCGTTGGCATAGGTTCGCAAAGGCAACTAGCATTTCGGAAGCGTCAGGCGAAACCTAGCAATAGGCGATAGTCCTGCCTTAGCGGCGTTGAATGGCATTGAAATCGTCCGTGTAGGTTATTGCATTCAAACCAACTAGCGAGGCAGAGGATTCTCTCGTCTCTCACTGCGTTTGTCGATCAATGCTCGCGATGAATTGCCATATACCAATTTGAGCGAAGAAAGCGTTTGAACACCAGCGACAACTCCAATCCCGCGGGAGTAGTCGGTTGGGTGAGAGCAGATACAAAGCGAAGGCATGGCGTAAAAGAAGTTCGTCGAAGGAGGTGCGCTCGTTAGATATAGTTCGCATGACTGCCACTTATCCCCTGAACTTCTTTCAAAACTCCTTGACTCCCCCAACTCCGCACGGTATCCTTCGAATCGGCCACGTTAATAGAGGAGAGTGAAAATTAACAAAAGTAATAATAGAGCAGCCAGTTCTCACGGAGCTGTGCATATTCGATCCTTGAAGGTCTTTTATGATGTCGTTCGGCGCCGAAGTTTTTCGCAGGCGGCAAGCGATCATGGAATGACGCAGAGCGCGGCCAGCCAAAGCGTGCAGCATCTGGAAGATTTTTTGTCGGTGCAATTGATCGATCGGACCAAACGGCCATTTGTTCTTACTGCCGAAGGGCAAAAGTTTTACGATGGATTGGCTGGAGTATTGCGGCAATTCGATTCTTTGGTCGATGAAGTCCGACTGGGTGGAACAACTTCCGGTGAGGAAGTAGTAGGCCACATTGTTGTGGCTTCTATCTATTCCATTGGCCTTAGCTACATGCCGGTTTTGGAAGAGAAGTTTCAAAAGAACTATCCTTCGGCGAGTTTCGCTTACCAACTTGCGCACCCACACGAAGTTTACCGGATGGTGGAGCAGGGTACTGTGGACTTCGGAATGGTAAGCTACCCCGATCAAAACCATCCTACTTTGCAGACAACGCTATGGCGGCATGAACCGATGATTTTGGTGGCGTCACCAAGGCATCGACTTTCTACACTTGGTCGCATTTCGCCGGAGGCGCTTTCGCAAATCGGATTGGTGGCCTTTGCAGGCAACCTGCGGATTCGGCAAGAGATTGACAAGGAGCTTCGCAATCTAGGAGTAACCATGCGAGTGGTTGTCGAATTGGACAACATAGACTCAGTGAAACATGCGGCCATTGTCAACAGTGGCGTTGCATTTTTGCCGATGTTGACGGTTCAGAGTGAGTTGGCATCGGGCTCGCTGAAAAAGATAGAGTGCGATCGAGTGGATCTTACTCGCCCATTGGGCATCATTCAAAGGCGAGAGGTAACATTGAGTCGCGCCGCTCGAAGCTTCATGGATATCGTGATGAAGAACCGAGTTTGGGATCAGGAAAACTCAAAATCCCTGGAGGACTTAAAAACAACCATTCCAGAATCTGAGGAAGGCGCGCCCCCAGCCATCGGACCATTAGCATCCAATCCGTCCATGGCATCTTAGTGGCATTGTGACTCGATGTCACACTCTTCGAAAACAACACCGATCAAAGACCAATAACAAGGATTCGCCAGGCATGAATGCACCATTCGGTTTCCCAGAAAAGCAAGGCTTATATGATCCCGACCTCGAAAAGGATTCGTGTGGAGTCGGGTTCGTGGCCCATGTCAAAGGCAAAGCCAGTCACCAAATCGTGCTCGACGCTGAAACCATCCTGAAGAGCATGTATCACCGCGGGGCTTGCGGTTGTGAAAAGAATACCGGTGACGGTGCTGGGATACTCATCGGCATGCCGGACAAATTCCTTCGAAGGATTGCCCTAAGTGAATTAGGAGTCGATTTGCCAAAGGCGGGACTCTATTCGGTCGGGAATATTTTCCTGCCTAAAGATGCCACCGAGAGGGATCATTGCAAGCAGGTTTTCAACAGACTCATTGCAACGGAAGGACAAAAGCTTTTGGGTTGGCGGGCCGTTCCACAATCGGCTGATACGGCGGACATTGGTCCTAGCGCCCGCAAAGCCGAGCCCGTCATCGAACAAGTTTTTGTGGCTGCTAAAGAGGGACTTAACAACCCTGAATTTGAACGCCAACTCTACTTGATTCGAAAGCAAGCTAGCCATGTGTTACGCAATGACAAGAACCTTAAGCAAGCGACTCTCTTCTACGTTTGCAGTTTGTCCACCAAGACTCTCATCTACAAGGGAATGTTGACGCCGGCCCAAGTCGTTCCGTATTTCGCAGACTTGAGTGACCCCGATTTCGAGACTCATTTGGCAATGGTTCACTCGCGATTTTCAACGAATACTTTCCCAAGCTGGGATCGGGCTCAGCCTCTTCGCTTCATGAGCCACAATGGTGAAATCAATACCGTTCGCGGCAATATCAACTGGATGCACGCCAGACAAGGCATGGCTGAAAGCTCCGTCTATGGAGACGATCTCAAAAAATTGTTTCCTGTCGTCGAGCCTCTATGCAGTGACTCAGGGACATTCGACAACGTTTTGGAGTTTTTGCTTCTTAACGGCCGAACTCTTCAAGAGGCGGTCATGATGATGGTGCCGGAGGCTTGGCAAAAACATGAAACCATGTCTCCTGGCAAGCGCGCGTTTTACGAGTTTTTCAGCTGCATGATGGAGCCATGGGATGGACCTGCATCCATTGTTTTTACCGACGGTCATTTTATTGGTGCGACCCTCGACCGAAACGGACTGCGTCCTAGTCGATACTATCTGACGACGGACGACCGCGTCATCATGGCTAGCGAGGTAGGCGTGTTGCCGGTCGATCCGGCCATTGTAAAATCCAAAGGCCGTCTGCAGCCAGGTCGCATGTTTCTCATCGACTTCGAGGAAGGGCGACTCATTCCAGACGAAGAGTTGAAGGAAACCTTCGCTGCGATTCGACCTTACCAGGAATGGCTTAAAGCTGAGCGAATCACATTGGACCAATTGTCGACTGATAGAGAATCCCATGGCTTCTACCCGGATACATTGCTGCCGCGTATGCAAGCCTTCGGATACACCCTTGAAACCATGAATTTCATGTTGCTGCCAATGATTCGAACTCAAATAGATCCGATTGGATCTATGGGAAATGATTCTGCATTGGCATGCTTGAGCGACCAGCCTCGGTTGATCTATGACTACTTCAAACAATTGTTTGCGCAAGTAACCAATCCAGCGATCGATTCGATCCGCGAAGAAGTGATTATGTCGCTGGAATGCTACGTCGGCCCGGAACAAAACTTGTTGGACGCAACACCGGCACATTGTCATCGGCTCATGATCCCTCATCCGATTCTTACCAACGAAGAATTGGCGGCCATCCAGCACATGACGAATCGTGGATGGAAGACGAAGACCATCGATATCACTTTTGATCGTGCTCTCGGCAAGGCGGGGGTCGCAACGACTCTTGATCGCATCTGCAACGAGGCCGAGAACGCAATCGATGACCAGGTTACAATGATCGTTCTATCCGATCGCAATATTGGACAGGACCGCGTCGCGACTAGTAGCTTGTTGGCCTGTGGAGCAGTCCACCACCATTTGGTTCGAGCTGCGAAGCGAACCCAAATTGGGATTGTTTTGGAAACTGGCGAAGCTCGCGAAGTTCATCATCACTGCTTGTTGGTTGGGTATGGGGCGGACGCAATCAACCCTTACCTGGCCTTTGAGTCGTTGTGGCAAGCGAGTCGAGACGGGGTTCTCGAAGGGATGGACGACAATAAGATTGTCGCAGGTTATCGCAAAGCGGTCGCTAAAGGCATGATGAAGGTCATGGCGAAAATGGGCATCAGTACGCTTGCGAGTTACAAAGGAGCCCAGATCTTCGAAGCGCTTGGATTGAAAGACGAAGTGATCGCTCGATGCTTTGCTGGGACGAACAGTCGAATTCAAGGCTGCAGTTTTGACATACTAGCCGAAGAAATATTTCGGCGTCATGCACTTGGCTACCCGACCACCAAACCCAATGCGTTACCGATGCTCGCAAACCTAGGCGAATTTCACTGGCGAGCCGAGGGTGAACGGCACGGTTGGGACCCAGCCGCCATCGCGGACATTCAAGTTGCCGCGCGAGCTGGTGACAAAAACGCATACAAGCGATTTGCTGAGCATATCAACAAAGACGCGAAAATGAGATATGCCCTTCGAGGACTACTCGAATTCAGACCAAGTGCGGCCGGACAATCTATCCGCATTGAAGAAGTAGAACCCGCCAAAGAAATCGTTAAGCGATTCTGTACCGGCGCGATGAGCCTGGGTTCGATTAGTGCCGAAGCTCACGAAACCGTTGCGATTGCCATGAACCGGCTCGGAGGGAAAAGCAACACTGGCGAGGGCGGAGAAGATCCTGTTCGATTCAAGCCTCTTGCAAACGGTGACAGCAAAAGATCAGCCATCAAACAAGTTGCGTCCGGCCGATTCGGTGTCACGATCGAATACTTGGCCAATGCGGATGAGTTGCAAATCAAAATCTCACAGGGCGCCAAACCCGGGGAAGGTGGCGAGCTGCCTGGCAAGAAGGTGGACAAGTACATCGCCAAAATTCGATATAGCACACCTGGCGTCGGCTTAATCAGTCCGCCTCCGCACCATGACATCTATTCGATCGAAGATCTTGCTCAACTCATTCATGATTTGAAGAATAGCAATCCAAGTGCCCGAGTCAGTGTCAAGCTTGTTAGCGAAGTCGGTGTGGGTGTGGTAGCCTCGGGAGTCGCCAAAGCACATGCTGACCATATCTTGATTAGCGGTGATACCGGCGGCACAGGAGCCTCTCCGCTTACGAGCATCAAACACGCTGGACTGCCCTGGGAATTGGGGATTGCGGAAACGCATCAAACTTTGGTGCTAAACAATTTAAGAAGCCGTGTCACGTTGCAGACCGACGGAGGTCTTAAGACTGGTCGCGATGTCGTGATCGCAGCCCTGTTAGGGGCGGAAGAGTTTGGGTTCGCTACCGCCCCACTCATTACGTTAGGATGCATCATGATGCGCAAGTGTCATCTCAACACCTGTCCCGTGGGGATTGCGACTCAGGACCCAGAATTGCGCGCTAAGTTCACTGGTAAACCAGAACATGTCGTCAACTATTTGTTCATGGTCGCCGAAGACGCACGTCAGATCATGGCCGAACTGGGATTCAAGAAGATCGACGACATGATTGGACGCACCGATTGCTTAATCGCTGATACCGCAATTTCGCATTGGAAAGCGGACGGATTGGATTTGTCTCCCATACTTAAACCAGCCAAGAAGACGAGCCCCGATGTTGGTGTTCGCTGTTTGCAAAAGCAGGATCATGGACTTGAAAAGTCGTTGGACATGACGGAAATCTTGCCTCGCTGCCAATCCACTTTAGAAACGGGCAAGCCCGTGAAGTTCGATCTGCCGATCCTCAACATCAATCGCACGGTAGGCACGATCCTCAGCCATGAAATTGCGAAACGTTATGGACAAGCGGGTTTGCCAACAGAGACGGTTCATATCAAGTTTACCGGTTCCGCCGGCCAGAGTTTTGGCGCGTTCCTTGCCCATGGTGTTTCCTTAGAATTGGAGGGGGACGCGAACGACTATGTTGGCAAGGGGCTTTCGGGTGGACGAATTGTTGTTTACCCAGATAAGCGTTCGACTTTCCTACCCGAGGATAACATTATCGTTGGGAACGTATGCTTGTATGGCGCGACAACTGGCGAACTTTTCATTCGAGGTCGAGCTGCTGAAAGATTCGCAGTTCGCAATTCCGGCTGTTCCGCGGTTATCGAAGGGGTTGGGGATCACGGTTGTGAGTACATGACCGGTGGCTGTGTTGTCATACTAGGTCCAACCGGACGGAATTTTGGGGCAGGAATGAGCGGCGGCATTGCCTATGTTCTGGCCGACTTAGATTCATTTCGCATTTTATGCAATCTCGAAACCGTTGAACTGGAAAGCGTTGACGCTGAGGAAGACATTGAACAACTCTTTTCATTGGTCTCAAAACATGCTGACTTTACCAACTCCTCAGTGGCAAAAAATCTTCTTGCAAATTGGCCAAGTAGCGTTGGGCATTTTGTGAAAGTAATGCCAACCGATTACAAACGCGTTTTGCTCGAAATGAAGCAAGAAAAGAAATTGCAATTGGTGTAGAACGAAGACTAAAGACTAAAGGCTAAACGTGCGCTTTCTGCCTCCCGCCTCCCGATACCTTTAGCCTTATTCCTCAACACAACTCCTTACTTTTAAAGAACAACATGGGAAAGCCAACTGGGTTCAAAGAATTCGATCGCAAGAAAGTGGAGTGGCGATTGCCCATTGTTCGAGTAAACGACTACGGTGAGATCTACACCGAGCCTGAGGAAGAGCAACTGCGAACACAGGGTGCTCGTTGCATGGATTGTGGCGTGCCGTTTTGCCAGTCGGCTACTGGATGCCCCATTGATAATTTGATTCCTGAGTGGAATGACTTGGTCTACCATGGCCGATGGCGGGAAGCTGTCGATCGACTGCACAAAACCAATAACTTCCCGGAGTTTACTGGCAGAGTTTGTCCAGCGCCGTGCGAGGGTGCATGCGTCCTCGGAATCACGAACCCGCCCGTGACTATTAAGAACATTGAGAACGCCATCATCGACAGGGCATTTGACGAGGGCTGGGTGACGGCAAATCCTCCTCAGTCGCGAACGGGTAAAAATATTGCGATTATCGGAAGTGGGCCGGCTGGCTTAGCGGCTGCTGATCAACTGAACAAGGCCGGACATTCGGTAACGGTTTACGAACGCGCAGATCGCATCGGAGGTCTGCTCACCTATGGCATCCCTAATATGAAACTCGACAAGGGAGTCGTCCAACGCAGATTGGATTTGATGATCGCTGAAGGTGTTAAATTCGTGGCTGGCGCCAATGTTGGAGAAAACGTTGACCCAAAGCAATTGATGGCTGAAAATCACGCGGTATTGCTCTCAACGGGTGCGACCAAGCCTCGCGATTTACCGATCCCGGGTCGGCATCTCAATGGCGTGCATTTTGCCATGGAATTCTTGACAGCTAACACATCAAGTTTGCTAGACAGCCAACATGCAGACGGCAAATTCATTTCTGCAAAGGGCAAACGTGTCGTAGTAATTGGCGGTGGGGATACCGGATGTGATTGCATCGGTACAAGTTTGCGTCATGGATGCACACAGCTCGTCAATTTTGAATTGTTGGACAAACCGCCCGAGGAACGAGCGTCAGATAATCCTTGGCCCCAATGGCCTAAAACGTTCCGAGTCGATTACGGTCACGAAGAGGCCGAAGAGAAGTTCGGAAGCGACCCACGCGAGTATTGCATCTTGAGCAAGGAGTTTATCGATGACGGCAAGGGGAACGTGACCGGCATCAAAACGGTTCGGGTGCAATGGGTCAAGAAGGATGGACGTATGACGATGGAGGAAGTCGTTGGTAGCGAAGAGGTCATCGGTGCGGATCTCGTGTTGCTTGCGATGGGTTTTCTCGGGCCAGAGAATTCCGTATCCGAATTGCTTGGCATCGAACTTGATCCACGCAGCAACTACAAAGCAGAGCATGGCAAGTTTACGACCAACGTACCGGGGGTATTTGCTGCCGGAGACTGCCGCCGCGGACAATCGCTTGTCGTGTGGGCCATCAACGAAGGCCGCGGAGCAGCGCGAGCGATCGATATCTACTTGCTGGGGAGCAGTACATTGCCGGCCCCTGGAGTAACGATGGGATCCGCGCTCTTAAGTGCAGGCAGTTAGCTAGAGTTCACACAAACTCGTTTAACCGTGCCGAACAAATACCTGCGGCCGTCGCAGTAGGATCATTCGTTATCAAGTTTGTCATTGAATTGCTGATGGATCGCTTCAATGGCTCGTTTGAGTTGGTGCCATTGGATAAATGCCAAATGCGTATCGATTACTTCGCAGTCGTCGCGATCGAAGCCCTGTTCGCTGATTTGAATAGTGTCATCCAAGGCAAACATTCCGACGTCGGCATTTTCGTCCCCTTCGTAAATGGACTCGTCGCTTATCGGTGAAATTTGTTCCATAACTCGATTAACCATCCAGACAGCCGCACATTCGGAATCGTAGCAATCCACAATTCCTCGAATCGAGCCACTTTGAATATAGAACTTGGCCATATCTACTACCCCTGTTGATCTGCGAACTGGACGGTCAAAATAGTTCACAACCACTTCGCAAGCCTGGTATCGAATGAGCATGTGCTGTGGCTGAGACAATCGTTGTATCGCCGATCCGTTTGACACGACCGGTCACGCCGAACGTGTTTTTAGGTTAGTCAGGAGAATATTTTCGGGAAAAGCGGAGTTCCTGAGCTTGTAAATCGGTCCGATTCTTGAGTTTCCAGGTTTGGACCCTCTATACTGTTACTTGAACGGAATTCAATAGGCTTGGTCCATCCGTGACAAACTGTTTTTGCGGTACAGCAATGATAGGTGGTCGGGTCTGGATTGAACTTAAGATCAAGTCACAATGGTCGATACCTGGAATTGACATTCACTATGAGCATATCTGAGACAAAGAATCTTATTGCCATTCCTTCTTCTTTGGTCACTCAGTTGTCTGAGTTTCGCAGACGGGTCTGGACCATCAAGATGCTTGAGGCGACTGGCATAGCATTGTTCTCGATCTTTTTTGGGGTTCTATGCGTGTTCGCGTTGGATCGGATCTTCGATTCGCCAGCATGGATTCGGGCTTCTGTATTACTGGTAGCGACTGTCGGTGTTGCTACGATCCCCTATTGGTTTCAAAAATGGGTCGTTCAAGTTTCGACCGCAGAATCGGTAGCAAAGCTTCTAGGTCGACGGTTGCCTGCCGTTGGAGACGCCTTATTAGGTGCCATCGAACTATCCCATAGTGACTCAGAACAGTTGAGATCACCTGCTCTTTGCAAAGCGGCGCTGAACCAAGTAGCGGAGGATTCCGCAAAACGGGATTTCCTAGCAGCCACACCTTCTTCACGTCACAGAATCTGGGGATCGCTTGCGGCCACTGGTCTAGCACTTGTTGCCGGATTATGGATTCTATTTCCTGCTGCAGTATTGAACGCCTGGGCTAGATTCGCGGCACCTTTAGGAAACGTTCAACGGTATACTTTCGCTGCCATTGAGCCACTTCCGAAAAGTGTGATCGTCCCGCATGGCGAGTCATTTCCGATATCGGTTAAGTTAGCCTCTGGTTCTGCTTGGACCCCAAGCAAAGCAACCGCGATTATCGGAAAACAATCAGAATTGGAGTCCAAGTTGCTGGATAGGGAGTATTCATTCGAGTTTCCACCACAAATCGAGTCGGGAAAACTGTCTCTTTCGATCGGCGATGCAACGCCGAGCTTGCAGATTGAACCCAAGCTTCGTCCTGAGCTTGAAAAGATCCAGGCTAGTATTGAGCTCCCCAAGTATCTTCAGCGAGAACAGTTGCTGACCAAAGATGTGCGAGGCGGCGGGCTTTCTGTCGTCTTAGGTTCAGGCGTTGGTTTTGATGCAACCACGTCGAGAAGCCTTGTATCTGCCAAGGTCAACGGTAACGAAATATCCGTACAAGATCAGTCGTTCAATCCCAATCGCGAAGTCATGCATGAATCAAAGAAGATCGAATTCGATTGGACTGATACTTATGGACTTTCCGCAAAGTCACCTTTTTCGGTCAATGTAACGGTCCGAAACGACGAAGCCCCAGCGGTGTTTTCGGATGGCTTGCCGCGATCTCGAGTCCTTCTAGATTCTGAACAACTGCAGTTTACCGTGCGTTCTGTGGATGATTTTGGCGTGAAGCAGATTGGGATGGAATGGCGAACAGCCGAAGGATTCGTTGGAACGGCTCCGATCAAAGGCGAGCTATTGCTTTCGCCCGGCAATCCAAATGCAGAAACGTTGGATGCGATGGCAACATTTCAAGCCACTGCCCTCAAAATACGGGCGCAGCCGCTCGAATTGAGAATGTTTGTTGAGGATTACTTACCCGAACGCGGTCGAGTCTATTCGACACCGCATTTGCTGTATGTTTTGACTCCGAGTGATCACGCAATCTGGGTGCTTGAGCAACTGAGCAAATGGCAGCGTGAATCGCTAGAAGTTCGAGATCGCGAGCTGCAACTTCTCGATACCAATCGAAAAATTCGTGATTTGTCGGAAGAGGAACTCAACAAGGAAGACACCCGTCGCAAGATTGAGCAGCAAGCTTCTGCCGAACAAGCCAACGGGCGTCGACTAAAGAACTTGACCGGCAAAGGAGAAGAACTGCTCCGACAAGCGGCACGCAACTCCGAAATTGGCGTTGGCCACTTAGAGAAATGGGCGGAGATGCACCAAATCCTTAAAGACATTGCCGCGAATAGAATGCCTTCGGTTGCCGATCTTCTAAAGCAAGCCAAGGACGAGAAGAGAATCGCCAAGAGCGGTTCTCAACAATCAAAATCTGGCCCGATGGTCGGACAAAATAAAGATTCGGCAGGCAATCCCGCCGGTCCGGCCAAAACGGAGCCTCAACCACCGAAACCACAGGGGCCAACGATTGCGGATCGCGAGTCTTCTCAGCAACCGCCCATTGCAGCGGAGGAGGACCCAAACCAAAAACCCAAGACGGCTGGTGCTCCAGCTCCCTTGAGGTTGCCTACCACTACGGTCATGGGCAAGCCTCAACCCAAAAAACCCGGTGAAGAAGAGGACGCGCCACCGGAAGAAAACAAAGTCGAAGAGGCTGTTCGAAAGCAAGAGGAATTGTTGGCCGAATTCGATAAAGTTGCTGAAGAGCTGAACAACTTGATGGCTAATCTTGAGGGGAGCACACTCGTGAAACGACTCAAGGCGGCTTCGAGGGAACAATTGCAAATTGCGGATGCTACGTCCAATGAAATCAACGAAGCATTTGGTTCGAGCTTAAAGAGACTTAAGAATGACCAACAGGTGCGAATCAAGCAGTTGAAAACTCGCGAGGAAGGGGCACTCAACAACGTTGGACTTATCATCGACGACTTGGAAGCGTTTCATGAGCGTCGGCCATTGGTCAAATTCCAGAGCGTGCTCGATGACATGAAGAAGGAAGATGTGCTTGGCGGCATTCGCATATTGTCGAATCGAATAACGGAGTCGCAGGGTATGGCGATAGCAGAAGCGGAATTCTGGTCCGACACGATGGACCGTTGGGCAGAAGATTTGGTCGATCCAGCTTGCAAGGGTGAATGCAAAGGGAGCAAATCCAAGAGTTCGCTTCCTCCTTCGATTATTCTCGAAGTGATGAAGATCCTGGAGGAAGAGATCAATCTGCGAGAGCGGACGCGCGTTGCAGAACAGGCAAAACCCATTGCCGAAAATGAGAAGTACTTAGAAATGGTTGATGAATTGGCAACAACGCAGATTAGTCTTCAGGAGCGTATTGTGGCCGTTTGCCAAAAGATTGAGGACCTGCCTGACGCGCAAAACGAATTTGGCAAAGAAATTGCTTTGATGAAAGAAGTTGATCGAGCCATGGTTGACGCGGCAACTATTCTTGATCGACCTGACACTTCTAAATTTGCCATTGCAGCAGAGACAGAAGTCATTGAGCTGTTGCTCAAGAGTAAGCGTATCAATCCAAAAAGCGGAGGGGGCGGAGGGGCGGATCCAGGAGGGGGCGGAGGTGGAGACACTCAGGATGCAGCCATCGCGTTGCTAGGACCAGGCATCAACGAAAAGGAAGCTCGCGAAGACCACGGAGTACAACAGTCTACCGGGACATCCGGTTCGACTTTTCCTGAGGAGTATCGCCAAGGATTGGATGAGTACTTTCAGAGGCTCGAGCGCAAGGCGTTGCCGTGAGTATAGCATGCACTCGGCTCGGAGTCGGCAGCGTAGAATCGTCCGTTCACTGTTTTGCAATCGCTGTCGCGACGATCTTCGTTTGGGCTGGAAAAATAGAGGCTCAACGAAAAGACGTTGGTGTTCAAGACGTGTTGATCCAAGATGCACAAGTGCTTGGTCTGCAGCCAGGGCTACCGGGTCAAGCGCCGCATTCGAAACCTCAATTGCTTAAACAAACGCGAGGACTAATTCAAAATGAGTTAACGATCATTGCCGATCTTTGCGGTCTGGACCAAAAGCAGCAGCAGTCATTAGCAGACTTGGCAGAGAGTGAATGGCGTGCAAAGACGAATCCGTCGATTGTCAAAAGAATGCAGGAGCATGTATATGGGATGATCGATCTGGATAGTCTCGCCGAGCGTTTGGTTCGGTCCTGGCTCGAAGCGGTCGCGACTACAGAACAATTGAGCAAGTACGACCAAGAACTCGCTGACAGAATGAAGTGGCGGCAGAGAGCCTTAATTAGCAAAGTTTTGGAAACGCTGGAGGCGAAGTTAAATCTTAGCGGTGTGCAGATGGACCAGATTGAAGTGATCCTAAATGAAAAGTGGAAAGACCGTTGGTACCGATCCTTGGAAGCGACCTTTGACAACCCTTCGCTTTTACCCGTACCTGAGATTCGACCGAGCTGGATTTCGCCTATCCTGTCTGATTCGCAAAAGGCCGCACTAGTCACCCGCGAGTCGCAACCGAAATTCGGAACGGTACAAAGTTCCGTAGATTCGCCATCGTTAGCAATCGACGAGCGATTTCGAGTAGGGGCGACAATGAGTTCTGATTCCATTGAAACGGATAGTACTGTTTCGAAGAAAGAAAAAGCTGAGACAACCGGTGTCATTGATGGGATCCTGAGGAAGGCAAAAGAGGAAGAAGAAGGGCAAAAGGATGCAAAGAAGCCTTGATCTGTGCATACGTGATCCGCTGAGAAGTTGTAGCTGCAATTTGAGCTATCGGGACGCATTGTGCACGGCCCAGGGGGCCATGCTACTGGTACGTTCGAAGCTGCGTTGGTTTGTGGAGTGCATGCTGTTTTTTTTTCTATTGCACTCCGTGTTCATAACCTCGGAATCCTTCGCACAAGGCGCGGCTCAAGACCAGGAGGAGGAAGAGGCAGCGGATGCGGCGATAGTTCGAGGTGCTTTACCACGAATGAACCGACAGCAGATGGAGGAGTACATGTACGGTTCGTTGGGCGGCTCCAAGGCCGCTTTTCATAAATTGAAACGGGATAGCATTCGAAGAGAGCTGGATCGAGTCCACAGTATCTGTAGCTTGACAGACGAGCAATGGAGTAAACTCAACGAAGCTATAGATGTAGACATTCAGCATATTGAAATTCGTATCACGTCCTTGCTAAGCTACGATGGGAAGATGTCACCGCAAGTATTGCAGGAAATGCAACAAAAGGTTTGGCAGTTTGCGGCGTCGATACAAAACGAAAAGGAAGAAGACAGAGCGGTCTGGCGGAAGGTGCTGAATTCGCTAATCACCAAAGAGCAATCGCAAAAAATTAAAGAAGATGAATTGAAAAAAGTCAGCAATCAATCGAGAACGGCACAGTTAAAAAGCCTGTTGAGTCTACAACGCAAATTGGGCCTCAACGAGATCCAGCGTGTGGAATTGGATGAATGGCTCTGCAAAGAGGAGAACCGAGATTTAGACTTCGCTGCAGTTTGTCGCAAGCTCCGCAAATCTGCATCGGTAGCGCAATTACTAAGTCCAGTGCAGAGGAAAGCTCTTGAGGCGGTGCCAGCCTCTATACCCATTCCGCTAAACCGAATACTGCCCCCCGTGGATATCCCGCTAAACCGAATACTGCCCCCTTTGGATCTCCTTCGATGAGCGTTTCTTTGTTAGGCGAGCGGCTACATGAAATCTATCATCCACACTCTCGCGTGCGTAACTTAGGTAGGCAGGCCGCGGTCAGCCAACCGGTAGACGCCCTTTTACCGCTCGCCTCAGTCGTCGATTTTTTTTCGATTGGACGTTGGGCGAGTATCGCTTTAACTATCTTCGTTTGCTCGTTGTATTCCAACGCGAGCGCCCAGCCACCGCGGCGAGATGGGGCCGCTGTACAGGGGCAAGCAGTTGCTCGCGATGTGCGTGAGATATACGATCGAGGTTTGAGTTGGCTGACCAACAACCAGGACGAAAACGGGACCTGGAAGTCCACTGGTGGTGAGGGTGCTGGCGCTGGCGGAACCGGCCTAGCCTTGATGGCCTTTCTCGCGTCGGGTGAGGATCCTAACTTCGGTCAATATAGCGTTCCAGTTCGGAAAGCAATTCAAGCGCTCATTCGCGAACAGAGCGCCACGACGGGATTCTTTGGTGGCAGCATGTATCACCATGGATTTGCGACATTGGCGTTGGCCGAAGCGTACGGTGCTGTAGACGAGCGCAACTTTTGGCCAGAGGGAGCGGACAAGAAACGCGTTCGTTCTATTGGGCAATCGCTTGAACTTGCTGTTCGAACTTCGGTCACTAGTCAAAACAAGAACAGAGACGGCGCATGGAGATACTCACCAGATGGAACAGATGCGGATACGTCCGTAGCCGGTGCAGTCTTAATGTCCTTGCTCGCAGCACGGAATGCGGGAATTGAAGTGCCGGACAAAAATATCGACCTCGCAATCAAGTATTTTACGGGCATGACCTCCGACAATGGTCAAGTCGCTTATGCCGGAGGCATGGGCGGGATGGGTGATTCACCCGCGCGAACAGCAATCGCCTGTTTAGTGTACTCGATCGCCGGCCGAAGAGACCTAAAGCAGTTCAAGGCGACGTCGTCGCTCTTGAAAGCGAGTGACTCGAATTTGGTTGGCGATCATTACGGAGAGTACACAGCCTATTACAAGGCGCAAGCTCTCTTTCAAGCAGACATAAACGCTTGGGAAAAATGGAACAAAAACTTAATCAATGAACTCAAGCAGAAGCAGAAGTCGGACGGGCATTTTGATGGTAATTTTGGGCCTGCGGTAGCTACCTCTATGTCTCTGTTAGCTCTCGCCCTTAATTTTCGATTCCTACCTATTTATGAACGATAGATCAGCGAATTCGCTTTGATATGAAACCACTAATCGACAACGTTCGCTCATCACTAATAAAGCCTGCATTCCCAAGCTCAGTGCGTTCCCAGGCAGGAACCTGGGAACGAGGGATATCCCAGGCTTGCCTGGGAGGCTCTGCCTCAAGTAAATATACGCTCAACACACTAAGCATCGTACGGAAAATAAGTGGCATAGGCTTCCAGCCTGTGGACGTCAAATCACAGGCTGGAAGCCTATGCCACCTTGAAGTACCGACAGTAATTTTTCGCTCGATGCTAACGCTTATTGCCACTATCCTGCTAGCGAATCTTTGCATTGCAATGGATCCGCCTGAAGTCAACAAGATGGACACGGATAAGTCGTTGGGGAAGCTTCAACTGATTGGTGGTGATATCTACCGAGGTCAATTTGGGAACGCTGAGGATCCCCTCGGTTCGCTCGTTTGGCAATGCCCAGCATTTGTTTCGGAATTAGTCGTACCGTGGAGACTTGTGGACAGCATTGTCCTGCCACCTCCGAGGCAGAAGATGCCAAATCCTGAAAAAGTAGCTCAATTCATTGTTGAGCTGCAGAATGGCGAAGCGCTTACGGGGAAAGTTACGAATATCAGCGATCAATTTGTCGATGTGGATAGCAAATACGTCGGCAAGAAACAGGTGCGGATGAGTTCTATTCGTAGCATCCTAAGAACCTCTGCTGAAACAGAGTCCGAGAGCGGCGAACTCAAGTTTTCGGAATGGAAACAAAGCGTCCCGGTAATCAAAAGAGGCGGACGCGGAAATTGGTTTGAAGGGATTGGATCGTACGATACCGAAACCGCTGGTACCGTCATTGCTCAATCGGTAAACTTCCCCGACTTGGCTGCGATAGACATAAATGTTGCGTGGCAGACAACTAGCCCGAATTGGCTCATTCAAGTTGGCGAGCCTCATAAACTTGAAGTGCATGTTCGCAAGCCTGAAAATCGAAATACGCTTTCTATCACTGTGCTAGTTGAGGATGAGACCACTGCAGACATCGCGACGGCTCAGTTGCCGATGGATGGTTCCAATGCCATCGCGTTGAGAGTGCTCTGCGATTCTGTTCGAGGGCGATTGGTGGTAATGCAGAACGGGATAGCGATTGCACAGTTGCGATTGAACAAGGGATTGCGACTAACGGGGCGACAAAAAGTCTTATTCACAAATAATGTTGCTGGGCGGCTTTCGCTGCGATCACTCAAGATTTATCGCTCCATTTTTTCGTCGCCTGTCATAGTCACCAAGGGAAAAGAGGCGAATGAAAGCGGCAACATCCAATCTCCGGAAACTCTCTTAAAGAACGGTCAAACGTTCGTTGGACAGCCAACTGGTTTTGATCTAGCCGATCGAACGTTTGGCTTCTCAACCTCGTCAGATGTTCTTGGTAGAGTGTCGCTCGATCAAGTGGATCGAATCGAGTTTCCATCCACTGCTGACAATTCTTTCGGACCGAACGCGAAGAAGCTTTATTCGATACAACTTTGGTCGGGCGCGAGGTTCGTCGGCCAATCGGTTTCTATTCAATCGAATCACGTTATGGCGTCGCTCGAGGAATCTAAGGCAGACGTCAAAATCCCATTAGAGGAAGTCATGTCGGTTGGTCAAAATGGTCCAATCAAGGAAGCGGTCGAAAATGAAACGAGTAGCGTTCAAGGCACATCCATGCGGTTTGTCTCGCCATGGGTCGTTTCCTATGGCAGAATCGTTGCAATGGATACTGTACCTGGGTCGAAAATCTCGCCCCTGACTTTTCGCACATTGAATTGGCTTCCTTCGAGTGCGCTCTTTCCGGTCGCAATCGCCGCCGGTGTGACCGGCACCATTGAGCCCGCTTTGACAAATCCGAAAATGGAAAAGATTGTTAAGCAAAAGACGACTGCAGACTTTGGTCGTAGACTCGAGGCAGATGAACCATCGCTTTATCTAAAGAGCGGCGACTGTTTTGCTGCCAACATTCTGAACATAACCGATGGGGTTTTGACATTTCAATCGGCATTGTTCAGTGCCGACAAGATCGATGTCGAAATGGTTCGGGGGGTGCGAAGGCTTGCGTATACTGGAACGGATACCATGGAAAAAATTGGACGCAAGCGATTGCTAACACTCCCTCGTTCTCAGCGCAACAACCCGCCCACCCACTTGGTCGTCTCAAGCGAGGGTGATGCTATTCGGGGTCAGTTGCAAAGCATGGATGTGGATGAGCTAGTTTTGCAAGTTCGAGGTGAAGAACGCAAAATCCAAATGAAGAACGTGGCGGAAATCATCTGGCTTCAGAATGCTCCCGAAATTGTTCCAATTGGAAAAAAGGCCAACGCGGCAGTTGCTCCACTGGATGAGAAAGCACTAGGCAATGACTCGGCAAAGTTGGACTTGAATTGTCAGGCACTAGACCATTCCGGTACTAGAATCAGTATTATTCCGGAGCGAACAGAGGGAGAAATTTTGTATGGTCAACACCCTCAATTGGGCGCTTGCCATGTGGACCTCTCAAAGATATCCAAAATTGTTTTGGGCGAAGCGATCGTGGACGACATCAAACGCAATCGGTTCGGAAAGTGGGCTTTAGAGAATGCACCCGACCCTAAATTTGTTAATGATTTGGATTCGCCGGACGCCGATGTCGGCAACGCACCCGATTCGCCGCAAGCTAAAATGATCGGAATAGAGGCCCCCGATTTTGAGTTAAAGAAACTCGATGGCTCAGTGTTCAAACTCTCGGATCTGCGTGGCCGAATTGTTGTTCTAGACTTTTGGGCGACATGGTGCGGTCCTTGTGTTGCATCCCTCCCCAAGATTACCGAATTGGGACTTGAGTACAAAGGGGCCGAGGTGGATGTGATTGCCGTCAATATTGAACAAACTTCCGCCGACGTTCAAGTCCTATTAGATCGCCTAAAGATAAGTCCAACTGTGGTTTTAGATTCGGATGGGGCAGTTGCTCGCGTTTATCAAGCTCAAGCCATTCCACAGACAGTGATTATTGATCGAGAAGGAAAAGTGAAAAATGTGATCGTTGGTGGAGGCGGGGCGACCGAAGCCAAGATACGAGAGTCACTCGACGGCATGTTGAATCTGAAACTTTAGTTCAGCGGCATAAACTTCACCGCGTTGTCCAGGGATTTGTTCATTGCCCAGCGGGTCAACCAGCCAATAGATTTTTCTCCGCCGATGCCTCTGTACCAGGCCTTGACGAAGCTCTATTATCTCACGATGAGCAGGAAAGACCTTGAAATACAAAAACTTCTAGACGAATTACCATACCATCTGGCCGAGCGTACATGGCTCAAGGCCAAAGGTGGATTGGACCATGTCGGCGAACGCGTTCTCTACTGGACTCATCACGCCTTGAGGACGGATGAAAACCCGGCTCTTGAAGTGGCAACGCTTTTGGCACAGCAACTCCAGTTGCCATTATTGGTATATCAAGGCCTTTCAGAACGATACCGTTTTGCTTCAGATCGACACCATACGTTTATTCTCGAGGCAGCACAATCT
>JANLRK010000364.1:0-2325 GCA_031361585.1 Pirellula sp. | reverse complement strand
TTCAGCGGATGCGGATTATCTGCCGTTGTTGAGTCGATTGCGAGAGTACAACAAACGAACGATCGTAGTCTCCCATAATGCGAACGCACACCGCTACATGCGTACGCATTGCGACGAGTTCATAAACGGCGACGTCTATCTTACCTCGGCTCGCAAAATGACGAAACTCACAACTGCATCGCCATCCGAGTCGCCGAAGTTCGCCTCGCCCAAGACAACGCTACCCAAGACAACGCTACCAAAGACAACGCCGTCCAAGACACAGGTTCCTACGTCCGATCAACTCGCTGAGATTCAAACGCTTCTGTTGGAGGCTTGGCAAACGCATGGTCTTGAACGACCCTTCAACCTTTCAGAGCTAGGTACACAGTTGAAGAAAAAAAACAATGGACTCGACTGGAAGGAATATGGATTCAAGGCCTTGAAACCAATGGTGGCACATTTGGTCACCGCGGGATTCTTGCGTATTGAATTGACGAACGGATCGAACGAGCGAATTTTTCTTGTGACTCGTGAAAGCCATAAGCGCCCGAGCTCTGTAGCGTCAACGGTTTCATCGCAAGCATGTTCCATCCATGCAATCGATAACGAAGCAGACGGAAAAAGAGAACTTGTTTCCATGATGAACTCTCTCGTACACGAAAGCATACGTTGGGACAATTTGCGGGCCTTGCTTCTCCAAACGCAGCCCATTTTGTTTTCGGACCTGCAAAGCGATGACGCGTTCCTGAAGCTCCTGCAGTCGATGGAGACGGTGGGTGCAATCGAGCTGAGATTTGATTTGACACAAAGATCGTACTTTGTAACTAGACCTCGGGACAATCGATCTCCAACAAGTCGTCTAGTCGAAGTCGAAGCTAACGCAAATGCTGTGAAAGCATATGGCGGTACCCGGTCGGAAGTCTGGACGCAACCAGGGCTTTTCTAAGCGGAACCCCTTCATCGACTAGACGCAGGCTGCTTTTCTTTTGCATTTTCGCCCGATGAGAAATGGATAGTCGGCGGTGCTCAATTCGGAGAAGTGCGATGTTTTGAAACCGCGAGCGGCAAGCGGCTAGACAACTATGCCCCATGGCAGTCCTGTAGCCCTGCCACTCCGTGCATTAAAAACGGCACGGAGTGCCGTGCTACACTTCGGCTCCACCGCTAGCCAAAAGGCTAAACACCGCTTCCTAGGACCGCGATCAATCTCGACGCAGGTCGGTGTTAAAAAAACAGCTTAAACCAAATTCTTTCGAACGGCCCAGACGGCCGCTTGCGTCCTGTCCGACACCCCTACTTTTCGAAGGATGTGCTGCACATGCTCTTTTACTGTTTCGTAGCTGATTCCGAGCGACTGTGCAATTTCTTTGTTCGTAAGGCCGTTGGCCAACTGCTTCAGCACTTCGCCTTCTCGCTGTGTCAGCGGAATCTCGGAATCGCTTCCGACTCGCATCGTTGCCAACGAACCAGTGACTCGTCTCAACTCCTCACGGCTCCAAATAGTTTCACCTTTGGATGTACGTTGAATTGCATCGATTATTTTTTCTAGCGAATCGGATTTAAGAAGAAAGCCGTTCGCCCCAAGGGCGACGGCTCGTGCGACATAGGTAGGATTGTCATATGCGGAAAAAACTAAGACGGGCTGGGTCGGTGTGTGCGTCTTGATTTTGCCGAGTAATTGCAAACCGTCTCCGCCTGGTAGGCGAACATCTAACATCACTAACGCAAACTTAGAAGCCACAAATTTGTTGTATGCCTCGTCCGAGTTTGCGGCCTCGTCGGCAATTTCTAAGTCGGTCCCGATAAGCATTTGTCGAATGCCCAAACGCACTATTTCGTGGTCATCAACGAAAAGGATTTTTGAAGTCACGGAGCACCGACTTTGGCAAAAAGGAAAGCGATTGTGACTCTTCCGGCCATGAAGGATTCCCTCACATGGTTGTAATTCTTGGTTCTGGAGGGGGGTGGCATTCTGCGCGGCTGGCCGGGTTGGTGGTCGGAAAGGGCGTGAAGAAGCAATACTCCACCTTAGCATGCAAATGTGGCTGGCACCATCCATGTACTCCGTTTTGCCTTTTTTAGGGCAATGCATCCAAGGTTTTCTAGCACTTTGTCGTTCGGACGGTCTCTTTCGACTGATCTGGCATCGCGGCCTGTAGGGATGCTATTTAACTGAAACGACGGTTTTTTCATTCCAACGCGGTTTTGGATACGAAAGTCAGATTTGTCGGCGGTGCGAGCAAAGGAGTGCGAAATGTACAAGTTATTGTTGTGTTGGCGCTATTTGAAGACCAGATGGATCGCGTTGGCATCGATTGTTTCTGTGACACTGGGCGTTGCGAC
>JANLRK010000380.1:0-11942 GCA_031361585.1 Pirellula sp. | reverse complement strand
GCTGCGGGACTACCGGATATAGGACAGATGTTCCCCAATACTTCCGAGGAAAATCGAGGTCGCGATTCAGCCGACATGCTAGCCACTGCCATGAATGCAGTGTCCGAAGCCGGTTGGTCCATCATTAATTTGGATTGCGTTGTTCAACTCGAACGCCCCAAATTGTCTCCACACAAAGAGCGCATGAAACAACGGATCGCCGATATCCTCCAAATTCAATCTGTGCAAATTTCAGTCAAAGGAAAGACGGGCGAAGGAGTGGGCGAAATTGGTCGGGGGGAACTTTGCGAAGCCACATGTGTTGTTCTTTTGTCGCGAGAATAATGCGATTAGGCGACCGGCAGGAATTGTGTTTCCTTAGCTTGGGCCCCTGGCCCGAGCGACACACGGCCCAGGGCTATGCTACTGACACACGGCCCAGGGCTATGCTACTGACACACGGCCCGGGGCTATGCTACTGACACACGGCCCGGGGGGCCATGCTACTGACGCACACGGCCCGGGGGGCCATGCTACCGTCCATGGTTGTAAACAATCGCGGCCGTTGATACGTTGGGTTGTGGCAACTTGCCGATCCTGTTTGTTTTCGAAACCCAACTTCTCCTACCATGTCAAATGCGATCTCGTCAAGTGCTGTCTCTGAGCCAAGTTCCAATGTTCGCATTGCAAGTGTCGATGTTTACCGCGGCATGGTGATGTTCTTGATGTTGGCAGAAATGCTGCATCTATCTGACTTGAAGAAGTTCGTTTCAAGTGACGGGTGGCTAGCGCAAGCCGCAGACTGGCTAGCATTTCATACTAGTCACGTAGCTTGGCGTGGCTGTTCCTTGCACGACATGATCCAGCCGAGCTTTTCGTTTTTGGTCGGAACGGCCATGGCCTTTTCCATATTGGCTCGAGGTGCAAAGGGGCAGACTTGGAATCGCATGCTGGTGCATGCGATCCTTCGAAGTTTCATTCTCATCTTCCTAGGGATCTTTTTGCGTAGCCTGGGCCGCTCGAGTACGAACTTTACGTTTGACGATACGCTAACGCAAATTGGATTGGGGTATTGGATCTTGTTCTTGTTGTCCAGCTTTTCGATGCGGGGATTGATCGTTGCGACTAGCGTGATCCTAGTCGGTTATTGGTTGGCATTCGTTTGCTACCCGGCGCCGGGTGCGGATTTTCCATATGACAAATATGGCGTGGACCAAAAGTGGGCGGAGCACTACGACGGGATCGCATCGCATTTCAACAAGAACTCCAATCTCGCCTCGACGGTAGACCGCTGGTGGATGAATCTGTTTCCTCGCGAAAGGACTTTCGAGTACTCGGGTGGCGGTTACTGCATGCTCAGTTTCATCCCGACTCTGGGCACGATGCTATTGGGTTTGATCGCAGGAAAATTGCTCCAATGGGAAACGACAGTGGGTCGCAAACAGCTCTGGCTTTGGGCGGCGGCCGGCATTTGCATTTCGCTTGCGTTGCTAGTAGACGCATTGGGTCTTTGCCCAATTGTCAAACGAATCTGGACACCGACCTGGGCTCTTTGGAGCGGCGGTTTGTGCTTTGTTTGGCTGGCGGTGCTCAACGTGGTTTGCGATATCGGCGGTTACAAGCGTTGGGGCTTTCCATTTCTGGTCATCGGAGCCAACTCGATTACCGCATATGTAATGAGTTCGACAGTGAAAGAACCGATTCGACTTGCGATCGAAAGGCACTTCGGATATTTCATCGAGAAGTTTCGTGAATTCTTAGCAGGCTCTTTTCAATTGGACGCTCCGCTCGCGTTGAAACCTTTGATTCTTGGTGTGCTCACCCTCGGAGTGATGTGGTTGATTTTGCTTTGGATGTACCGCAAACGCATTTTCATTAAGATCTAGTGGCATTCGTGGCGGATGCTGCCAGCATCCGTGCAGACGCTAGCAGCGTCGTCCACGCTTGTGTCTGCCACGCTAGCGTCGGCCAAGACCTAGAACTTTCTTCCATTGTGAAGACTGCGTGAGCCTGTCAGAATCTCCATCCAATGCGAGCTAACATGAAATGCTCGTTAACCATTTTTTGTTTTTGAAACGTTTAGCATTGAAGAGCACTTTGGAATGGAACAAGTCAGTGGAAACATTTACGACTACCCCGTTTACTACGATTTGGTTTTTGCCAGCGACTGGGTTGCCGAGTTCAAGTTTCTAGAAGCTGCATTCAAGAAACATGTCGATGGTAAAACCAAAAGGGTCCTTGAACCTGCTTGCGGAACCGGTCGATTGTTGTTTCGAATGGCCAAGAAGGGATATGTTGCAGAGGGACTGGATCTCAATGCCAAGGCGATTGCGTATTGCAACGCTCGACTCAAGAAACATGAACTGAAGCCATCTGCATGGGTCGCCGATATGTGCGACTTTACGGTCAAGAAACCGTTTGATGCGGCTTTCAATACCATCAATTCTTTCCGTCACTTGAGCACCGAAAAGGCGGCGGTAGCCCACTTTCAAGCTATGGCAAACGCTGTGAGACCGGGTGGCATTTACGTGCTGGGATTTCATTTGACGCCGCTCGAAGGCATTCCCTCCGACACGGAAAGCTGGACCGCTAGGCGTGGGAATCTGCAGATCAATACACGCATGTGGCCTCGCGATAAAGACGTCAAAGCCAGGATTGAGCGGTTCAATCTTCGGTTTGAAATTTACCGGCCGACCGGCTCCATTCGCATCGACGACTGCTTAGCTTTGCGAAGCTATACGTGGAAGCAATTTGCCTTGATAATCAAAAAAGTCCCAGAATGGTCCATTGAGACAGCCTATGACTTTACCTACGACATCGACGATCCGATTGAAATTGACGCTAGCACAGAAGACGTCGTCTACATCCTAAAGCGAAAGTAGAAAGCGGAAGCGAAACTCGGTTATTGCAGCGCTTGCAAATATTCAGTCTACCGGATAGTTTCGAGGGAAGAATTTGTCGATTGAAAATTCCTCGGTTTTTGAGTTGCTGAATGATTGCTGATCGAACCAGTCAATTGCCGGATGACCAACGTGTCGTCATTACCGGTATCGGGTTGACTTCGCCAAACGGACACAATTTGGAGATGTTCCGAGCGTCTTTGCTAGACGGCAAAAGCGGCGTCCGAAAATACAATATTCGTTATGTTGGCGATACATTGGCTGGGGTTTGCGAGTTTGAGACCACGAAATACCAAAGCAAGCGCGACATGCGACGCGGAACCCGGGCTGGTACCGTTGGCATTTGGGCTGCTTCTGAGGCCATTCATCGTAGCGGTTTGGATTGGCCTAACATCGATAAATCGCGTGTTGGCATCTACATCGGTGTGACCGAACACGGAAATGTCGAAACCGAAAACGAAATCTATTCGATCAAGGCATACGATTACGACACCACTTATTGGTCGCATCACCACAATCCTCGCACGGTAGCCAATAATCCAGCCGGCGAGATCGCTCTCAACATGGGAATTACCGGTCCGCACTACACCATCGGTGCAGCCTGTGCGGCAGGCAATGCCGGGATCATTCAAGGTGTACAGATGCTTCGCTTGAAAGAATGCGATTTGGCGATTGCAGGTGGTGTTTCCGAGAGCATTCACACATTTGGTATTTTTGCTTCGTTTAAATCGCAAGGAGCTTTGGCCTCACACGAGGATCCAACCAAAGCGTCTCGTCCATTCGATACAGCACGAAACGGCATCGTGGTGGCGGAAGGGGCATGCCTCTACACCTTGGAAAGACTCTCCGATGCCAAGGCTCGGTCGGCCAATATCATTGCGGAAATTGTCTCCTATGCCATCAATACCGATGCCACCGACTTCGTCCTACCGAATCCGGAGCGGCAAGCTCAATGCCTTCAAATGGCCTTGGACCGCGGCGGATTGACGCCCGACCGGATCAATATCGTGAGCACCCACGCGACAGGCACCAATTCCGGCGATAGCCAGGAATGCATCGCGCTTCGCAATGTTTTTCAAGGCTGCGATACACTTCGGTTCAACAACACCAAGAGCTTCATTGGCCACGCGATGGGTGCGGCGGGAGCCCTGGAACTGGCTGGAAACTTGCCGGCCTTTCAAGACAGGGTTTGCCATGCCACAATAAATGTGGACAATCTAGATCCCGAATGTGCGTTGCCAGGCTTGGTGATCAACCAACCGCAGGAGCTGCCCCGCGTCGATTACATTCTAAATAACTCGTTTGGCATGCTTGGCATCAATTCTGTCGTCATTGTTCGGCGGTTTTAGCTCAGCGCAACTTCGAGATCACAACTATTCCCCCCCTTTTTTCGGCCGACTTCCAACTCCATGCGAGAGCATCCGAGGACGAAATTTGGCCAGGAGTTTTGGATTCCATGACACCCGCGGAAATCCGTGAAGAAATTTTGGACATTCTGAGTGAGATCGCACCAGACGAGGATCTATCCACCATCGACGACGAAAAATCGTTTCGCGAGCAACTTGAAATGGATAGCATGGACTTTCTGGACATCGTGATGGAGCTGCGGAAGCGGCATCGAGTCCAGATTCCCGAGGGCGAATACGGCAATCTTGCCAGCATGGGCAGCACCGTAACCTACCTAGAACCAAAAATGCGCGACATCGTTAACGCTTAATAAGTTCTAGCCCTAAAATGCCTGAGTCGATCATGGACAATCTCGCGAAGTACGTGCCCGGGTTCGGTTCGTACCGATCGGAACAAAAACGACGTGACGATGACTCCGCCGTCCGTAAATATTTGGCAGATCGGCTTCAAGAATGCAAACGCGATTTGCAATCCTTGATGATCCCGCTGGTCGATCAAGCGAACTTCACCGCCATCACTCAAGGCGAAACATTGCGGTCCAGTATTGAGCTGGCTCAGTCCAAAATGAAAGCGGCCGTCGAAGGTTATTCATCGTGGTTTGAAAGTACCAAGATCGACGAAGCGAAGCTGAAGCAAGTCTTGGACGTAGATAACGATCTAGTGGGCGTGATAGATCGTCTTCAGCACGAAATAAATAATCTCGCCGCGACAGCCCCCAACTTCGCGGAAGCCCAGGCGATCGTTACTAATCTAAAAGATCGCTTTGCACGCCGTAAAGAGCTTCTCTCGCGGTAAACAGTGTGGCACGGCACTCCGTGCCGTTTTTCTCGGCACGGAGTGCCGTGCTACTCTTTTTCGTTTCGGGCGCCTTCACCAAATGCATACACGGACATCCCAATGCATATCGCCAAAATCAGGAAAAACGGGATCAAAAAATGTTGGTACCAAAGGGGTGACGTCCCAAACACCAACATAACCAACAGCAACGTTTGCAAAGAAAACTTCATCATTTCATTTCTACTATGCTGACGCTAGCAGCGTCAGCCACGTGGCGGACGCTGCTAGCGTCCGATTTAGCACGTGGATGCAGTTTCACTCCATGAACACAAACTCGTTCGTGTTTAACAAAACCAAACAAAGCTCTACAAGAGTTCTTGATTCCAAAAACAGCCTACATGAATCAAGTTCTTGTTGGTTCGGGGTACGCAATAGTATCCTTTGAAACACTTCGTGCACCTGATCCTTTCGAGGCAGTTCGTTATCGATCATGATCGCATCTGCGATTCTTTGCGAGGCCTGCAAGGTTAGGCTACCGTTCATCATAGCCAGCGACTGAGGCGCGACGAGAGAACTTTCACGCCTGCCGCACGATACTACATTCTCAGGCAAGTCAAATGTCTCCATCCAAGGGATTCGTATCGTTCTCTTTTGGATCAGATAGAGGCTACGTGCCGATTGGTCGGAAGAGGGCGATGGGTACCAGCCTTTGGTCTTGGTCGCGTTGTCGTCCAAAACAGCTGGGTTGGCTGCAAGCGTCTCAGCATCCAATACGGGCCAAACGGGAGGTCCGCCGCCCTTCTCTTGCAACAGGCCGGAAACGTGCAAAACGGAGTCGCGAAGTTGCTCTGCACTCAT
This sequence comes from Pirellula sp., assembly GCA_031361585.1. Taxonomy (GTDB): domain Bacteria; phylum Planctomycetota; class Planctomycetia; order Pirellulales; family Pirellulaceae; genus JBKCUI01. Next base: position 6,021 of record JANLRK010000380.1, on the reverse strand, counting down.
TCGCCGCATATGCGTTCTAAGTGTCTCGTTCTTTCGGTTCACGATCGTTTCCGCGTCCGCTATTGTTTCCGCGTCTGCTATTGTTTGCTGACGATAAGCACTGCTGGTAAGGATAAGCTTGTGAATATGTTTGAGCGACCACCCGCTTTCAATGAGTTCCATTGCGAGATAATCCAACAATTCTGGGTGCGTTGGAATCTCGCCAGTTACACCGAAATCATTGGGTGTAGCAACGATTCCTGTGCCGAAGTAGTTTTGCCAAATCCGATTAACGATGACGCGAGCAGTCCAGGGATTATCTTGGGAAGTTATCCATCGAGCTAAAGTCAGACGTCTGCCCGTTGAGTTCGATTTGACCGGTTTTGCAATGTCTGGTGTGTTTGGAAATAGCACCGAGGGAAAGCCGGGTTCGACAGAGTCTTTCGGAGTTCGATGGTCACCGTTCAACAGGACAAAGATTGGCTTTATCGTGTCCAATTGGTCTCGCATCAACAGACCTTTGGTAAACGATCTCTGCAACTTCTTGATGGATTCGATCTTGGACTTAGCCTGCTCTACTTGTTCACGCTCTTGAAGCGACATTGGCTCGGTTGATTTTTTCGAATCCACTCTGTCTGACTTTTGAAGCAGCTCGATCTCGGCATCAAGCTTTTGATTGTGTTCAACAATGACTTCTTGTTCCGACTTCAAATCGATAGCGACATCGTCGGCATATTGACTTGCTGCGAAGAACGCACGCATCCGATAGTGATCCGCTTGCGACAGCGGGTCCGTCTTGTGATCATGACAACGACAACAGGACATTGTCAGACCAAGCAGAGCTCCGGCCGTCGTTTCGGTCAAATCAGACATCAACTCCGTTCGAGCTCGATCTTGCTCATTAAAGAGTCCGGCTGCATTGTCTTGAGGGCCAAGTCGCAAGTATCCAGTTGCAATGAGACAGTCTTGCTCCCCCTCATCGTGAGGTGCGCCAATCAACAACTCATCGCCTGCGAGCTGCTGTAACACAAACTGATCAAATGGAAGATCACTATTTAAGGATCTAACGACATAGTCACGATAACGCCACGCATTCGGCCTCAGTTCGTCCCAGTCAAACCCGTTGCTGTCGCTGTATCGCACTACGTCGAGCCACATACGTGCCCAATGAACGCCAAACGAGGATGAGTTCAAGTTCCTATCGATATAGCGATCGTACTTGTCAGGTGACCCATCGAGAACAAAGCTCTGCACCTGTTCGAAATCAGGGGGCATTCCTATTAGATCCATCGAAATTCGACGGGCCAAGACTCTGTCCATCGCTTCTGGAGCAGGCATCCGCCCCTCGCGTTCCCATTTTGCAAGTACAAAACAATCGATTGGATTGCGGCACCACGAAATTCCTTTTACCGCGGGAATCGCCGTACGCTGGATCGGCTTCAGGGACCAAAGATCCAGCCGCTTCCCTCCGTACAAGACCGAAATTGGATTTTTGGGATCCGACCATGCGTCGCCCCGTTTTACCATCGCCGAATCAGTCGTTTCAGCAAGCGAATCCTCGGAGCACCAAGGTGCACCGGCGTTGACCCAGTCTCGAAGTATCGTAATGTCGGAATCGCTCAAACGTCGCTTGGGCGGCATCAACAATTCTGGATCTTCATGCTCAATGCGTTCCAAGAGCAACGATCGATTGGGGCTCGGCGATAGGCTGATTGAGTTTGCAAGAAGAGGCCCAGTGTCACCTCCAGTAATGACAAACGGCCGACTATCTAAACGCAAATTCGCCTCTTGTTTCTCTGGACCATGGCATGCGATGCATTCACGACGCAATAGCGAAACGGCATTCTTGTTCAGGTCGTTGGTGACGTCTGCCGAAACCAACGAAGTCGTGCATAGGAACAGCGGAAAACATCGCAAAAACAAAAAAAGAGTGAAACACTTCTCGGCGAACGAGGACCATGGTCGTTGTGATAAACGAGCAATGTCGAGTCCACTTCGGTTAGTCATAGCACTCACCTAACCTAACAAATCGAGAAGAGGTTTGGCTGAGCCAGCGACACCTGTGATGCGTTCATCTCGGCCATTGACTTCAAACGATAAATCTTCAATCCTGAGTCCGAGCGCGGTCAATATCGTGGCATGCAAATCTCGAAATTGAACTGGTCTTTCTGTTGCCATTAAACCGACGTCATCGGTAGCACCGATTCGAAACCCTGGCTTAACACCACCACCCGCCATCCAAATGGTAAAGCCAGCTGCGTTGTGCTGCCGTCCCCGGTCCCCCTGCATCATGGGCGTACGGCCAAACTCGCTAGCCCATACCACCAACGTCGAATCCAATAAGCCCCGTTGCTTGAGATCACTGAGCAAGCCGGAAACACTCTGGTCCGTCCAACGCGCTCTTGGGTCATGATTGTCGGTTAGCTTTGCATGTGCATCCCAACCGTCTTTGTCAGGCATGTCATACAACTGAACGAAGCGAACGCCACGTTCGACCAATCGACGAGCAAGCAAACACTTGCGGGCAAAGCTCTGGGTTCGTGGCTCGGATTCATCAAGACCATAGAGTTTGTGGATGTGCTGTGGTTCGTCTTCGAAACTACCGACATTCAGGGCCGCAGACTGCATTCTATATGCCAATTCATAGTTCGCGATGCGTGCATCTAATTCCGAGAAGCCCGGATGTTCGTTGCGGTGCATTTGATTGAGTGTCTGCATCAAGTCGATTGATTGACGTTGACCTCTGGCCAAGGCTTCTGGTGGCAGCAAGTCCAATACTGGCAGGCCGCGATCACGTAAACGCGTCGGCTGAAATGCAGGAGGCAAGAATCCATTGCTATAGTTCGCATTGCCCCCTAACGGACCGGCGTCAAAGAGCACAACATAACCCGGCAAGTCCGTGTTCTCTGTTCCGAGTCCATAGGTAACCCACGAACCCAAACTAGCTTTGCCGCCTCGAACATCACCCGTGTGCATTTGGTAGCTGGCCGGTGCATGATTGTTGGAATCAGCCTGCATCGAATAGATCAAAGCGATATCGTCTACCTGCTGGGCCATCTTGGGGAACAAGCTGCTGACCCAAGTTCCCGATTGTCCATGCTGGTCGAATGGGTATGGGCTCGCCATCAGCTCCTTATTACAACCATGGAACACATTCGCATGTCGTGTTGCTTCGACAGCGTTGCGAATGGACTCCGGTACCGGCTTGCCGTCTAGGCGTTGCAAGATCGGTTTGTAGTCAAAGGTATCTATCTGCGATGGGCCACCGACCATAAATAGGAAAATGACCGATTTGGCACGCGGGGTAAAATCCGCCACCTTGGCAGCGAACGGGTTTAACGGGTCGATTGAACGAACAAGTTTTTTGGGTCCGCCCGCGAGCAGGGACTGAGCCTCGATGGATTGCAATGCAGTTAATCCGAATCCCACCCCCAAGCTGCTCAAGAATTGCCGCCGACTGTGGGATTCGTTAATCTTGAAACTTGAAAAAGAATTGGCCGAGTGCACAACTCACCGTGATACAAATGGACACTTATGGACAATGTCGATCGACACTGCTTGATCGTCAATGTAATCTGTCTCTCCAGCCAAGTCCACTTGAACCTACGATCACCTGTATAATGAACAGCTAACTTTTCGACCCGAATTCATGGAGCGTCAAAATGACTCGCATTGGACTGACAACGATCGCAATTGTTTCGCTCTTCACTGCGGGAGGAATAGCCGCTGCGGATCCGAAACCGAAGAGTCTTTTCAACGGCAAGGACTTGAGTGGATGGCATGTGGACGTGCCATACCAGGATGATCATCCTGACGCCGAGCCTACCTTTGTAGTGCGCGAAAAAATGCTTGTAAGTCTAGGAAAACCGGAAGGTCATTTGATCACAAACGATAGCTATGAGAACTATCGACTCGAAGTCGAATATCGATTCGCGGCCAAGCCGGGCAATTGCGGTGTTTTGGTCCACGCATCCACACCGAGGGCTTTGTATAAAATGTTTCCTAAATCCATTGAAGTGCAGATGAACCATACGCATGCGGGCGACTTTTGGTGCATCGGTGAAGACATCACTGTACCCGACATGATCAATCGACGTGGACCAAAGGAAAATTGGGGCGTCACCGAAGGCAAGGGCCGTCGAATCCTCAACTTGACAGATGACTCCGAGAAGCCGCCCGGAGAATGGAATTCTATGACCATCGAGTGTATTGGCAACAACGTCAAGGTCTGGGTCAATGGGGCAGTGGTCAACCAAGGCGCCAATTGCTCTGCTAACAAGGGGCAAATTGCATTGCAGGCAGAGGGCTCCGAGGTCGAATTTCGCAAACTCGAGCTGACACCGGTTTTGTTTCAGCTTGAGAAAGAAAACAAGTTTATCGATAACAATAAGAAACCCGCTAAGTAAAGGATGCTCACGTCCATGACTTCTCTTAGGAGTTTCGGTCGTGTGGTTCCTAACGTTCGATTTGGCAGAAAGATGTTGGGTAAAAAATAAATTGCGTGGGCTGTTCGGAAACCAAACAACCAAGTCATTAGCCCCATTTTTCACCTGCCATTTTTCTGCCAAACTCTTGCGGTGAAATCAGAATCCGTCGAGGGCTCCCCGTTAAGTACATTGGACCAGCAAAAAGAATCGCTGGACAGATTAACTCATTTGATCTTTCAGATGGAGGTCCGGTACATTTCTAAGCTTGTTGCAAACAAGTACAAGTCGGACGCGGACCTGGACACTGATCTCCTAGCGAACCATGTCACATTTGAGTTTTTGGATCGCTACTTGAATTGTCATGGGCGGGAGATGATAGCACGCCTAAAAGTCGAGCCACTACTAAAAAGATGGCTAGATCTATCGTCAGTAACGCTGTTCGACACAGTCGCCGATGGTGCCGAAATCCAGAACAAGACAGAGGCGATGGAACGCGCGTCGTCCAAACAGAGTGGATAGAATCCGTCGTAGACACACGATCTGGTTGTCTACCTAGCGATCCGATTGAATACGATGAATTGATAGGGGTATTGGAATCGAAATTAAGTGACCCGAATCTGATGCCCGTTTTCCACTTGTTGATTCGCGGATTCGTTGCCTCGGAGATTGCGCCCATATTGAATTGGGATCCGCGAACAGCGGAGCGTCTTATTGCGCAAATTCGAACGGCGCTGCGCCCGTGGTGCGAGTCAATCATGCCGTTGACTCAAGAACCAAGAACCAAGAACCAACCAACAACGAGATATAGGGACCGAGATCTTGGATTTGTTCGGAGTGATGCATTTCGATTCGTGAAGCCTCATGCGATGCATGCGATGCATGCGATGCGTCGCGGCTCGATCAGATGCACAAGCATAAAGGGCGAAAAAAAGTTTTGAAATTCCGAAAACAATCGACCTGTACGATTGAATTCGAATTTACCTATGCAATCCCTTGAGCCTGAGGCGCTAGCCGCGCCAAGCCGCAGGAAATCGGCTAGCCCAAATCCCTCAAGTCCCTTCCACTAGTTTGAAGCTCCGTAGCTGAATTCGTGAGAATTCGGGAATGCACTGAATTCTCACGAATTCAGCTACGGCGGCGTCGCTCCGCTAGTGCCCTCAGGCTCAAATCGAATCAAGAAAACCGCAAGCAACTTCCGGTTTCTAGCACTAACGCCTCAGGCTCAGTAAGCTCCAAACTTATTTGAATCGTACAGCCTGCGGTATTTTTTGTTCAGATGTTTTTGGGGCTGATTGGATTGGATCAGTTATTACGTTTCAGGTATCGGGTTTCAGGTATCAGGTATCAGGGTGTGCGGAAACGACTCGTAGAAATCTACGGTACTGATTTGAACGCTGACTTATGCAAAAATTCTCAATATGTCCATTTGTAACGTACAGGAATGGTGCAATGTCAAATCGATTGGCTGATTTTCAACGCTGGAAACTAGTTCATAAAATCCGTCGAGGAGTCGATAGCACTCCAGTACATGTTTGTCTGGATCAATCAAGATGTAGTTGGTGACACCTTGTTGCTCGTAAAGTTTGAACTTGAAATTCCTATCGTTCGTGGCTGT
>JANLRK010000379.1:0-19828 GCA_031361585.1 Pirellula sp. | reverse complement strand
AAAAAAGCACGATCCAACGGACAAAATCAGCTCGACTCGGAGCCCATTCGAGCGCTGGCCCACGAAGAACAAGCCCTAGCAAGAAAAACCAATGTGGGAAAAGAACGCCTTACCCGATCAATCCAAGAAAACCACAACTGATCGGGAATCGCTGCTTAATTGCCAGATTCTTGTGGAATTTCTCCAAACGGTTAGACAAATCGACGTGTTTCGCGCATCCTGGAGTTTTGTCATGACCAATACAGCAACATTTTCAGAACAGGTTCGAGAAAGTGCCCTGTGCATCGCGGAAAGCGGCGCGGCGGCGCTGACAGGACTCTACGATTTGACTTCTATGCGGCTCGTACGTTTCTCTGTAACAATCACACGCAATCAGCACGACGCCGAGGATGCTGTGCAAGCGGCTTTGGTTCGCGTGGTTGGCAATGCTCCCCTCCTGAGCAAAGCAAAGAATCCTTGGCCCTATTTGCTTCAGATGGTGCGAAACGAGTCCTTAGTTATCCTTCGTCGCAAGCGCCGGCGGGCGATAGTCAGCAACTTGACCGATCTTCTTACCCGTCGATCGGTTGACGAGATGGAACAAGAAGAGTCCATTCGAGCCGTCTGGCTAGCCATTCGTGCTCTGCCTGGAGAGCAAAGCGAAGTGGTCGTACTGAAGATTTGGGAGGAGTTGACGTTTTCGCAAATCGCTGAGGTACTTAGCATTCCCACCGCGACCGCAGCAAGTCGTTACAGATACGCAATGCAGAAACTTGCCAGCGAATTGCGATCGCAAGCTGCGGAGGTTTGTCGTGACTAAGTCTCTCACCCGAGGAAGTGATCCCAACGAGGACGGCGATTGCAACAACATCAATGTGTCGCCAGAGTTTTTGAGATTGCTAGAGGCAACCGTTTTGGCTGCCGGCAAATACGTAGTCCCTTCCGATGATCTGCGGCCGCACACGCTCGAGGCTGCTCATGAAGTCGACTTAGATCGGAAAAGATCGTATAGGCTTGTGAAGATCGCCGCAGCGATAGCAATTTGCGGTTGTATCGGCCTGCCGCTGGCTGACCGGTTGTCTCCTTGGCGTGAAAGAATCTCCGGAAGAACTTCCTTTCAGGTGCAGGAGATGGCCTTGAAGAAGAATATCGGCCCAGACTGGGGGCTCTTGGAAGTATTTACCGCGAGACAAATCAAAGCATCGCAGTTTCGGACGGCCGTACCAAAAATTATCGAAGAATAGTCTGATCCTTAAATAAATCCCACTGTGCGGCGCATCTATTTGTTCGATGGCCTCATACCGATCAGCGGTCGCGGTCGAACCAATCTTATGTAAATTGGTTTTGTTTGTCACCTCTCTCGCAACCGCAGTAAGTCTCCATGAACGCATTCGCGGATGGTGATCCGAAACTGGACGATGTGCTACTTTTTAACGATTACTTGTTGAAACTCGTTTATGCGGGTGTGCCAATCGGACTCGACGGAAAGGGTGCGACCGAAGGCTTTTCGGATAGAATTTCTAAGATCAACTCTAGTTTTGCAATGGGTGTTGCAAAGGGCGATTCCGTCCGACAGATTCTAGAATCGAGCCAAGAATTACCTTGCCAGTACCGATCCGCGTTGTCGACTTGGCTCTTTTGCGATCAATCCCCCGATGCGCTCAAGGCACTTAGTGATTGCGCCAATGGGCGTCGCGATATGCAGAAGTTGCTTGGCTTTTCTATGCTGCAGCCATTGATACTGTCTGTGTTAGTCTATCTGGGGTTTCTCCTCACGTTACTTTATTTAGCGCCTAAAATAAACGCGATATCTCAGCAAATGCACGCATCGCCAGGATTGGGGTTGAGGTTTTTGACCCTTGCAACTCAGACGATGTGGCTTTGGTCAATCGCAGTCCCTCTCCTGATCTCGCTCGGTTTCTGCCTGTGGTTACGATACCGTTCGCAATGGAGCTATCTATGGTTGCCGGGACGGCAAGGTATTGCGGATTTGATAGGCAAGGCCAACTATGCCGACAGCGTTGCGAACTTGATCGAGCATAACTTTTCGGAAGTCCAGGCAAGGACCAGAATTGGCTCGCTAGAGAACCACGTTGCGAAGGTACGTCCGATGCCTCCGATGCTGCAGTGGGCTTTTGGGAGCGATGTTGGAAATGGGGAAAGAGCAAACGCCTTGCATGCTTCGGCCAGTGCGTATCGTAATCTTGCACAATCGCGATTACGTAGACTAAATGGTCTGTTTCCAGTTCTACTCAGCGCTGTCCTCGGAGGAGCGCTCGTCTTGTTGTATGGGCTAAGTCTTTTTGGCCCCATGATTGAGCTGCTTCATTCGCTATCCCATCCATAGATCTTCGGAATCCATACTATGTCCGCTGTTGCCGAACGCCCCGAGTATCTCCAATGCATTGACCAAGCGTTGGCAAATGGAAGCAAGCTCGCGCTTGCAATCCAAGCATTAACCGCCGAAACCCATTCGAGGTATCTCCGTTCGGACCTCCAAGAGTTAGTGAGCACGCTACAGAGTCAGCCTACGGCAGAGCAGTTTGTCAACAATGGATCCAATGCCGTTTGGTTGCCCCTCGTTTTGCGTGCGGCTGCCTCCTCCGATTCTCCTGGCGACTTCAAGCTCATGCTGAGCGACTTGACTGTTGCAAGCGAGATTACGAAGAGCAAGTGGTCGCAGTTCGCATACCCTTTGGTGGTATTGGCAATCTCCACCGCTTTATTTGCAGTGCTCGCCACCACCATTGTTCCGACCTTTCAATCCATGTTCAATGAATTTGAACTCAAACCGCCTCGACCGACACGGTTGCTTCTCGGAATAAGCAATTACATCCAAGCCAACCCTGTCCTTTCGATCATCTGGCTTGTAGTTTTGATGCTGGCAGTGATCGGGATTCGAAGAGTTTCCCATTACATCACGCGATATTTGGAGGGAGTCATGCTCTTTGGGACATTGCTTTCGGGAAATGCAGAAAGTGTCCGAGCCATGGGCCGATTCACGGCGACGTTGGCTGAGGTACTGAACGTGCGTGCGCCCCTCAGCGAGGCGATTTTGATTTCTGGTAGAGCGAGCCAAAACGTTAGATTTATTCGGATGTCAGAGATTCTTTCAAAGGAAATCGGCGTTTCAACGGCAATGATTTCGGGGTCTTCGGTTGCGCACAACTTCCCCATATTAGTTTTTCGAGCGCTGGAGGCAGGGCCAAATCAAACGCCCTCCATTCCATTGCTTCGGCGACTATCAGCAATCTATTTCGAAAGGGTGAGGCAACGCGTTGAGTGGTCCACCGGGCTCTTTGCTCCGTTGTCCATTATCGGAATTGGGTTCGTTGTCGGTTTCATCGTGATCTCTCTGTTTATGCCGTTGGCCTCACTAATCACTTCCCTTTCCGGTTAGGCTCGACAGTCATGTTCGAAAATTGGTTTTCGCAACGACGGACGCTTCTTGGCCCTTTCAAGTTTTGGAAGCTCGCCAACACACCAATCTGGAACAGGGTTGGACCAAGATGGTATTCCTCATCGTGGTGGCCCAGTGAATCGCTTGTTTCGATGCAATATTCGCTCCTTGGTCTACTCGCGATTGCTCATGCGGAACGACTGGAGGTCAAGCCGCTTGTGGCGGCACTCGCTCATGAGCACCGCGGTCGATATCGACGACGACTTGGGACACTGGCGCGTAGGTTGGATGGAAATGCGTCTTTGTTAGCAGCGCTGGAGAAAACACCGGACGCATTGAATGACAACACCGTCTTGGCCCTGCGATTTGGTAGCCAGTCAGGCACCTTAGCCAAGACCTATGAACATTTGTTGAAAAGCGAAAAGCCATGCACAAGTTATGCGGCGACACAACAAAGCAACTCGCGAGGGTATTGGCTCATTTTGGCAGCCACCATGCTGATTCTATTCCAAGGACTGATGTTTTTCATTGCTCCTACCTTCAAGAAAATGTCGTATGAATTCGAGATCATGATGCCATCGCCAATGCGATGGTTGCTTGCCGCGCATGAGTTTGCTTGGGCTTACTTGCCACTCTTGGTCGCAGTTGGCGTCGCAATAGCCTGGCTAGTATGGTCCTCTCCTTCAAGGCGGTTCTTTCGAAAGCAATTGGCGGATCGTTTTCTCCGGACCAACACTCTGTCGCTTTCAGCTCAGTTATTTCGGATGCTTGCGGTGTCCGCCGAAGCCGGGCGACCTCTCCCAGGCTCTCTCTCCACCTTAGCAAAGTATCACTTCGATAAGGGCACTAGGCAGAGACTGCTCCTCGCTCGGAATGAGGTTGAACAAGGAGTACCGGGTTGGTCTAGCCTTGTTGATGCAAAGATAATCACACCCGACGAGTTCACTGCACTCAATGGTGCAGCAAATAGTCGAGTGCAGTCATGGACCCTTCAAAGGATGGCTTCGGTCAAACAGGACCAGGTCCAATCGCGAGCTGAGGCTCGCATTTCTTTACTTCATCCTATAGTGGTCTTTATGTTCGCCGCAGTCGTGTTGTGGATTTGTTATTCCTTTTTCAGCGTCATCACCAATATGATCCAACACTTGGCCGTATAAGTTGCAAAACATGAATCGAAAATTGAAGAAACCGCGACGTGGAATCAGTTTGACCGAAGTCATGGTCGCCGCCACCCTTGTATTGGGCATCATTGGGCTGGTCACGCCTCTCACCGTTCGGGTCGGCAGAGTATGGCAGAGTACTCGCCAGTATCGCTTAGCGATCAATGAGTTGGCCAATCAAATGGAAATGCTGACTGGCCAGCAAATGGAGGAATGCAACGCAGCTTTGGCAAACCTAAAGCCTTCAGCAATTGTCTCGGAATCATTGCCTGGTGCCCAACTTCAAGGTGAAATCGTCCGCGATCAAGATGGGACTCGATTGGTATTGCAATTGGATTGGGATCGGGGCAGTAAATCCGTCCCGTTGTCTTTGGTTGGTTGGTTGGATACGGATGCGGTGGCGGACGTGGAAGCGTCGGGGGTTGCGGTCACCGGTTTTGCGACCACAGGCCTAGAAACTATTCCAAAGAATGGACGGCTACCATGATGCTGCGAAGAGGCTCGACCCTTGTCGAATTGATGTTGAGCATGTCCGCCGGAAGCGTTGTCATGTTGCTAGCGATTAGCCTAGTCCACCAAACAATGTCGGTGACTGAAATATCCAAGCATCGCGCCGAACACAACCGAACACTCGACCAACTTGCACAGAGCTTTCGTAGCGACGTTCACTTGGCTGCTGCAGCAGTTGGTGCGGACGCCAATTCACTGACGCTCAAGTATTCCGATGATTCGGTAACAACCTACGTAGTGAAAGACCACGCAATCCATAGACAGAAGACTACTGGTCCGCACGGAAACGAGTTTGAACGATTCAAGATGGGTGAAACGTCGACCGCCAGTTTTCAGATCATTCCGAGTCCCGATCGCGTTTTGCTACTCGTTCGCAGCGAAACGGGAGTGAAAGATCGGCCGACCAAGCCTGATTTGGTCGTCGAGTCGGTTGTAGGTCGTTGGAAGACTCTTGAGCAAACGTCAAAGGTACAGCCATGAAACCACGTAAATTTGTTTCAGAATCGAGATCCGGAACGGTCTTGATATGCGTTTTGGCTTGTTTGGGAATCGTGTTTGCGATGGTCATAACGACGGTTCAATGGTCGCTCCGTGGGCGGCTCGAAGTTCGGATGCAGAGGCAACTTTTGCAAACCGAACTCTTGTGTGAGGCCGGCGTGAAACGAGCCGTTCAGCAATTCAGAAAGTCGGCTGAATACCGTGGGGAAAAATGGACACCCAAATCAATTTCTTCTCGATTTGAACATGCTGTGATCGAGATTCAGCTTGAACCATCCGCCCAAGACCCACGATCGATGAATGCTGAGATTGTTGCGAGCCTGGCGTCGTCAGCCAATAGCAATGATCGAATGCAACGCAGCCATACCTTTACCATCCACCTGCCATCTTCTGCAACCGAAATAGAACCATGAAAATTTGCCTTCGCCCAACCTATTCCAAGGAGCATTCCATGTCACATAGTCACCATCGTCATTCTCGATTTCGCCGTTCCAATGTGTGTTTTCCGAAGAGACAACGAGGCTTTACCTTGGTGGAGCTCTTGGTTGTGATCGCAATCATCGGAATACTTGTCGGCTTGCTTTTGCCTGCCGTTCAAGCCGCTCGCGAGGCAGCCCGAAGGTGCCAGTGCGCAAACAACTTAGCTCAACTGGGCCTTGCGATTCACACCCACGAGTTCAATGCAGAGCGATTTCCTTCGGGAGTCATCAATGCGACCGGTCCGATTCGCAACGAACCTATCGGCCAGCACGTGAGTTGGCTCGTTCAAATACTTCCTCAAATGGAACAGACGGCTCTGTACCGCAACTTCGATCAAGAAGCGGGCACTTATGCAGAAGCCAATCAAAAGGTGAGGTTGGCGAGAGTTCCTTCCTTTTTGTGCCCTTCGTCTCCCGAGGGCGGTCCATCGGGAGACGAAAAAAGACCGGGCATTAGCAACTATGCTGGGTGTCACCACGACACCGAGGCCCCGATCGACGCGACGAACAATGGTGTTCTCTTTATGAACAGCCGTTTGCGATTTAGCCAGATCCTCGATGGATCTTCACAGACCATTCTGGCAGGTGAAATGTTGCCGCGGAAAGGCGATTTGGGTTGGGTTTCTGGGACACGTTCAACGCTCAGAAACGCAGGCTCGTTCCTGCCTCCGCCAAGTCCCGCGTTCAATGCGTTGACACCTCAAGCGGAAGAAGTGCCTGGATCATTAATTGTCGGCGGCTTCAGCAGTTATCACACGGGTGGTAGCAACTTTGCGTTCGCAGATGGGGCGGTTCGATTCCTTTCTTTGTCGATGACACAAGGACTACTCCGGCAACTTGGAAACCGAGCCGATGGCGAAATATTGCTGGGGGAATTTTAGTCGAGCGATAGACAACCGCTCACCGGGAAGCAAGCGGCTGGTCCAACGCGTAAACCGATCGACCTTGTATAACGAAAGATGCAGGGTCGGCGTGGCTTAACCATGGGCAAATCGACTTGTGCTACGACCAAATATCGCGATCGAGCATTCGGTAGTTGATGGCTTCTTGGACGTGATGAGACTGAATCGTTGCGCAGCTTTCGAGATCTGCGATCGTGCGTGCGACACGCAAGATTTTATCGTGTGCTCGCGCCGAGAGCCCCATTTCGTTAACTGCGATTCGCATCAATTCTACCTCTTGCTTGCCGAGTGAACAAAATTGCCGAATCTGCCTGCTCGACATTTGAGCGTTGGTGCGGGTGATGGTTTTTTCGAAACGTTTGCTCTGTTTTTCTCGAGCCTCTTGGACTTGCAATCGAATTTCAGCGCTGCTAGTGCCTGGAGGTCCGTTGGTTAGTTCGTTGAACGGTACTGCGGGTACCTCGATGTGGATGTCTATTCGATCGAGAAGCGGCCCTGAAATCCTGGACATGTAGCGCTCGATCTGAGGAGCTGTACAATTGCAAGTACGGCGTGTGTCGGTCCGATAACCGCACGGACATGGGTTCAGCGCGGCGACCAACATGAAGTCCGCGGGAAAGGTCGTGCTGCGCATGGCGCGCGAGATCGTGACCACGCGATCCTCGAGCGGTTGACGCATTACCTCGAGCGTCTTGCGATTGAACTCGGGCAGTTCATCCAAAAACAGAATGCCATTGTGCGACAGCGATACTTCACCGGGAGCAGGCGGGCTGCCGCCACCGACAAGGCCTGCATCGGAAATCGTGTGGTGAGGTGATCGAAAAGGTCGCTGCACCATCAGCGGTTGCCCAGGTTGAAGTCGCCCCAAGGCTGAATAGATGCGAGTTGTTTCAATAGACTCCGTCGCGGATAGCGGGGGCAAAATGGTAGGTAGACGCTTGGCTAACATTGTTTTACCGGAGCCGGGTGGACCAAGCATGAGTAAATTATGCGCGCCTGCCGCAGCGATGGTCATCGCCCGCTTGGTCATCTCTTGACCGCGCACATCGCTAAAATCGACATCGTATTTTGAGAACGCTTCAAAGATCTCATTCAATCGCGACGGCACCGGTTCGATTTGAAGTTTACCTGACAGGAACGCTACTGCTTCGTTGAGCGAACCGATTGGAATAATGTCGAGCCCCTCGACGACGGCGGCTTCCTGTGCGTTTTCAGCTGGGACCAAGAGTCCACGAATGCCAGGTTGTTTGGCTGCTGCCATCGCGATGGAGAGAACCCCTTTGACATTTCTCATTTGACCTTCGAGTGAGAGTTCACCGACGGCAGCATACTGCTCCAGAACATCCGATTCCAACTGACCTGCTCCGACGAGAATTCCAATTGCAATTGGCAAATCAAAACTTGTTGCTTGCTTAGGTAAGTCGGCCGGAGCAAGATTGATAACGACTCGATCATGCGGACGCAGGAAGCCGCCGTTGACCAGCGCTCGTTCGATGCGATGAATACTTTCACGGACAGCCTGCTCAGGTAAACCCACGATAACGGTCTTGGGTAATGGCGAGGGAGACAAATCCACTTCGACATCCACCGGCATGGCATCGATCCCAAGCAGGGAATAAGTCTTGAGCTTGGCAAGCATTTGGGCGCAAATCCTCGATGGCATAGAGCGAAGGGAGTGGTCCATTGTTATACCAAGCCCAAATCCGCTTTTGGCAGTGGCTGCCAAAAATCGTAACCACTGCAGTGTATGCGGCAACGTAATAGGCCGTCATCGACGTCAAAATGTTGCCCTCTTGCATCTGTATTTGAGATCGAACGAATTCAAGCGTTCATGATTCATGCACTCGCGAAACATGCCGCAATCGCTTTTGGCCCAGGAATAAATTTTCAACTTCGTTGGGAAGCTGCCTTTTAGGGGCTGCCTGGCGAGCCTGCTGCGCTTCCACGGATCAGTAGATGCCTGGCGCATCCCTGGCACTTACCGAAGGGATCAGGAAAAAACTAAGGTGCGGCGGTTGATCATAAGCTGCATTCTGCCAAACGATCGACAATCGGTATAGCGAATCATGCTTAAAGTGGGCATTCGAAGACCGATCATTGTCGTTACCTGGCTCGGCTTGGTTGCCACATCATTCAGCTAGCTCCTTTTCGATTGCGATTGACAGTCGCTCCAATTCTTCGGCTCCAAGTCCACCCAGTTCTTTGCCTCGAAGCCATCGCAAATCCTCTAACGCCGCTTGCAAGCGACCGGTTCGATAGCGAGCGATGCATCGCATCATTCGATACTGAGGCTCGTCCGCATCCAAGGCCACCAATCCGCTCGAGTAACGAACCAGTGCCTCATCGTCGCGCGCGTTTTGAGCAATTCCGGTTAGATTCCGCAACACGCGGACAAGTACCTCCCGACTCGACTGCGGGCGAAAATCGACTTCTTGGGCTCTTCGGTGCAGTTGCTCCATGATCATTTTCTCGCCGTCGCGTCGGGTCAAAAACTTGCCACCGTCGTAAACGTCGATGAGCTGCAATTCCTCGATCGCCTCCTTATGAAACCCAACGACAAAATGTCCAGGCAGGCCAATGCCGTGCAGATCAACACCGATACGGCGAGCCAAGTCGATATATAGAATTGCAAGTGTAATCGGCAGTCCTTCACGATCATCGATGACGCGATCCAAATGGCTATTCGCCCGGTGATAGTACTCTTGCCGGCTCCCGTGGAAACCGTTTTCCGCAAACAAGAATCGATTCAATGCGTCAATTCGGTCTGATGGACTTGCATCAGCCTTCAAGCCCTTAGCAATCTGCCGAGCCATCCCTTCCAGCTTGCGCACATAAACTTCCACATCCAAGTCAGGGTTGTCCATTGCAGCAATCCAGAGTGCACCGCGACAGAGATCCTCACCATCGGCATGATCTAATAACGATCGCAATTGTGAAAGAGCCGGCGCGGTTGCAACATCGCGAGACAATTTTTGCAATCGATCCACTTCGCGTTGCAACTTTTCGGACTTTCGCGTCAATTCACCGACTAGATTTGAATGGATTGCGGCTATAGCAGCCAATTGCTCTTTCGAGTCCAATAAGTCGGTGGGATCTGAGATGAGTTTATCCAGCAGCTCTTTGTTGCTTGCACCTAGAATGTCGGAGTCGGACGGTGTACCAACCTGAAATCGCTTGAACTCCGCGACCGTGTTGCGAAATTTGGCAAGACCGACGCTTCCCGGGGTCAACAAAACGGATGATGACTCGATGGCAAGGTGTCCATTTACATAGCACTGAAGACTATCCTCGAACGCGCGAACTCTCAATTCATTCCACTGCCCTACTTTGTAGTGCTTTGAACTTACTTCACGAATCACTTGCCAACTGTCGACAAAGGGTCCTTGAAAGCAGGTCAGACGCAGATTGCCGTTGCTCGGATAGAATCCATAATGTCGATCGTGGCCATCAGAGTGAAAAACCAGACCTGCAGCGCCCGCTTCATCATTCAGTTTGACTTGCACTGACAACTCGAATGGCGATTCAGGCCGATTGATCGTGCATAAGCAAAGGGATCTGCCACCAAATCCAACTCCGAGACCCCGAGCCGTCATCTTGCCACTTTGTTCTTTCCAGTCAGCACCGAAGACGATTTTCCAAGACTGTTCATCGATCGTGGCGGATCGGACCCAACGATCGATCAACATCGGGTTGGGGTTCTTCAAAAGCGAGCGTATACCTGCAATCGGAACCGCGAAGCCGAGATTGTCGGTCTGTAGCGATTTCATATTGACGATACCGAGTACCTTTCCTTGATCGTCTACCAAGGGGCCACCGCTATTGCCTGGTTCAATGGGCATCGCCAATTGAATCCGCGGTTGACCGTGGAGTTCCCTTACGGCGGAAACAATGCCGCGAACAACACTATGTTCTAGTCCTAGCGGATGCCCAAACGCTAATACCGAGATGCCCTGCTGAATTGCCTCGTCGTCGGCCATCGGCAATGCACTTAAACCTTCAATCGGTGGTTCGACTCGAATGATTGCAAGATCGTCTGCGACTTCTGTTGCTTCGACTGCCAGGACTTTCAATGACTTTCGAGGCCAGAGTTCAACGGAAATTTCTCGGCCCTCCGTCAACACATGATAGTTTGTTGCGATTAGGCCAGACTTGTCCACAACAAAGCCTGTGCCAATGCTCAGTTGTCCGCCATCGCGATCTTTAACTCGAATGGTCACAATGCTGGGTGCTACGCGTTGGATTAGCGATTGCACATGGAGCGAAGCGGATTCACCTTTTGGCACCTGCCTTGGTGTGTCAGGTTCCTGAGCATCGGAATAAGCTAATGCGTTCAGTATGCACGTCGCTAGAGTTACCGCATAACAAAGGAATTGGATGCAACAAAAGAATTTTCTGAAGTGTTCTAACAGACCACTGGCGGAACGGAGTACTATCATTTTCATTCTCAACGACGGACGGATAGTTACAGACGGCAAGAACGCAACGCGAAGCATAAACGAAGGACTGGTCGGCTATCGCTTTAGCAATTCAAAAATGCCACAACCGTACTGACATCCAAAGCTTGCTTGAACTTCGTTCACCGTGAGCCCTACATCTTCGATGAGATCGCCTGCATCGTTGACGTAAGAAAAGCTTTGAACGTCGTAGTGTTCTCGCAACAATTCTAGCAGGTAGCCAACGGAAAAGACGCGATGAGCATTGAACTCGATCCGCTGGGGACCGATTGGAACGGAAAAATAGAACGTGCCCCCGCTTTGAAGTATTTGCGTAATATTCTCAATGGCCTTCCTGTAACCAAAGTAATCGATGGGGTCTCCGTATCTACCCAAACCAAAGTGCTCGATGGCATGCAACGAGGAAATGGAGTCGCAGTAGTTCCGCATCTCCCCCTGTAATTCCATCAAGTCTGCTTTGCGGAAAAAGATGTTTTTGACTTTGCTGTTCTGCTCGCGAATATCCAGAATTTCGATCTCACGGAAAACCGCAACATGCGCTACAAAACCATCGGTTCTCGAGCCAATATCCACGTGCCTTTTCGGGTTCGATCGAAAGATCTTTCTAGCTACCAGCAGGTCTTGATGGAAGTAGTGGCCAGACATGGTTCCCGATTCTTCTTGCCGTTCAAAGGTGATTGGGTTGAGTGGACCAAAAGGGAATGTCTTGTCGTCTCCCCGTTGCTTCTTCAATCGAAAGAAATCCCGAACGAAGGCTGGTCCGCCGTTGAGGACACGCAACAGAGTCTTGGGCTTTAGGCTGGACAGCAAATTCAACTCGCGTGCGCTAGTCATGGTAGTCTAATTTCATTGACTTGAAGATTTGGAAGCGATGGCCATCAGTCTTCAGCAAAGCGAAAAACGAAATTGTGGGTTTGCAGCGTGTCGCAGCCGGTTGCAGCTACCTGCTGCACTTCGTTTAGCAGAATCCTCCGAGAAGCTCGATTGGCCGTGAATGCATGGTATCCAGCCTCGAAGAAAATCTCAAAAGTTGCGACTAAGTTTGGATTGATAAGCGTTCCTGCAGGCTGATGTTCGTTAACCGAAATCTCAACGAGCCAAATGGGACGAGGCAAATTCGAAAGCATTTTGGAAGCGCTTTGTAGCATCGCCAGTTCAGAACCTTCGACGTCTATCAACATCAGGCAGCGAGTCCCTTGCATACGATTACCAAGGACAATATCGAGTGTCGACACAGGCACAAGGGTGACTTGTTCTTCAGACTGACCAGCCCATCCCTCGATCAAAGAGGCGCCGGTCCCACCACCAAAGAACTTGGCGATTCCGCTGCTTGAACCGAGCGCCAGTGGGAAGATTTCGATGGAATTTTCCATGCCGTTCAAAGTGATATTTTGCATGAGGAACTCCAGGTTCTTCGGCAATGGCTCAAATGCTACAACTCGCTTCTTGCGCTCCATCGCAATACAGCAATAGTATCCAATGTTGGCACCGATGTTGATCAATACGTCAACGTCGCCTAACATTTCCTGGACAATCCTCGTCTCCTCGGGCTCAAATTGGCCAGACTGCATGAGCTTGTTTCCAGTAAACCAGAAACCCAGTGGATTTTTCACAGGGGGCCGATGCATGTGTTTGCTTTCTCGATATCCGCGATATGCCGCATTCAATCGAGGAAACCGCTTAAGTAATTTACTCGAACCCATTCGCCTACTTCTCCATGCTCTCTAGTCTTCCGCACAAAATCGAATCACGTACGGCGAGTAATCCGCCGAAGTCTATCCGATGTCGACCACTGATTCCAGCGGTGCAATGCCATCCTGTGCACCGGTCTAATGCTATCAAATCGATATTGGGCTGTCCCATGGTCACTCTCGGCAAGAGTGACCTACGTCCGGGAATCGCACGCCGCTGAGTTGCGCACGAAGGCGTGGATCGCGCGACTTTACCTTGAGCGGTCGACCCTCGAGTGCCTCAAAACATCGTTCTAGTGTTTGCTCTTCTAAACGTTGCATGGCCTCGAACGTATAGAAAGTCAGATGCGGCCAGACAATTACGTTGTCCATCGCATAAAGGGCTGACAGTTTATGTCCAGTCTTTGCAAGTGGCTCATGACCGTAGACGTCGAGCGCCGCGCCTGCGATGCGATGTTCCTGCAAAGCACTTAAAAGAGCCGACTCATCTACGATCTCTCCTCGCGATACATTGACGAGATACGCGCTCCGCTTCATTCGCTTCAATTCGGCCTCGCCGATCAACCCCCGCGTCTCTGCATTGAGGACGCAATGCACCGAGACGAAGTCGCACTCGTCGAGCATTGCACCGAGGTCCGTAAATCGCTCTGCCGACATGTCTGCGACGTGCGGATCGAACCCAAGCACTCGCATGCGGAAGGCTCCCGCCATGCGAGCCATGCTCCTGCCTATTCGCCCCACCCCCACCAGTCCAAGTGTCTTGCCAGCCAAGTCGCTCGCCAGCCAACGCGTTTCGGGCCAGACCCAGCCTTGCTCCTGCACGGCCTGCTGAATGGGTTTGAAACGTTTGGCCAATCCGATCATCAGTGCGAACGCACCTTCGGCGACGGTCTCCTCCGCGTAGTCGGGGACGTTGACGACCGGAATGCCTCGTTCGCGGGCCGCGTCGATGTCGATCGCGTCGATGCCTACCCCATACTTGATAATCGCTTTCAATCGGGTAGCTTTTTCGATCACATTACGGCTGATCTTGGCGTAGCACATCAATAGCAAATCAGCGTCGGCAACTTCTCGGGACAATTCTTGCTCTGACACCCCGTCGGCCAATAGCACCAGCTCCGCGCCCGTCGCGCGCAATCGAGAATCAACATGCTGCATCTCGAGTTCGCGATCCGTCCGTACGATCTTCCATGCCTTGGACATGTACTCAACTCCTGGTGTCTCTTAGGGTATTTTTGAATCCCACCTCCTTGGGCCTATTTCGAATCGCCAATCCTAATGTAGCCAGACCACAGCAATGGATGGCTACCCAATATGGTGTTCTCTGGATTCGCAAGCGAAGCGCCCTTAAAAAGAGGTTCCTTCTGCGGATCAAATCTCTCTTCCCAAAGTGTTAACACGCTGCGTTGCCAAGATTCCGATACCGACAGATCCTCCTGGTTTTCTTGAAAAGTACGCATCAATGAAACGGTACTCTCACCGCCGACAGGCCATCTGGAAATGGTGAGTTGCCGTGTTCCCTGTGCGATCAAAGGCAACGTTAGCCGAAGCCACTCGTCCCCGATAGCTTGCAGTGGAGCCGGTACTGCATTCACTCCTGCTAACAGCATCGTTGAGGGCGTACCCCATGGCAATCGACTCCATGTCCTAATGTTGGACTGATTCGGATTCGAGTCCGTGGGAATCGGCGTTATCGACTCCCAATTCATCGGAGCGTAAGTATTAAGGCAATCGGACGATATCTTAAAGAAGAGACTCGGCGGATGCAGCGATGGCTTGCCCGATAGATCCAAAACATAACGCTTTTTCAAGGCCAACTCCTCGCGTAGTTCTTTCGCTCTTGGTCCCTCTTGCGCTAGAAAGTCATTGATGTGCACATCGATTCCATGAACCGACTTCGGCTTCCCCTCCAATAACGATGGAACCAATCCGAGGGTGGGCGAATAGGTAATTCGATGCTGCGAGATGCATGGCAACGAACTCGGCAAATCCGAAAGCGGCAGCATCTCCAATGGCAAATACCACACACTTCGGTCGGGAACGATAATCCAGCGTTCTGCCGTCATCAGGGTCGCCCACACTTCCTTCGGGAACAGTTGATTTCGGATATCGATTCTCTTTGCGAGTCCCCAGCTCAGATTGGCTTCTTTCTGGATTCCATCTCGGTTCTTCAACAATACCAATTCCCCAAGCAAGCTCGTCGTCTTGCGTTCGAGCCCGCCAAAGTCGGCTACCTCCCATGAACGCCACTTGCCCGAAACGTAAAGATAACCTCGCATCGACGTGCCGAGCGATGCAAACATCACCACCGCGTCGCTAGGTCGCAACGACTTAGTAAGGTACTCTTGAGAGTGACGAGGCGGGAAGATCTCGGGTACCACGATAGGGCTTATCGCCGCAGCCCATAGCAGCGACTCCTGGGCGGCGCTCAATCGAACTGCAGATTCCCAACGCCGCGTTTCGTCTTCGGACCACTTGCGCAAGTCCCACTTGGGGTTGGCTTGCAGCGGCGCGATCATTTGCCGTATCTTGCCTACGTTCTGGTCCGCGATCGGAATTTGCTTTCGCAGCTGAGTCGCTTCCGCGGGGTTATTTACAAATCGATTGTCTCCATGTAATAGTACTTGCAGGTCAAAGACTCTCGATTCCAGTTCATTCAGCCGCCGATACCTTCTGCGAGTGGCGTCGTCGAGGGCAGAAGCCAACTCAGAATCGTTTCGCGTTCGGAGTTGAATGTTCAACAATACGTTATTTGCCTCCGATTTGTTCACCATGAGCCAATCCAATTGCTCTAGTGGACGCACTCGCCAATTGCCAATCGAGGGTGAACGAAGCAATTGCCCCAAAACCACTTCGGCAATCGCATCGTCAAGGACTTTGCTTTTCGTCAATTGCAGCGCAAGGTCCAACTGATACAACACTGGGGAGCCGATTCCCTTTTCATTTCCTCGCAGGTAAGCAATGCTCTCGAAAAACTTGCCGATTCCATCTGCGATGTTGCCTTCGAGGAATGCAAGTTTCGCTTGAGCATATCGGACCACGGACTCGGCCCGCGGCATGACGACTTGCTTGGGTAGCAGCATCGTGGTCGCGGTACTGAAATGCCTATTTGACGCATCGATGTCGCCTACGAGGGCAGACAACCGCGCGAATTCCACTTGGCCGCGAATGACAACCATGCGACTCTTGGCCGCAGACCATTGAACAATCTGTTGAATCATCTTTTGCACAGCGGTATCGTGGCCATTGGAAAACCCTGTGATCGAGATGAACTCTATTGCTTCGGCCAAATGATCCAATTGCCCGGCGCGACCAGCCACAATGGAGGCTTCTACCGCCCGCTCCTCAGCCACCAATATTTCATTGGATTCAATCCCTAAATCGGCTAGTGCCAACAGTGCGACTGCCGTCAACGGGTGATCAAGGCCATTGCCCAAACTCAAGTTTTGCGTGAGAGCCTGCGCCGGTCCTGCCCTCTCGCCTGTGGCAATTGTCGCCAGTGCTTTGCAGATATTCATGGCAGATTGGATCGCCTCCGAGTGGCCAGTGACGTCGACACTAAATGCATTCAAAAGTGGGCGAGTCAACGGACTATGCTTTGCAAGTGGGCCCAGCAATTGATAGCGACGTCGGAGCGCAATCGCTTGACAGCGCAGAATCTCCAGTGCGTCGATCGATACCATTTTGCCTACCATGCCCTGACCAGCCACCGATTCAAGCAACACGTCATTCGAACCAAGTGCAATCGACCAAGCTTCACTGAACGCCCCCATTTGAGTTCCCCGAGAATTCACCGCCCAGGGAATCTCACGGATACGGGGCTCGGGACGGACGCTCCCGTTGAAGGGCTTTAGCAAGGCAAGCCATCGCTGCGACAAAAGAGATATCTGCAGTGCAGCATCGTATCTCTCCAAAGCCATGCCGATATCGCACTGTTCCAGTAGACACTCCCCCAACTTCACCATGGGTGGAATGCTATCGATGCCGCGTTGATTGTTTACCGTGCGTGACTGTGAAAGTGAGGCCTCAAAAACAATAGCGGCTTGAGACGTTTGTCCGTCCGCAAAAAAGTCACAAGCGGTATAGTATTCCGGGCGCACGATGTTGCCGGAAGGTCCCTTTGCGCCCGGTGGGTTTTGTTGTGCAAAACAAGGCGAGCTTAGCAGTAATAAAAAAGTGACTGCGACGAACGGAAATCGTAGCACGTTCGAAATCAATAGCTGCATTTCTTGCTCTTTCGCGACTGGTTTGTGGCTCTCCTCCAACGGTGAGCTAGCAAACCATTATGGACAGTATCCTGATCGAACGCCAACGATTCGATCGGCGAAACCGGCAAAGTTTAACTCAAGCAGATATTGGAAACGTCCGATACAACCAATAGTATCGTCGACTTACATCGAGTTCGACGCAGCATCGAGCAGGATAATGGAAAATTCAGAAATGTTGAATTGCAAGAAACCCACCCTTGGTGTCTGGATGGTCATTGCAGCGGGTTCGCTGGGAATAGCAGCCAACACTGGATGCCAAGTCCATGTTGCAGGCCAGACTCTGCCCAGCCCATACTACTTGACCGACGACGTCCAATATTTCCCAGCCGGTCCAGAGAATAAACTAGCCAACGAAACAGCCGCGCTCAAGGCCGCTCGCGAAGAAGCCAAAGCCCGTCGGTAGAGTAGGATGGCCCCCTGGGCCGTGCGCCATGTTTAACCCGCGTAGCGGCGTGCGATTTGTTTAACCCGCGTAGCGCCGTGCGATTTGTTTAACCCGCGTCGCGGCGTGCAGCCCAAGTGACGCCACTACCCATTCAAACTCAAATGGTATCCGCGGCATACTCTCTCCGCCCGCGATCGAGGCTTGAGGGCCTCGATCGGTTAAACTTAGGACCTGTCGATGCCGCTGAAGCAATGGATCATCCTAGCTCGTTATCTTAAAGCGTATATCCTTCAGTCTGAAGTCCGGCAGCGCGGCCTTCAGATGGCGAAGCGCTTTGCTCTTGGAGTACTCTAGCTCCGACATAACAATCGTGTTCAACGCGTACACTTGCAAAATCCCACGTTGGATTTTCCCAACGCGCGACTGAGAGGCCAACTCCTCACCGACCGCGACTCGCCACTGCTCTCGCAATAATTCCACAGACTGCTGAGCGGCGTAGCCTTTTTCAACGAGCAATCGATCGACAATCGATGAGATCGACTTCACTCGAAAGCGAGATGGCTGAGCTTTGGGTATCTGGCTGAGCAACCATTTTTCTTCTGCATCATCCATATGAATACCGCAGGCTTGCCCTGCGGATCATTCTGTTTTAAGGCTACATGCAGGCTTGCCCTGCGGATCATTCTGTTTTAAGGCTACATGCAGGCTGAAATCTACTCGTAGCATGGCCCCCTGGCCCGAGCGGCACACGGCCCAGGGGGCCATGCTACGGTAATATAACTGCCGCCGATCGTCTAAGGATACAGCAAAGCATTCACTACGATTTTTTCAATGTCACCATGTATTCGACCAAGTCCACCAAGCCTTGCTCGTCCATGGTCTCTTGCAAGTTTTCCGGCATCAACGATTTCTCTTGCTTCTTAAGCTCTGCTAAATTAGCACGCTTGATCGTGCGTTCGATTCCCTTTGCATCCTTGATGGTGACGCTTCCTGGCGTATCTGAAACCATCAGTCCAATGACGATTTCATCTTCATCGGTTCTGGCTGCAAAGGATTCGTAGTTGTGGCTGATACCTGCGCTGGGTGCCAAGATGGATGCATACATTGCATCTTTTGAAAGCTTGCTACCGATCTCCGTCAACGCGGGTCCAACGTTCTTTCCCTCTGTGCCGACTTGGTGGCATTGCGAACAAGTTGCAACGCCGTTATACAGTTTTCTACCTTCATTTGCGTTGCCGTTCTTCTTTACCAGATCCTCGATCGGAGGTAACGGACTTTGCGAAGTCTTGAGTGCGGGGAACAACTCGTTGGCTGCTTTTTTGATCTCGGCTTCTTCCGAATTGCGCAACGTGGCTCCAATCAGCATTTTCGCTTCGCTAGGTAACTTGTCAGCTTTGGCAAGTTCGATCAACTTAGTATGAAAGCCCTTCATTCTCGAAAGCCCGACCACGGCATCGACTTTGATAACTTTGGATACGCTGCCGTCGTCGATCAACATCAAGCGTAGATCTTGGATCTGTTTTCCTTTGCTCAAGGTCAATACTTTGGACAGAGCCAAGGTCCGCTCATCTGGAGCTTTTGCGGTCAAGGATTTCGTTAGACCCTCTAGGGCCCCCTGTTCGATTGCCAACTCCAACGCTTGTACCGATTGCGTATTCTCGCCCCAGGTTGCTGCCAGATCGACAAGTCGATCTGCCATGCCTGTTACCTTCAGTTTTTGAATGATCTTGAGTAGCGCTGGGTCATTCTTGAGCGCGCCTATATGACGCTGAACAGCTTGCATCAGCTTGGGATCGGCTTTGATGTCGATATTGTCTAAACGCATAAGCGCTTCGACAACGATGGTGTCTCGCCTAGCTTGATCGTTGTCAAGGCTCGCTAAATCCAATAATGTTCGCAAGGCTTTCTGACGCGCATCTGCATCTTGCAAATCAAGGGCTCGAAACAACGCAGGGATGTCCTCCGCATTGAGCTTCGGGCTTTTCAGCAAGTCCGCTTGCATCTGAGCAGCTGCCGCACCTCTTGCACGCCAGACGATTTGTCGATTGGATTTCGTATCAATGTTGCCGTTGGAGGCCTTCTTCCATGCGGATAAACAATCG
>JANLRK010000325.1:0-51324 GCA_031361585.1 Pirellula sp. | reverse complement strand
CTAGAACAACGACGCAGAATCAAATCCTTTATTTATTACGTCCTGGGCTTTCTGATCGCCCTATTCTGCTTTTGATTGTTGGACGTCAATTGGCTCAAATCGAACTTCTTTGTATTCAACCGTCTTCTGCCTAGTTTCACTCTCCATTCGGCAGGTCGTGCAGTTCACCGTTTTTGTCCTAGTACTTGCTCACTGTCTTCTCAACTGAAAGAGTTTGAACATCGGATCCGAAATCTTGGAGGCACTAGCTTTCGACAGCTCTTCGGAGAGAATTTGATCCAGCTGCCCCTGAAAGATTTTTTCAGCTCTGCCACCGTCGAAATAGGCTGCACCATCCTGCGTGCTTCTCATTGATGAAATCATTTGCGAAAACAAAGTTTGCCCAACGAAATCCTGAAAGGCCTTTCGCAGGTCCTCATCCTCTGACTTCACACTCTTGTCAGGAAGTCCGTTTGCTTCGAGGCTATGGGTGGATGGCGAATCAAGCCTAAACTCTCTAGGTATATCCAGCTTGCCAATGGACTGATTTGTTTTGGATAGCAAGAAATCGCTTGGCCCAAACGAAGAGGGCGTGTTGCGGATATCAGGGATTCCCATTTTTATCATTCGTTCCGGATGAACTTGATCCGCGGGCGCTAGCCGCGTGCCTTGTCGTTGGCTTGTATGTCGCGACTAGCGCCCGCGACCGAGGATACGAATAAAGGTTTCCGCATACCGAACTATTCTATGATCAGTTCGCCATACAGGTTTCCTTGTTTCTTGAGAGCCTTGATGATCGCGATTTGGTCGGCCGTAGGGACGGCTAAAACGTTGAGGGCGTCCGTAAGATTCTTGAGTGTAGGACGGGGCGACTTTCCATCTTGTGAGCTGACGGGGACGAAGCTTCCGCCACCGGAAGCACCTGCTCGTGTCGAGATTGTCAAATTCTTATGAGAGATAACGACTGGGGAGATGGTCACGTCGTCGCCGATGATCATTACTCCTTCCCGTTCGTCGATGAAGACACGCTTCTTGTTGTGCAGGTTAAGAAGTTTCAAGTCGAGCACCAATGACACAAAAGGAACCGGGTGGTCCTTGTAAGCGTTTGGAATGGTGACTTCGATGATCGCTTGATCTATCGCTTTGGCAATCCTTTTATCCGTTTTGGCGTATTTGTCGGCGGAGCTCTTCAAACCGGAATTGCCTTCCACTCCGCTCTGGTATTCATTGATGCTGTCCTCGATGTTTTGCGAGGTTGCAATAGAACGATGATCTGGATCGACGATGAGAGATATTTTGTTGTCGGCTATGAACTCATTGGCGACAGTCAACTCCATCTTGCATCCATCAACGATCTTACCGGACGTTGGTACCTTAACACTATCGATGGTGATAGGACCGCTTGCCAGCGCGTAAACAATTGGACGATCGGCTCGTGGGCCCAGTAGGTGAGTTAGCATCAGGTTACCGCCTTCTAGGCTCTTGGCACTGATCGCGCTAATCTTGCAACTCAGCCGGTCACCTTGTTGGGCGCCGCTCGACGGGATCGTGACTTCGACGAATACGAGCGCGACGTTCTTGGCGTTGGCCATTTCCTTCTCTATGAGCCTTCCCTGGATGTCGCTAGCCATCTGTCCTCCCATTTTTTGCATTGAACTGGTAAGTGCGCGCACGGTTGGTTTGATATCCCCACCATCACCGGTCCCTTTGAGACCGACCACAAGTCCTAAGCCTTGCAGAGTGTTTTCTTCCTGCCCCTTGAGTCGGCAAATATCCTTTATTCGAAGGTCGTTTTGCGCGACAGTTGTCGGCAACGGGAAAGTTGCTGCGAAGACAACAACGAAAACCAGGAGCGTGGCTTTCTTCATTTTCTTGCGTAGTTCCACTGAAATACCTCGTAGATGCTGGGATTAGATGAGACGAATGGAATTTCGTACCAAGCAGTGTTATTAGTGGACTTTGCCGTTCTTCGCCATGGTGTTTTCGAAACCAGGGGAGATTGGGCAAATTAGGGAGCCGCAAACCCGTTTGTTCACGAGAATTCCGTAACGCCCCCGCTTGCATAGTCCCATACGTACTAGCTACGCTGTGAAACATCAAACGCTTGCATTTTCGGCATCGACGGGTATTGACTCGGTTTACAGCGAAAATAGAGCGTGGTTACCCAACTGGCTCCAATGGAAACGACGGCTGCGGCGTTGCATCGGAGCACCTTCCTACTTAATAACGACCAAGGTTCCGGAGAGACAAATGGCGACAGGCTCAGATGGGTCGGGTGGTATCGTTCGACTGAAATTGTTCCTGATGATGGTTCTGCAGTTCTTCATATGGGGAGCTTGGCTGCCTCTCATATTCGGATACATCGATAAAGATGGATTGGGTTTTTCGCCTGGGCAACAGTCGCTCATCCTCAACGCGTTCCCTATCGCGGCAATTGTCGGGATGTTTTTTAGCAATCAGTTCGCCGACCGAAATTTTGCTGCCGAGAAATTTCTTGCATTCAGTCATTTGATTGGTGGCCTGGCTATTCTTGGCTGCGGATTCGTGACGAGTTTCAACGCTTTCTTTGTATTGATGCTCGTGCACTGCTTGCTTTACGTGCCTACTATTTCAATCACCAATTCCATTGCATTCGCCAACATGAAGGATGCTCAAAATGAGTTTGGGATCGTTCGAATGGGGGGCACGATTGGTTGGATTTTAGCCGCATGGCCTTTTACCTTCATTTTTGTCGATTGGGAAGCGGTTCGAGCGACCAACCCATCGGGAATCGTAGATTGGGTCGGAGCGGCTCTTGCGAACGGACTGACGGGCGAATCGCTCAAGAACGCCACCAGATGGACTTTTGTGGTAGCTGGAATCGCCTCCTTGCTCTTGTCCGCCTTCAGTCTCCTGTTGCCTCACACGCCAGCCAAAAAATCAACGGAAGGGGCCCAGAGTTTGGCTTGGCTTGAAGCGGTCAAGCTCTTGGCGCATCCTTTTGTTCTGGTATTGTGGATCGTAACCTTCGCTGATTCCTTTGTTCACAATTGCTACTTCAATTGGACCGGACGATTTTTGGGAGCGGCAAAAGAAGTCGGAGGAGTAGGTATACCGGGCAACTGGATCATGCCCGTAATGAGCGTCGGCCAGTTGGCTGAAATCTTGACCATGTTTATCCTAGGCGTCACTCTAAAGACGTTAGGTTGGCGAACGACAATGATCGTTGGAATTCTCGGGCATGCCGCGCGTTTCGCAGTCTATGCCATGTTCCCGGATAACGCTGCCTTCATCATCATCGTTCAAGTATTGCATGGTATCTGCTACGCATTTTTCTTTGCAACGGTCTATATTTTCGTTGACGAGCATTTTCCAAAGGATGCGCGCAACAGTGCTCAGGGGTTGTTCAACGTGATGATCCTCGGAGTAGGAGCATTGGCGGCAAACTCGATATGTCCTTGGTTGCTAGAAAACATCTTTACCAAGGGGGAAGTTATTGATTTCCGTGGCCTTTTCCTAGTGCCATGTCTCATCGCAACCCTGGCTGCAATCGCGCTTGCGATCTTCTTTCATCCACCCAAGGTTAGTGGCAAGGAAATGTAGTCGGCAAGTCGCGTTCTGAAACTCCTGAGCCGTGCACAAGCGTCGGGTTCCTAATGAAAATTGCTGGCCTTACGATTCTCGGTACCGACACGGAAGTCGGAAAAACGTATGCAGCTTGTCGTATTATTGAGTCGTTGGTACGAGATGGCGTTGAGGTGCGTGCCTACAAGCCGGTGGCGAGTGGCGCACCCACGCTTGAGCAATCCGACGGCTATCAATTGTGGAAAGCTACGGGGCATCGAGGCTCGATCGACGAAGTTAGCCCGCAACGATTCTTAGCACCGCTGGCTCCTCCCGTTGCCGCAGAATTGGAGGGCAGGCTGGTTTCGGATACGTTGATCGTTGAAGGCGCCAGGTATTTGGCGGACCGTTGTGAATTTCTTTTGGTAGAGGGGGCTGGAGGGCTAATGTCACCCATTAGTTGGACGATGAGCAACGCATCGCTTGCACTCGAATTGAATTTTCCCGTTGTATTGGTATCGCAGAATCGGCTTGGCGTAGTGAATCAATTTTTGACAACATTGGTCGCAGCTAAAGCACTCGGGCTTAATGTCCGCTGCGTTGTATTGAATGAAATCCAGACCGTTGGGGAGAGTTCCACGAACACCAACCTGCGAATGCTCAAAACATTTCTCGATAGGCATCCTGATCCGCCGAGGATGACCGTGCTACATAAAGAGTCGCTGGACTTTACCCCTCCCATTGTTTGGCAGGATCTGGCAGACTTACCGATGCCGTAGTACGGTACATCAACCAAGTAAATCATGGTATAACTTGGGCGACCGTCAGGAATCGTGTTACCGTAGTTTGGCCTCTGGACAGAGTGCCACACGGCCCAGGGGGCCATGCTACAGCAGATTTCACTCATTGCTTAAAGACTCATAAACCATTTGAAATAATGTCACTTCCGATCGTCATTTTGCCAACAGACGAAAAGTGGAGTTGCCACCAGTGTGGAATTTGTTGCAGAGGTAGTTTAGTACCTCTGGATGACGATGATGTTGCGAGGCTGCGAAGCCAAAAATGGAACGAACATTCGGACCCTCCCGTGCGACGATCGGTACATGCACTCCAATTTGCCCATTTGCTGTCCCAAGCCAAGACGAAGTCGATGGATTCAAAAAGGCTTTCTGAGTTGATTGAGACATTAGCGCAGATTGTTCCCGAAGAGTCGAAACCTTTCTTTTGCCAACGTCGACCGCCGGCCGCATACGCGAACGTCCTTTTCCGTTCGATGGGGATTGAGTTCGCCCGACTTCATCCTGATTTTCACACAAAGCCAACTTGGTCGCATCGAGTTCAATTAGCCCAAACACTTATTCGATTAACCTTTGGGCGGGGGCGACTGCCCAACATTGAGCCCGCATTTCCACCTGCGAAATTGGAAGACCTTGAGCATTCAATGGGACAATTGTCGCCTTCAGTAGACAATCCACTAGCTCGACTCATCGAAGCTACTTCGGCATCCTATCTATACGCATTGGCGGACCGACGCGGCTGGTCTGTTGTTGACAGCATTCGAGGCCTAGCTGCTCTATTTCCAATTGGTCTTTGGCTATTGAGATGGTCCTCACATGGGCGCATTCCAATTTCGGAGGACATGATCCCAATAGTCGTTGCTTTAGATCGAGGCCAGGGCTACGCTCCACTGACGGGGCAACTTCAACGCACGCGTCTTCATTTGCTTTCAACCTATGGCGAACTAGAACGTCTCGTCGTGTGGTATGCCCGTTAGCCGGTCGTATCCCAACATGTCTTGATCAGCTTGTTTTGATTTCGATAGTCCTTGGTGATGGCTTGGTTTGTTTGGGCAAGACAACATGCAATACGCCGTTATCAAAATTCGCTTCGATCTTTTCGACGTCCAGTTGTTTTGGCAATAGGATGGAACGCGAAAACGGTCCGTTGCTTCGTTCGACCCGATGCGCAGAAAAACCTTCTGCATGGGTTGGTGCAGTTCGAACGCCACTAACCGCTAGGCGATCCTCCTGCATTTCCAATTTCACGGCATCTGGTTTTACACCGGGCAAGTCCACGTAGAGGTCGAATTGCTGTTCGGACTCGTAGATGTCGATAGCGGGGCGGAAAGTAGAAGTCGCCTCCGAGCTTTCGCACTTCTCGCCTTTGCAATCTCCCTGATTGAAGACTTGGCCAACGATTGTCTCCATATCGGATGCGAAGTCCTGTAGGGAAACGGGAAGTTGACGGATTGGGAATCTAAAATGGACCATGATTTGTTTCCTCTTGATTTGCTGGCTTGATTTTGCAAGTCTCTGCCAATGTGACAGAGCATCTTTTCTTGCGTAGCCAGACAAAAGCAATATCCGTGCCAATTACTTTGAGCGACCTTGATTTAGCGTTCACTGCCACGGGTGGCTCGGAATTTGGGCTACAACCGTGCTCCAAAAGTCCTCGGCTGCCGTTGCGCCCGCGCTGTTTGGTCCACTCATGAATGTCACGGGCTCTCTTTTGGCTGCTTGGTGGAGCAAGAGTGCAACGTCGCCTACCTCTCAGGGTTAATCCCGTTTAACCCGCGAAGCGGCGTGGCGAACCAATCAATGCTTCTATCAATCCTAAGATTCCAGGCATTATCGGCCGCAATTTCTCCGCCCGCGATCGAGGCTTGAGGGCCTCGATCGGTTAATCAAAGTTAATCGGGGTTAGTCGAGTATTTTTGCATGTATTGCTTCACGTGGTACTTATTCTGAGTCGACTCGCTGGTCATGTAGCGAATCTTTCCAAAGATGGGGCGTTCCGGACCCCATGCCCGATCGTATCTTCCCAGGACCCAGAAGATGCCGCTGTACGAATTCGGATCTCGACCATCCAATGCATATTTGTTGTTGAGCTCGATCATTACCTTCAATGCCTCTCGAGGCGATTTCGTCCAGTGCAGGATCTTCTTGCCCCACAGCATTCGGAGATAGTTATGAATGCGGCCTTCGAGAACAAGCTGTGTTTGGGCGGCGTTCCAAAGCGGATCATGCGTTCGCGCCTGTTCGAATTGTGCTAGTTCATACGTTGTCGGGCGTTGGTCCGCTGAATGGTCGTCTAACGTTTTCTGAGCCCATTCTGGCAGCGATTCAAATCGATCGTACTTGGGTTCACGCCAACACATGTTAAATCCGATTTCACGCCAAGTCATGAGTTGGTCCATGAACGCCTCAGCGTTTACACCCATATTCCAAAAACCATTCATTTTTCCATTCGGTTTCTCTAAACTTGATGGGGACCATTGAGTCGTCTTGGCGATTTGGGTAAAGATCTCGTGTGGGCTCAAATGCCCGAAATGCAAATACGAAGAAAGACAGCTTGACCCGGCTTGTTCTGGTTCATTTCGAGCCACTGAATAATCCGCCAATCTATGATGAACGAATCGATGCAAAACCCTGCCAGCTTCGCACTCGCCGCCACGCTCACTCGTTGCGATTACGGCATGATTTATCGGTAGGGAGGCCAACGAAATCGTCGGCAGTTTTTTCAAGGCTTGCTGGGCGGTCCATAGTGGCCATCTGGAACTGATCTTAGACGGAAGGGATGCGAGTTTGGGTACAGTCAAGCTTTTCAGCGGATCCGCCTGCGGGAAATCCGGCATCCCCTGAAAAACCTGCTTCTGCATATACCGACGATAGGAATGAGCAACCGTAAAGGTCCGATCGGTGCAACGCATTGGCACAATCGTATTGCTATCGACTAACTCGATTGCGCATGGCAGCTTGCTAGCGATTTGATGGTACATAGCAGGATGAAAGAAACAGGGAAAATCGTCTACGACGATCAGGCTGGCATGCAAAGCCAATTCAGGGAGCAACCCGCTACCTTGGCTGACCGACGTTTCCACATATGCCAAATACATCGCGTTGGTCGACTGGATGGCGTTTGCATTGTCCAGCATTCCATCCAGTATGAACTGATGAAATCGATCGCTTGCCCAACGGTAGTTGCAACGGATAGCCTCGAAAATCACTAGGGGCTTGCGCGTTTGATTGGCCAACTCAATAGCTCTCTGCAACGCGAAATTGAACCGAGTTCTTCGATAGGCCGTCATCCAATACAAAACGTAACGACCCGACGAAGCAATTGGCCATTGATTGAGGGTTCGAACGCGAATCGAGGGTACGACAGTAGATATCAATGGTGCACTCAAGGCTTTGCTAGTAATTCGCGAAATTGGATTTCTCGTTGCGCTACCATGGTAACGGCTAGTAAAGGGCGAAGGCAGGAGATGTAGGCGGATTAGGCAGCTTCTGGAATTCGATTTTGACAAACAAAACGAATCTAACGGCTCGGATCTGCCGATCAAATAAACTCTACATGGGGGCATCCCCGTTTTTTTCTTTTTGTCGATAATGCCCATCTACGAGAGAACGTCCGGATGATCTATCGAGTTTCGAATCGAGTAGTGCGTCAAGTGACTTTGCGAATACTGATGACTTTTGCTGGCATCGTTTGTATTGCCTCATTTTCCGTTTCCAGTGGTCAAGCCGATCAGTGGGGGCAGAAGCTCTTTGCGGAAACGCATCATCACTTTGGCACTGTCAGTCGTAATGCAAAAACCGAGCACTCGTTCGTCATTGAAAACTGCTTCGAAGAAGACGTTCACATCGTTGCAGTTCGAAGCAGTTGTGGATGCACCAAGCCAGTCGTGACCAAAAACACGCTGAAGTCTTGGGAAAAGGGTGAGGTGATCGCCCAATTCAATACTCGCTCGTTTATTGGGACGAAGACCGCCGAAATTACCGTCGTAATTGATCGTCCGTATTATGCCGAAGTGAAACTGACAGTTGGAGGGACCATCCGTTCCGATGTGGTTGTCGAGCCGGGTGAAGTGCGCTTCGGCGACGTAGAGTTGGGGGCCAAAAAAGTAGTGGATCTAAAAATCTCTTATTCCGGCCGACGCGATTGGAAAATCTCGGACATCCGCGGAAACAGTGGGAATATTGAAGTGCGTTTGGATCCTGTCCAAAGGAACGGCACGCTCACCAACTACCTGTTGCACATCACTCTGACAGACAAAGCTCCTGTTGGGGACTTGGTTGACGAATTGATTGTTGTAACCAACGATGAAAAGAATGAGCAATTCACTTTGCCTGTCAATGCGCGCGTTATCCCGCCCGTCTCGATCTCACCAACGTTTGTGGCCTTGGGAGATGTAGGTAAAGGCAAATCGATACAAAATCGATTGATTGTGCGTTCGAGGAAACCGTTCTCGATTACGGGCGTCGATTGCGTTGACGATCGGTTCGAATTCAACTTGCCGGAGGGCGCAAAGACGCTCCACATCGTTCCATTCACATTCAAAGGCAAATTGTTGGACGACAAAGATTCCGGATCGCTCAAACAAAAGATCACCGTAA
This sequence comes from Pirellula sp., assembly GCA_031361585.1. GTDB lineage: Bacteria > Planctomycetota > Planctomycetia > Pirellulales > Pirellulaceae > JBKCUI01. The sequence continues at coordinate 42,406 of JANLRK010000325.1, read as the reverse complement.
AGACTTCGCTCGGCGACGACATGACAGCCGAAGTCACCGTTGCAGGCCGTGTGGTGCACTAGCCACCATAACCACTGTATCGCTTTAGGCCTCGGCGATAGATAATTTGCGATAAAACAAAGAAGAAGATAGTCCAGGCGATCAACATTCCCATGTCGATTGCTAACTGGGCGCCTTGAACTTTCCCGAGAAAAACCGCTGCTGGAAAGTATGCCAGGTACTTGATCGGTAAGAGGCCAACGATCGTCCGAAAGGGCTCTCCCAAAATATCTAAAGGGAACATGTGTCCCGATAAAAAAAACTGGAAGAGCATGTAGACGAAGAGCAGCGAGGAAACCTCCAGCATCCAAAAGCCGACTAGGCCAATGCACGCCTCGAGATAGAAGCCCATGGCAAAACTTAGGAACAACGACGCCACAAATGCGGAGAGGGTGAATGGGTCCGGCCAACCCTGCGTAAAGTAGCTGCGACAAAGAAAGAATACCAGGGCAAAGGGAAATGTCGCAACGGTATAATACGCAATCTTGTGGGCCACACGCGACCAGAAGAGAAATGAGATCAAATCTACTGGCTGCACCAGGAACTTTTTGATCTCACCATCTCGGATTTTGACTGCGATACTGGATGACAATCCGGGCATGGACGAAAACGCTCTACCCACCATCGTGAGCAGATAATACGCCACCATATCTTGGAAGGAATAGCCGGACAGCCGAGCTGCGTTGGGGTCTTCGGGATTGATGGCTTGAAAAATTGCCCACCACAAAAAGATCTGCGTGATGATCGGTAGGAAACGCATCAACGTCCCGAGAACAAAATCGCCTCGGTATGCAAGTCTTTCCTCCAACGCAATTCGCAAAATCATCCAGCGAGTTTTGATGGCGTCTATGGCGACCTTTTTTAACAAGTGAGAATCACTCATGATTTGTTGGCCGCCGCAGATTTGTCGCTGGATAACTCATCCCGAACATGGTTTTTGCCATTGTCCTTTGAGACATGGGTAAAGAGTTTTGCGATCGTCTCTTCTAGCGGAGGGTCTTCGACAGCAATATCGTCAATTTGATAGTTGCTCAGAATTTCTCCAAGCGACTGAGAAACTTCGGAACGTGGGCATCGAAACGACACGCGTGGCATGGCGATCTTTTCCAATTTTCCATACTGATCGAGACCTGCGTCGGACTGCCCGACTGCCAGTTGCAAAGTAATGATCTTGTCGCCGGAAAAACTGTCGACGATTCCACTAAGTGAGCCATCGTATTGGATCTGCCCCTGAGCGATGACGACCACTCGCTTGCAAAGGGCTGCAATGTCCTTCATGTAGTGGCTTGTGAGCAAAATTGTGATGCCTCGTTCGGCTTGGTAGTATTTCAAGAACTGTTGGATATTGTGTTGAGCGATGACATCCAGCCCGATCGTTGGTTCATCGAGGAACAAAACTTCAGGACGATGGAGCAAGGCCGCGATCAGCTCCATCTTCATTCGTTCTCCAAGCGATAGCTCGCGGACAGGTCTCCCAAGGAGTTCTTGAACGCTGAGCAAACTTGTTAGCTCGTCCAGTGTCTTTTTGAATTGAATGGAATCAACTTGGTAGATCTGCTGATGCAACCGAAATGATTCTTGGGCCGGTAGATCCCACCAAAGTTGATTCTTTTGACCCATTACGAGCGCAAATCTCCGACGGTAGTCAAGGCTTCGATCCCACGGAACATATCCCATCACGGATGCAGTGCCACTAGTCGGATAAATTACGCCGGAGAGCAGTTTGAGTGTCGTGGTTTTGCCAGCACCATTAGGGCCTAGGAATGCGACGAACTCCCCCGATTCAACCTGTAGCGAGATGTCCTTTACCGCATCTACGTCTTTGTACTCTCGATGCCAAAGGCCGCGCAAGGCTTCGCGAAGACCCTCCTTCTTTTGATAGACGCGGTAGGATTTCGCTAAATCGCTGATTTGAATGATAGGCATGCCAAGATTATAACTGCTGCATCGAAATTGATGAACCCGTCGTAGTGCCAGCAAACTTATTGATCGACCATAAAAGTCTCGAATATTGCACCGCAGAGTCACGAAGAGCGCAGAGAACTGCACAATCCGAGCTTGGCGATTGATCTGTGTTCCTCGTGTCTCTGTGGTTAAATGATCTGCCTGACGAACAAGCCATTCAAGGCGAAAGGGCGTCGTCGAGCAAACAAAGTAAAACGGCCTCCTTATTCCACCGGGAATTTTAGTTATACTGCAAGGGTTCATTCCTGCCGCGTTCATTCCCACCCTTTCGCAATATGCTTGGCATGTTTCCTCGTTGCTTGCTTGTCACTGCGCTGCTATCGCAATTCCTGTCCGGCATTGGTATTTGTCAGGATGTTGCCAAACCAAAAGAGCAGCCGAAAACCATTTCGACCGCGATCGAACCATGGCCATCTTTGCCGCTCGGTCTGGATCCAGCTCATGTTATCGACCTTGCTTTGGAGCATGGTTATCGCGAACACTCGGTTAATCCATCCAGTTCTATTGACGATGCTTTTTTTGTGCGACGTCTTTACCTCGATTTAGTTGGACGAGTACCAAGGCCGATAGAGGTACAGGAATTCCTAAAGCAAACAGAAAGCACGAAGAGAGCCGCATTAATCGATCAACTCTTGGTTAGCGACGAACATGCGGAACACCTTGCCGAGGTTCTCGACGCCATCTTGATTGGTCGAACCAATGTTGATCAGGTCAAGAAGCGTACAGATTCAGGTTGGATTGCGTACCTTCAGAACGCAGTGCATGACAATCGTCCATGGAGCCAAGTGGCTCGCGAGGTGGTTCTGGCACGACCGACCAATCCAAAAGCGCGTGGCGCATCGTGGTATTTGTATTCGAGGAAAGACAAACATCAGGACATTGCCGAAGCCGTTTCCAAAGACATTTTTGGCGTTCGAGTCGATTGCGCACAGTGCCATGACCATCCACTCGCCGATGAGATCAAGCAAAAACACTATTGGGGTCTCGTCGCATTTTTCAATCGGTCCAAGAATGTAGACACTCCAGAGGGGCCAAGAATATCGGAATCGGCCATCGGTGGTTTTTCAGACTTCGCCAACCTCGAGGGTTCATCATCCCCGAACGAACTTATATTTCTCGAAGACCGATATGTCGACGAGATGCGTCCTGCAAAAGATGTAAAAGAAGAAGACCGTGACGATCTTTATGTTTCCGTCAATGCATCGGACCCGAAGGTTCCGAAGTTCTCACGTCGCGAGCAATTTGTTGAAAACGTACTAGCCGACCATCCCTTGCTCGGCAAGGCCATGGTAAATCGACTTTGGGGTTGGATGATGGGCCGTGGACTAGTCCATCCGGTCGATTCAATTGATTCGTTCCACCCAGCGAGCCATCCGCAATTGCTCGACTGGCTGTCGCGAGATTTTGCTTCGTCAGGCTATGACGTGCGGCGATTGATCAAATCGTTGGCTTCCACCAAGGCCTACCAACTTTCATCCTCCAATATAGGAAACTCGGATCCTAAGTGGTTTGCGACTGCGTTGCCAAAACCATTGACTGCTGAGATGCTGCAACGTTCGATGCTGGTGATACTCGAACCGCTCAATCCTGGCAAATGGAATGCGATTGAACATCGAGTGGCATTCGCAAATTTGTTTCCTGATGTGCTAGCGGAGGAATCGATTGCCAACGCTGCTCAAGGTCTATGGCTGTCCAACGGTGAGTCGATCACGGATTTAGTTTCCGTGAAGCAATCGCGTTTCCTTCAAAGTATAGTTAGCGTAACGGACAATGCTGTGCTCATCGAAAGGCTGTTCTATGGAATTCTTGGACGCAAACCGGATATCGACGAGATCTCACAATGCATGGATTACATGGCCAAACGAGCTGAACGACGCTACGCAGCCATAGAAGGAATGTCTTGGGCTCTAATCACTAGTGCTGAGTTTCGATTCAATCACTGAAGCAAACAAATGTCGACTGATTCCAAACCAGAAGAGATGTTAAATGCACCATGCGGCAGCATTGACCACCGATTGCATCGACGTTTGTTCTTGCAAGGGAGTTTGGCAGGAGCGGCATCGGTAGCTAGCTTTCAAAGCTTGTTCAGCGTTCCTGCTTTCGCGGAATCCGCGAAAGCTCGAGGCAAGCGTTGCATATTGCTTTGGCTGTGTGGAGCGCCAAGCCAATTTGAAACTTGGGACCCGAAACCAGGGCGCCCTTCTGGCGGCCCGTTCGGTTCTATCCCGACTTCGCTGCCGGGCGTTCATCTTAGCGAACTAATGCCAAAGACCGCCTCCATCATGGACCAATTGACGTTGGTTCGATCGATGTCGACCGAACCAAAAGAACATCTTCAGGCGATCGACGCGCTGACGCGCGGCGAAGCGCCGCGGCCACCGTTTACTCGCCCTATTTTTGGTTCGGTGCTCGCAAAACAATTTGGACAACTGGACAGCCCGGTCCCGCAGTTTGTGTTTCTCGATCCATGTCCGGAGGGAAATGAATTCAAAGCGTTCAAGGCGTCGAATTGGGCTGGCTGGTTAGGGGCCGAGTATGGGCCAGTCCGATTCGGTGGCAAGTACCGAATCGAAAATGTGGACTTGCCTGTCGGAATGAACCCCACCGATCATAGCGAGCGAGAGGCACTGCGTGCGTTTTTAAGTCGCAAGTTTGTCAATGACCATCAAAACCCTGCCGTGCAATCCTACAACGCTGTTTTTGAGAGAGTAAAGGGCTTGATGAGTTCGGCGCCCCTGTTCGATCTCAGCAAACTACCTGAGTCGGACCGCGCGAAGTATGGGCCAGGAATTTTTGGTATGCACACGTTGCTGGCTCGGCATTTGATTGAAAACGGTTCCACATTTGTCATGGTTGCTAACGGGATGCCATGGGACTGTCATGCATTCAATCATGAGACACACCAAATGTTGGTCCCTGAGATGGATCGGATTGTCTTTCATCTGATCAATGATCTAAAAGCCCGGGGCATGCTCGATGACACGTTGGTGCTTGTCATGGGCGAATTCGGTCGAACGCCTTGGCTCAATGAGGCACGTGGTCGCGATCACTATCCAAATGCTTGGAGTATGGCGATGGCCGGTTGCGGCTTGAAGCCAGGCGTGGTCTATGGTTCGACGGACGAAGATGGAATCGCCGTTAACGACAATCCAGTCGATCAACGTCGTTTGTTTGCTACGATCTACACTGCGCTTGGTCTCGATCCGCATGAGTCGTACGACTTACCTGGCTTTCCAACATTTTATCGTGTCGAAAAGGACGCAGAGCCGATCGCTGAACTGCTCGCTTGATTGAAATCGCCATGACAATAGAACTCGAAAAGATCGATCGCTATTCCTTTCCAAGTGGAGTGTTGGATTTTGCTGTGAAGCCCGATGGACGGCGTATGTTCGCAGCATGCTTGGACGGTATTTATGAGCTCCCATTGGCTGATGCGTCCACGGAGAAGGCCATGCCGCATCGAATCGGTCGACATGGAAGCTTTGTGTCGAGCGTCGCGCTGATCGAATCAACCAACAAGCTGTTGACGACGTCCTATGACGGAACATTTCACGTTCGCGATCTGGCTAAAGCCGATGGCGTTTCGCGAGAAGGCAAGGAAGAACTTGCACCTCAAATTGCGGAGCGCATTCACAATTTCTGGTCCTGGGACATGGCGTTGTCGCCGGACCACCGATTTGTGGCATCGGTATCCGGCCAGTACTTGGTGGGTGCTGAGGATTACACTCCATCGACAGCCCAAGAACCTACCGTGAAAATCATCGATGCGGCGACAGGCCGACAGTTGCGGGCGTTTGACATGTTGCCCTCGGTGCAGTGCGTTGCTTTTGATATTTCGTCGCGATACGTTGCGGCTGGCAATCTCATGGGTGATTTGGCGGTATGGGAGGTCGAGAGTGGTCGGCAGTTAGCGCACTGGCGTACGAAGTCCTTTACAAGCTGGGGCATAACTAAGAGTCATTGTTACATCGGTGGCGTGTTCGCTGTTTCGTTCTCGCCGGATAGCCAATCGTTGGTTGCGGCTGGCATGGGTGACATGCGAGATCCGATGGCGGGAAACGGAAGGCAGCTTTGGCAGCGTTTTGACTGGCGAAAGATACCGGTTGAAATGAAGCAGGAAACAATAACAACACAAGCAGGCGAAGGGTTGATGGAAACGTTGGCATGGCATCCCAGCGGAGCTCACTTTGTGATGGCGGGACGACTACGTGGTGGCAAATGGAACCTTGGCGTTTTTGACACGGAATCAGGACAGTTGATTGGCGAGGCAAAAACTGGAATGCGTATTACGACGGCCCGATACAGTCCGGACGGTGAAACACTTTACTTAGGGGGCATGCAAGGCCAACCTAAACCGAAAGAGAATCGGTTCCCGGACTTCGGATATTTTGAACGCTATCGCGTTAAGTCATAAGCTACAAGACGGGCATGGTCGCCGCTTGAGGGCAAACTGTCGCCAAGTTAGATGGTGTTTGTGCCTCGACATTGCCGAGAATCCAATTCAAGCCACCCATGAACAAACTTTCAAAAATCGGATTTGTCCAGACATCTTCGCGGTGACCCATTGATGTGTAAAAGACCCGTCCTTTGCCATGAGTGCGCGCCCATGTTGCCGGATAGTCCGGTCGCTTGTAATCGGCATCGACCATCCCCTCCGTGTTTTGGACCAAGATGACGTGCATGTCTTTCGCAAAGTTCTTTAGGCTGTACCACTCTTCGTTCATTCGGAACGAACTCTCTTTCGGAGCACCAGGAAAGTAGGGCGAAACGAGCTTCATCGTGGCTTCTTGTTGACGGCCATGGCGAATGAATTCACCACCGATCATTTGGATATAGGGGTCCGGCGAATCTTGATTCTCAGCTGCTTTGCCAGGTGAATGAAACGTATCCGAAGCGCAGTGACTTCCGGCGAAGCCCTTGCCCGCCGCAATGGCGCTAAGCAAATTTTCCTTGCCTTGGGCTGTCATAGCCGGTTCGCTTGCCTTGCCCTGCGTCAAGTCTGTAGTCGTATAGAACAAATAGCCATCAAATTGTTCGTAGTCTTTGTCGAAAATTCTCCCATCCTTGGAACATGCCACATCAATATTATGCTTCTTGCCCATCTCGATCATGATCCGTTCCGCATAGGCAAGCTCAGAACCGTTTCGTTTGACAACCGAATGCTCGAAGCCTGAACTCTTCGTAAAAAACAATAGCTTCTTGGTCGCGGTGGTAATGGCTATCGCACGACCCAGTTCGGGTGCTGCCAAAAGTGCACTTAGCGTATATGCGGATCGCTTAAGTATTTCTCGTCGGGACGCGTTCGAAAAGTTTGTACTGCTGCTCATTTGCGTTTCCTGCTGTCGGAGGATTGAAAGATATTCAAGAAATATTGTAATGAACCGGCTACGATGCAACCAGTAAGGGGCTATTAGCTACGAGGCACCTTAGGACAAAACACATCGATGGCTGCTTCGGCATCTTTCGGTTGCATTCGAAATGCGTTTCGCGATGTCGGCTGGACGCAGTATTGTTTAAGAACGGCTGCGTTCATGCTGGCGAGCCCTCGAAATCGCTTTTTGACCGCCATGGGACTCACTTCCTTTTGAACTTTTGCCAAGCAAGTAGCGGCTTCTTCATCGGAAACTGCGCAAACCAGTTCGGTCATTCCCGGAGCGGAGATTTCGAACAGAGGAGGGTGGACCATGTGAATGCGCCCAGACTCCAACAAGGGTCGCATCCAACGATAGAAGTACATGAGCACCAACATGCCACAATGGATCCCATCCGCGTCCGGGTCAAAAACCAAAATGATGTTTTGATAGCGAGTCTCACTCAATTGAAAACTATCGCCCCAACCTGCTCCAATCGCTTGATGGAGAGCATTGAAGAATTCGTTTCTTGCCACTTTGTCTTTGGTCGCTTTCCAAGCGTTGAGCGGCTTGCCCTGCGTGGGCATCACCGCTTGGAAGCCCGCGTCTCGAACACCACCAATCGCATTCGACGCCGAATCCCCCTCGACGATAAACAATTCTGTGGCCGCGCCGCGTGGATGGAATTGGCAATCAAGCAGTTTGGTTGGCAGTAATCGGAACATAGGAGGACTTCAAGGTTAGGTGTTTTAGTCAGCATACTTGAATTGTAGATCAATCGTCGATTCAACGCAGAGGCCAACTGCCGTCGCCGACGTCCTGGGGTTATACGGGGTTATACGATTTGCACACGACGTTAATCGCTCGGTGGTAGGCGAAGCCATGGGTAGTCGCTAAGATTGCGATCGGATGCGAAAAATAGTATCAAGTCAATTCACGAGGCGAAAATGGCAAAGGAAATGCAGGGGATTGTCTGGTTGATTGCGGCGCTATGGATAGTCCACCTTGCGGATTTCGTTTTGCCTATCGACTTCAACGCCTACGGACTAGTCCCAAGGACGCTTAACGGCTTAATCGGCATTCCACTGATGCCCTTTCTTCACGGCAGCTGGGGGCATCTAATCAGCAACACTGTACCGCTTTGCATTTTGTTGTTCATCTTAATTAGTTCCCGGCGCGATTATTTGGAAGTGATCGTTAGCATTGTGATCGTTGGAGGATTGTTGTTGTGGTGTTTTGGTCGAAGTGCGTTACATGTTGGAGCTAGCGGGCTTGTCTATGGCCTGGTTGCATTTCTTATGGTCAGCGGATTTGCTGAACGCAAACTCGTTTCCATGTTCATCGCGTTATTTGTCGGCTTCTTGTATGGAACAACCTTGTTATTCGGAATGTTGCCCACGGCCGGAGCAACCGTCTCGTGGGAAGGTCATTTGTTCGGCGTCATTGCAGGTATTGGGACGGCGTATAGTTTGGCAACGAAGTCGGAAGAGGACGAGGCGTACCTTGCGAAAAAAGACGTTTAACACGGAAACGCAATGCCGCTGCGGTCACACGATCCAGAGTGCAACGGAGCGTAACATATTTCGCACCCCCCAAGCGCGATGAACCGTAGGTCACTCTTGCCGAGAGTGACTTTGCGCTGCCGCCCAGTAGGTCACTCTTGCCGAGAGTGACTTTGCGCTGCCGCCCAGTAGGTCACTCTTCCCGAGAGTGACTTTGCGCTCGGCATTTACTCGGGCTCCGCCCCTGAAGCCAAGGCCGTGTCGGCTTTGTTAGAACGGGAGAGTTTCGGATTTTCGATATACGCGAGAACGAGCGCGATGTCGGCAGGAGTGATGCCGCTTATTCGGCCCGCTTGATCTAAGTTGATTGGTCTAATGCGACTAAACTTTTGCTTGGCTTCGGTGCGCATGCTGGTAATCGACTCGTAGCTGAAATTCTTTGGAATGACTTTGTTTGCCATTCGGTTTTGACGATCGACTTGGATTTGTTGTCTAGCTATATAACCCGAATACTTGATGTCGAACTCCACCTGCTGCGAAATCTCCAAGCTGAATTGGCGGAGCGATTCCGGAAACATTTCGACAAGGCTCGCCCAGGTCACTTCAGGACGACGTAACTGTTTGTCGGCAGGTGTGTTCTCCACACGAAGCTGCGAAAGGAGTTTGGTCGCCAAATGAATGGCCGTCATTTTCTCGTTGAATCGGTCATATCGAACTTGATCGACTAGGCCTAGGGAATAGCCCAGTTCAGTCAGTCGACGATCGGCATTGTCTTGTCGTAGCATCATGCGATATTCCGCTCGGCTGGTGAACATGCGATACGGTTCGTCTACCCCGCACGTCACGAGATCGTCCGCTAGAACACCCATGTATGCTGCTTCGCGTCCAAGTACGAGTCCAGGTTTGTTCTGCAATCGCAATGCGGCGCTTGCACCTGCAATGAGCCCTTGTGCACCCGCTTCTTCGTAGCCAGTGGTTCCATTGAGTTGTCCTGCAAAAAAGAGGCCTTCGACCATTTTGGTTTCGAACCAAGGTTGCAGTTGATCGGGTGGACAGAAGTCATATTCGACGGCATATCCATATCGCATTATTTGCGCGTTCTCGAGGCCGGGAATCAAACGCATCATTTGGTCTTGCACGTCGCGTGGTAGCGAGGTGGAGATGCCATTCACATAGACCTCGAGCGTATTGCGACCTTCCGGTTCTAAGAAGAGTTGATGTCGGCTCTTGTCTGCGAAGCGAACGACTTTATCTTCGATGGATGGACAGTAGCGTGGGCCAGTCGATTGGATCTGGCCGGTGTACATCGGCGCTCGATGAAGATTCTCGCGAATCAGCGTATGCACGGCTTCGTTGGTGTATGTTATCCAGCAAGGAAGCTGATCACCGGGAAGCGAATGCGTCATAAAGGAAAATGGCTGAGGTGATTCGTCTCCCGGTTGCGCTTGGGTCTTGGAATAGTCGATCGTTCGACCATTAAGGCGGGCTGGAGTTCCCGTCTTAAAGCGTTGAACGCGAAAGCCCAATCGATTCAGCGCTTGGCTGATGCCCGAGGTAGTTCCCTCTCCAGCCCGACCACCAGCCGTTTTCGCTTCGCCGGTATGCATCACGGCTTGCAGGAAAGTGCCGGTGGTGAGAACAACTGCTCTTGCGTGGTATTCTGCATCGCCACGCACCCGCACACCAACAATGCGTTCCTGGCCATCAATGTTCTCAGTTAGAAGATCTTCGACCAATTCTTGTCGCAGATCGAGGTTTGGCGTTTCTTCGATTCGTCTTTTGATTTCGAACTGATAGCCTTTTTTGTCGGCCTGCGCGCGAGGGGAGTGCATGGCTGCACCCTTTCGGCTATTGAGCATTCGGAACTGGATGCCAGTCCGGTCGATGGTCTCGCCCATCAGGCCGCCGAGAGCGTCGATTTCGCGAACGATTTGACCTTTGGCGACCCCACCGATGGCTGGATTGCAACTCATTTGACCGACTGTGTCCAGATTTCCGGTAAGCAAAGCGACTCTCGCACCGAGCCTAGCGGCTGCCGCAGCAGCTTCGGTACCAGCATGGCCAGCTCCGACAACGATTACGTCATAGTCGTATCGATTCATTTCCAAAGTGCTTTATTCCTATAGTTCCCCGAAAATCGCCCTAGGTGTTATCGTATCATTAGACCCCTTTATTGGCGAGCAACGAAAACACTGGTATTAGCAGGACAATCCTGCAGTATTTCTCAATCCCACCGGCTTTTAGACCTATCTACAGAGGGGTATACTAGCATTTGCCTTTTTGCTGTACATTTTACCCAGTTTATCTAATTCAACTCTCCTGGAGGCAGATTTCATGCGTTTCGTTTTGATGTTGTTAACGGTTGCAGCGGGAACCTTTGTTTCCTCGTCTGCTCAAGCGGGTATATTCGGTCGATGTGCGTCTAAGGGTTGTAATGCCCCTTCGTCATGCAGCAGCCCTTGTGCGTCGCAGGTTTCTTCTTGTGGTTTGGTTAGCTCATGCGGTCAAACTAGCTCATGCGGACAAACTAGCTCGTGCGGACAAACTAGCTCGTGCGGTGCAGTTAGCTCTTGCGGTTCGTGCATGAGCGCTCCATCGATCAGCTATTCGATGCCGGCCTGTGCTCCGACTGTAAGCGTATGTGCACCGACTATAAGCGTATGTGCACCAGCTGTGCGTGTTTGTGCTCCGGTTCGTAGCTGTGCTCCCGTTCGTAGCTGTGCGCCGGTTCGTCGCTGTGCTCCCGTTCGTAGCTGTGCGCCGGTTCGTCGTTGCGCTCCTGTTCGAACCTGCCGACCAGCACCAGTTCGAACTTGTGCTCCTGTGGTATCGAGCTGTGCACCAAAGCGATCATGCTTAGGTGGTCTACTGCATCGCGGTTGTCGCTAGATTAAATTAATCAGCTAGCTGTGTGGCAAATTATTGCTTACGGCGAGTGGCAGACTGAAAACTACCGGTAGCCCTCTGGGCCGTGCGAATCTCGGGCCAGGGGCCCAAGCTACGGTAAAGCAACTCCTGCTGCTCGCATAAGGGGTTTTGCGACTCGACTGCATGAATTCATCGACCGACGACGGGCATTATTACGCGAAATTGCGTCATTTTTGGAATGGAATTGTTTGCTGGACTACAACACTCAATAGATCCATTCATTTCTCGAATGCGATCTGCTACCACAAAGAGCCCGAGCCCTGTTCCATGGGCTTTGCCGGTTACAAATGGGTCGAAGAGTGTATTCTGCAAAGCTTTGTCGATACCAGGGCCGTTGTCGGAAACGGCAACGCATACCGTCGATTCGTTCAACATCATCGACTCGATTAGTATCCACGCATCCGGGCGACCGGTAGCCGCTTCAATTCCGTTCTTAATCAAGTTGAAAAACACTTCGCTCATGGCCACTTCCGTGGTTCTTACCTCGACCTCCGGGCAATTCAGAATTGGACGAACGTCGACATGCAACTGCCGTGCTAAAGGTGTTAAAAGAACAAGTAGTTTGCTAATCACGCCATCCGGAGCAACAGAGTCGTTGTTACTGTCTGCTGGCCTTGCAGACTCCAACAGCCTGCTGGTCGTTTGAGAGAGTTTGTCGATTTCCGCCACGATAATTTCCAGATCCTGTCGATTGGAATGATCTGGTCCGAGTTCCTCCTTCGTCAAGGAAGCGATAGTGCGTATCGAGGACAGCGGATTTCGCAACTCGTGTGCCAAGGAGCTTGCAATTAAGCCCAAGGTAGAAAGCTTTTCGTTTTGCATCATTCGGCGTTCAACTTGAAACCGAAGGATGGACTCCTTCTTGTTCGCAAGAGTCGCCGCCAATTGATCGCAGAGCAAGGAGATCGAGATTAGCTGTTCGTCGGCGAGTCTATCCTTTCTGCGCCGATCACCCAACAAGACTGCGCCGTGCACGGATTGGAATGAAAGCCGAAAGGCAAGAAGAAAACCTTGTCGCACCATGGCTTGGGCAGCGTTGACCACGATTTCATCGATTGCTTCAGAATTGTCGACTCTAGGCAAGACAACGTCCCGTTCCAGACGATCTCGTATTTGCACGGCTTTGAGGATTGGCCAATACGCATGGCTGTTGTCCACCTCCTGGCTTGCTGATGTTGCAACGATCACAGACTTCTGCGATACAATGGCTATGTCTTTCGAATGAAGCCCCGTTGGATGCTCGATCATGATTACTGCCTTGTCCAAGTCCAGTTTGTCGGCTAGCTCGTTTGCAAACCACTGAACCAGTGCATCCGGTTCCAAATTTGCTTGTTGCGACAGGCTCAACGAAAGAAGTCTTGTCGCGTCGCGTACGTGAAAGACGTTGGTGCTGAAAAGATATCGTAACGCTTCCCGAGATCGCATTCTTAACGGCGGGATTAGCACGAACATACCGATGAAAATGATGGCTTCGACGAGATGCAAATCAACTTTGGTTCTTTCTTTCACAGTGGCAATGATTGGGTCAATTGCCAATTGATGAAACAAAAGTATGAGAATCAATGTGGATGCATATACCAGACTACGATCCATTACTAAAGGCAACACTCGATGCCTTAGCGCGTACCATACGAACAAGCCTTCGGGCACCAAGGGGGACAGGCAGACGGGCAAGCGAAGCGTTTTTTCCCAAAATGGATTGTTTGCAAAAACACCATAGGATGCCGCGCCAACAGAAATTGCGCACAACGATCCAACCAGCCTTATTAGGAATGGGATCGACCAGTCACTCGTTTGCCGAAACCAAATAAAAAAGAACATCGCGGCGATGTTAGCAGTAAAAAGCCATCCAATATAGATTGGGATGATCCCAGCAATGGAATCTATTAGATTGCGATGATTACTTTGCAATATCGACCCACAAGCGAATGGAATTACTAGTAGCGGCAGATAGAGAAGTCCATAGCGTCGATCTAGAAAAGGTTTTGCCTCGAAATGGGTGTGTGAAATACGAACCGAAGCGTGGAGCATTCCGGAGGGCAACAGGAAAAGTCCCGTAACCAGGATGCACATGAAGAAGTGGTCGAATAGCATGGCCTCAGGCTGATCGATCTTGGCAATCATTACCCGTCCGAAAATTCCAAGGTGAAAAGCTACCGTTCCCGCAACGAGCACTTTTAGCCACAGTGCTACGAACGGACGATTGATGCGTTCGAAAACCATCATGAGCAGCGCGCTATCCAGGACTACTGCGGCGCCAAATAAAAAGAGCTCTAACTGATCGTACGACATGCTCGCTACGACGTTGCCTTGCCGTTTGTGCCAGCACGATGTCGATGAGCAAATTTCAAGGATCTGACTTTGACCACTCGGAACGCACGCAGCAAATCATTCGCATCCCGAAATCGTTTACTCGGCCTTAACTCGAGTGCTCGTCTAATGACTGCGATCAAATCCGGATGGGCCTTGCGTCGCAAAGTCGCATATCCAGCCGGCGGCCAATCAAAGGGCCATTCGGGCAAACGACCAGTAAGGATTTTGTAAGCGATAAGCCCTATGGAAAAGACGTCGGAGCGTGCGCTCGGACGTCCCATCGCTTGTTCTGGCGCCATGTAGCCCACTGTACCTGACCCAGATGCGATCATCGTTTTCATAATCGTGTGTTGTGCAACCTTGGCAATCCCAAAGTCCATCAACTGAAGCCTTCCATCCGGAAGCAGAATCATGTTTTCAGGTTTGATATCGCAATGAATGATTTTGTTGCGATGCGCGTATGCGACGCCGTCCATCATTTGCTCAATCAACAGCAATGCAGAGTCGAACGAAATACGATTGCGCAGTCGACAGGCAAGCGTCTTCTCACCCAAACGACTGGTAATGACAAAACGGCCATCGATAAAACTAGCATCTTTTAAGGGAAGTATATTCGGGTGATCCAGCTTGGCGACTAAGCGGGCTTCGCGATGGAAGTTGTCGAGCATGCTCGCTGTCACATTGTATTGGTGCGGCATCTTGAGCGCAACTCGAACGCCTTCGATCGTATCGAGAGCTTGGTAGACAAATGCAAAGCCACCCTGAGCCAAGCGGCGTTCAATTCGGTATTTCCCAAGTCGTTGACGAGCACGTAGCTGACTCGAATCGCTTCGTGTTTTCGCCATTGCACTAAAACTCTGTGCGATCATATGGATAGGAGATACCGGTTACGAGAAGCGAACACGATGAAAAGCGATCTATCCATTTCCACGCCCGGCATGCTGCTGGCTCCAGGCATATTCTATTCATCCAACGGAGGATTTGCGCGTGTCTCAAACGGAAAATCCAGAGTTGTTATCGGCAACCTTCCCAACCGTTCGTGGTCTTCAAAGTTGAACAATTGGATTATTTCACTCCTGCGACCCTTCATCCTGGTAAACAGTAGGGTTTATTCCGTCTAAGGCGAGAGTGGCTAAGGCTTCCAAACGGCAAATGCCCTATAAAATCTCACCTCAGCCTCGAAAAATCAAAAAAGACCGCAAAACGTCGAGATAATGAGTCGCAGTCGATACAAAATGGTAGTTGCACCCCACCCCGAGCAAACTCGAGCGTGTCGTTTCCAGGTGCTTTTGAAAACGGTCCTCGTAGTCTTTTCGAATTTGAGAGGTCATGCAGTTGACGAATCCGTCAAATTCCAGCCCAACGAACCTAAATGCATTTCCAAAGGGTAATTTTTGCTCGTCTGGATGGACTAGATGCAGGGCAATTGTTTCCCAGCCTCGCATTCGGAATTTCCTCAAGTTGGATAACACCGGTTCCATCGAATCCACAAGGAAATCACTTAAAATGATCATCACTCCACGCCGTTTTCCACGCAAATTCAGGTCGCTCAGGATTTCTTTCAAATGGGTGTTTCCCCGTGGAAAAAGATCTTGGATGGCTTGATGCAACACGACACGTTGAGCATTCGCTGACGACGGGGGCAAATAAACTACGCCATTGTCAACGTAGGAGGCCAAGCCAACCGCGTCTCGATGCAAAACAATTAAATGGGAAAGGGCAGTAGTAAAATATTGGGCCCATTCCAGTTTAGACCCCTCATGATTTCTCGGCGATTTCGCACCTTGAAGCATGGACCCGCTGCTATCGATCAGCAACAGGCAGTTCAAATCTGTTTCGTCTTGAAATAATTTGAGGTAGGCTCGCCCCATCCGCCCCATGGCTTTCCAATCCACTCGACGCAAATCGTCACCTGGCGTGTACTCGCGATAGTCCACAAACTCTCCCGAACCACCCAATCGCTTTGAAATATGGCGACCACTGTAAGCCCCTTCGACTCTCCGATGGGTTGTAAACCTCATCCGTTCGAGCCTCGACAATGCAGCCGAATCGAGATATCGACTTGTGGGTATGGTTGACATGGATGTTATCCGCAGCAGTCTTGGTCAGATTCAGCACACGATTCCGACTCCTTACGCGATTCCAATTCTGCGTCGGAAGTGTTCATTTCCACTGCATTCGGTTTGGCATTTGAGCCATCCAGTTCACGCGGAAAATGCTTTTCGACCACTTCATAAAACTGTTCCTGCGTCTCAACTCGAACGACATGGGTTCGGAAATGGCGTGCACCATGTTTGCTCTGCGCATAACAGCATGCAAACTTGCGCATCAGCATGGTCCCCTTTTGCGGTCCGAATCGGTCGACGACCAGATCATAATGTCGCAGCATGCAAGTGCGTTGTTCCTCAAGTGTTGGCTCCGGCGGAATCGGCTTGCCTGCCAAGGCCGCGGCCGCTTGTGCGAACAGCCATGGACGGCCCAATGCGGCCCGAGCGATCATGACACCATCCACTTTGTAGTGTTTAAAGGCATGAACCACTTGCTCCGGTGTTTGAAGATCGCCGTTTCCAATCAACGGTATTTTCTCCAAGTGCTGTTTGATTTCGGCAATGCTATTCCAGTCTGCGGAGCCCTTGAAGAAATCTTCGGCCGTTCGACCATGAACGGTCAATGCAGATGCACCGGCTCGCTCAACTGTCTGAGCAACCTGAATGTGATTCATTGTTTTTCGAGTACACCCAAGTCGAATCTTGGCGGTAACGGGCGTGGGATGGCATGCTTCGACCAGTCTCGAAATGATGGCATACATGCGTTCGGGATCCCGCAATAAATACGAGCCACTATGAGCTTTCTCCGTTACTTGCTTTACCGGGCAGCCAAAATTGATGTCAACGACACTGACTCCATATTCTTGTGCCAAACGAATTCCGACCTTGGCCATGATTTCAGGATCGTTATCCCAAATTTGAACCGCCAGCGGACGCGCTTCATCCTTCACACCCCACAATCGATCAGGGTGTTCGCAGTCGTGTTCATCTAGCCAAACAAACCCGCGAGCGTTGACCATTTCGGTAGCCTGCAAACCTGCGCCACCATATTCTCGAACAATTTGCCTAAAGGCGAAATTCGTATAGCCCGCCATCGGGGCCTGAAATATAGGTGGGTCAATGCATAAGTTGCCGATCCATAATGGAGCTACATCAACCGCGGGAACGAATTCGTTGCTTTTTTCTGCGATGCTCATCCGGTATATGTTAATGGAAAAAGGCTAAAGTCTAAAGTCTAAAGGCGGAAGTGTAGCTCGGCACTCCGTGCCGTTCGACACTGCTGTAATTTTTGAATCCGCCTTCCTTAAACCTTAGGCCTTAGACCTTTAGCCATTTCCCCTATCTTTCCCGCTGTCTCACAGGCGGCCAGCCAGGCGGCGTGATTCTGGAACCCTTCTCTGTGAAATATCAAGTCCATGCCACGAGCGCGGAACTCAATCGCAGAATAACCGACGCGTACATGCTCGACGTACCGAACGGGGAAATGAATCCACATTCGTCCAACACACCAAAATACCACTTCGCCATCGAACCAGCTTACAGTGTGGTCCTTTTCCGTTTCCTTCTCAGCTTCTGCGACCGAAAAATAAACTCGCGAATCGTTTGCGAACTGCCAATTGGTATGCCAGGTCCATAGGGTAACTCGAAAAAGGAAGAACACCAAAACCAAGGAGGGAATCATGGCAAACACCAGCCACATCGGAACTGCATTTTCAAAAGCAATCAAGACGCAGTAGGTTAAGACCGCAGCAACCACCCAGGATGCACCACCCTCGCTTGGCGACCAATGGTAGCCACGTAGCCTTGTCTCCAAAAAATTTAGCCGTTCGCTTAACAAGGTACAAACATGCGAACCGCTTGGTGGTGGTATAGGGATCAAGAAACCAGGCTGCAAGAGTGCGAGCGTATCAAGAACAAAATGCCAATCGCTTTCATAGAAACTAGAGCTCGGCACGATTGCAAACGGACGCTTGTCCGCACGCACAACGTACGAATTGAAGCAGAGGTGGCCAGGTAAATCTTGACTGACTAACTGCATCCCAAAATCTCGGTGCCAAATGGTCACAAAGGCCGCAGAGAATGTGCCATGAACCGAACCCAAAAGCCATGGACGGTTTTGAATAAGCCGACTAATCCTCCGTTCAACATAGACAAACCAATAAATCAAGCAAGCAAGGCCCGCACCGACAAACATTACAGCCGATGCAAGTCCCAAGGAGAATGAAAACATCCTTAGACTGCCGAACAAGACGAACGCACACGCGGCTAGTAGGAAAAAGGGCGCCTTTAGAAATGGCAAGAAGAACAACATTGAATACGCTTGCTCCAAATTGCGTTCTGTAACGTCGCCGCTGAATTGCACTTGAATTACCGACGACGTAGGGGCATCCGCCTCTAGCCTGGTCAGCCCTGGCGATGCATAGGGATTGATTTCCTCGACATCTTCTGAGCTGATTCTGTAACTCTATTTCTAGGACGGACTGCAATTGGAACGTGGGCGGTGAATATCAGCGACCTTCATTGTACACCCTCAAATCCAGTAGCATGGCCCCCTGGGCCGTGTGAAGCTGTAGCTTACCCTGGGCCGTGCGATGCATTTTTGAAGCGGCTTTGTCAGCGCAAAGTCACTCTCGGCAAGAGTGACCTACAGTAGGTTACACCTGCCGGGTGTAACTTTGCAGTGTAAGGTAACGTAACCCAACATGGACTACGTCGATTCGGTGATCCAATTGCGAAGCATCGTTGCGGCAGCATCTGGATTTTCGCGAACCATGGCTGTTAGATCGTTCTTGATGTCGCCGCCAGTGGTTCGAAGGCGTGGAGGAGCCGATTCGTTTTCCGTCTGCGACTGCGTGTCAAACGCGTCGTTCTCTTCGTCTGTAAGTGAACTTAGATCGATATCGGACGCGTCATCTAACGGCAAATCAAAACCACGCTCAAAATCACTATCATTGGCCGAAGGAATGGTCTTGGCAAAGCTACGAAGAGAAATCAAAGCAACCCCGACCAACCCTATGAGTGCAAGGGTTTGCCAAGATTGCGACAACCACTCCAGTGTGCGTTCGGAAAAGGATATGGCTGGTGGCTCTGGTACTGGCATGTCTTGATAGGACTCAACGGCTACCCTTGGCGATTTGTCTTCACCTGCAGAAACCTTGGGCAGTATTGCGTTGATCTTCTTTTGAATACTTCGTTCTGTTTCCGTCTGGATTGCAGTTAGTTCGCTCGAAGTCATTTCCGGGTACTCTTTAACTGGTTTTCCTGGGTTCGCCTCCTGCCATTTGTAAATCGCCGCTTTGCGATAGTAGGAGGATGGAATCGAGACGGAAACCGAAACCAATTTGGTCTGTAGCCCAACTTTTTCCGTCTGGGTCACTGTGCTGCCAGTGACTAGTTTTTCACTTTCCGATTGCTCTTTGGTCTCACTATTTTGATCCGGGGTCTGATTGATCGACTGACCTTTGTTGGCAAATGAGTTCGTTTCCGTTCCTGGCTTGCCGCCCGTACCCATGCGTTGATTCTTGGCGTCTTTCTTGCTCGAAACCGATTGAATCTTGACCGGTTTTTCGTTCAAAGTAAGGTTTTCCGATTTCTCACTTGCAACTGGATCGATTTCGACGTTGACGCCTACTCGGACAGTTCCATAGTCCACGAGCAATCGCTCGGCCTCCCGCTTAATTTTCTCTTCTTGTTGGGACTTTAGTTGATAGTATTTTGATTGTTGCATGGCGGCCGGATCATCTGATGTTTGAGTCGGTATACCGTTGCAGACAACGATAATGTTGGATTGCTTGAGTCCAGCAAATGACTTTTCAATATAGGTAATGATTCCAAGCCGCATTTCTCCAGGCAACTCTTTTCCGCCACGCGTTTTGATGGCCACACTTGCGACTTTCATTTTGTCGCTGGAGAATCCCATTCGCTCGTTGTCGTAGGTTACAAACGCGTCTTGAATCATAGGGTCCATTGCCTTGATTCGGTTTCCGAGGTCCTTGAGCTTCGCCGCCAAATGCTTGGCTTCGGTGGTCTTGGTCGATTCTAGAAAGCTATTGCTATTGAGCGCCGACTCGAGGGCACTTCCCATCCTGGCTGGAACGGCCTTACCATCCGTGATCGCTTTATAGTATGCGTCGCTCGAGGATTTGGGAATTCGAATCTGGTGCCCAGCGGTTTCCCAACCTCGAAGTCCGGCATTGCCAAGGGCAAATTGAATTCTCACCAACTCCTCATCATCGAAAACCATGCCGTCCAAGAGATATACCATTGCGCCATTTCCGGTCGCTGCACCTTGGATCAAGTAGGCAGAGCTGATCCCGATTCCGACGGTAAGCAGTATCGCCATCAATTTCGACTGCGACGTCATCCCTGCAAAGAGAGACTGCATCTGTTGCATGAATAGATTGAGCTGATTCATTTACCGGCACTTGGATTCGTTGGGTTGGTCATCGATTAAACGTGGATCGAGTTGAGTTCTTGGTAGGCATCCATAAGCTTGTTCCGAATTTGGACCAGCAGTCGGAAGGACATGTCGGCTTTTTGCACGCTCGTGAAGACTTCGGCTTGGTTGACGTCGCCGCCGGTCAGCAACTGCTCCATCTGTCCTTGAGAGGACATCTGCATGTCGTTGACCTTGGCCACACTGCCCACCAACATTTCGGTAAATGGGTTGCCGACTCCTGCGGTCTTGGGCGTCGCACCATCGAATTGTGTTGTAGAGCGTTGTAGCAAGCGCATAGCTTTTTCGGCATGCTGAGCCAACATCGATTCGGGGCGGATTTGCATTGGTGTTTTTAAAAATGTTTGCATGGATGGAAACACGTAGGTCAGCCTGGTTTCAGGCTGACAACTACAATGAACACGGCCCGGGGGGCCATGCTACTCTTTTCGAACACGGCCCAGGGGGCCATGCTACGGTTGGCTATGCCAAAATGCTTAGCGTTTGTCTAGCCAGGCCTTTGGTGACTTCCATCACTCCGATGTTGGCCTCATAGGATCGAGAGGCTTCCAAGGCATCGACAAACTGCTCGTTCATGTCGATATTGGGATAAGCAACATAGCCCTTCCATTTGCCTTCGGTGACCGCCAGAGGATGGTCAGGTTGGAATCGATAGAGCGGCTCCGAATCGTCGATTTGTACTTTGGCAATCTTAACGCCAGCGGCTCCACCCTCCGCTTGTTCCTCACCCGTTTCGAAGACAACGAATCGAGGCTGGTACGGCTTATTCTCGCCCGCCTCGTTTTTCAAAGTCGACATATTGGCAATGTTGCCGGAGATGGTATTGAGTCGAACTCGCTGAGCTACCAATGCGCTCGTGCTGATGTCCATGGCAGAAATCATGGTCGGTCGCCTCCTGCGATCACTTGTTTTTGAAACTTAGTTTCACAGTGATAGGCTTTAGCAAATCCGGCAATTTGAGCCAAGATGAATTGAAAAGATTTCGACCGGTACGATTCACTTTGCATTTACGCATGCTATTCATTGAGGCTAAAGCAATAGGAGATCTTCCCAGTTTGTAGCGAAATGTTTCGACCCTTTAGTGTGGCACGCCCAATGCGAAGCGTGGGCGTGAGCCGGAATTACTAGCGATTCCCCCGCCCTTCGTACCTTAGAGCGTGCCACACACGGGCAAAAGTCCTTTGCTCCTTACTGATAGGTGCCAGGCACGAATGGTGCTGTCATCGATGAATGGTCTGTAAATGCTGAGCAAACGATTCCAGTCCTCTTCTTGATTTCGAGAGGCGATTCGTTCCAGAAAGCTTACGGAGGTGTCGAGCATGTGGGGAGTTACGTTCGTTTATTGAGCTTCGATTTGATCCAGGTCCACAAAGAAATCCTGAACCTTGCACTCGAAGCCTGGAAGTGCGTCTTCACCGGTGATCAAGTCTTCTTCGCCCACGACGCGAAATGATGAACTGGAATGATAAATAGCGACGGTTCGATTGGCCAGGTCGACGATCCAAATCATTTGGACACCGGCATGGAAGTACTCCAAACGTTTGCGATTCATCTCACCTCGTGTGTTACCTTCGCTCAAGACCTCGACGACAAGATTTGGAGCAATCGCAGGATACGAATCGGTTGGTAGCTTACCCTGTGGTAAGCGATTCCTATTAACAAAAGCAACGTCAGGGCCTCGGGTCGTCGAATGGAGCCGAAAGAAGCCATCGGCCCCCGAAATCAAACCGAGTTTATTCGTGAACACGAATAATCCGAGGAGTCGGCCAATCGTCATCGCGACCACCGATTGTTTGTATCCCATCGCTTTCTCCACCAATGTTTGATCGACCAGCTCGCACAAATGTTGCGAAGTCACGTTAGCGCGCTTTAAATCGTCCAGCGTTGCGGTTCCTGGCTGCGGATGCTGTAGGACACGATTGGTTGGAATGTCCCCTAGCTCTTTGAGCCGATGCTCCAAAGTAGATGAAACCATTCCATGTTCATAAGCCTTTGTATTCGAGATTTGGACTGCCGACATTGTGGGAGTTGTCCTTTTCCATTGAATGAATCAGACCGATTGAAATTCCTTGCTCTCTTTCATTCTACACAGATAGTCATCCGGGGTAAGCAATTATGCACAGTCTCGGATTGAAATCAAACATTAGCCGAAGGGCGATAGCCAAGTGGCAGAAATCATGGTCGGCCGCCTCCTGCGATCACTTGCTTTTTAAACTTAGTTTCACAGTGATAGGCTCTAGCAAATCCGGCAATTTGAGCCAAGATGAATTGAAAAGATTTCAGCAGCAGCGCTAGCAGAATTCGATTTGGCAGAAAGATGATTGGTAAAAGATGAATTCCATCGGCATGTAGGAATCAAAACAACCAAGTCTTCGGCCTCATTTTTTACCTGCCATTTTTCTGCCTGATTCTTAGTGTGAAGCAGAATCAGTCTCTTTACACGATTACTACCGTTTGAGATTCGCACGGCCCAGGGGGCCATCCTACGCATTACCTCGTCGCGGTGCGGGCTTCTGGCTCGGTTAGTCCGTGCAACGATGAATAGAATGCGGCTTCGTCGACACCGTCCCCATTGAAGTCGCCGACCACCACTTGGCCTGCCTCGCCCTCAATTTCAAACACGCGATCGGTCGCGTCCAATTTGCCATTGCCGTTGCTGTCCACAATCAGATCTCTTCCTCGAACGACGGCAACCTCATCCAAGCCATCGCCATTAAAGTCGCCAACGACGGCGATGTCGCCACTTTGCCCAAAATCAAAAAACGAATCGTCCGCTTCGCTAAAGCGTCCATCGCCGTTGACGTCGATTCGCCACTTTCCATTATTGAAAACGCCGAGGGTTGAGACACCATCGCCGTTGAAGTCTCCGGCGACAGGCTGATCGGTATGGCCACCAAAACGAAACACATGGTCGATCACGTCTGAGCGTGGATCACCGCTGACGCTACGTTGCATGAGTCGATCCCGGCCAGCTACTTTTTCCCGTGGTGGTAAGTTCTTAGGGATCGATACCATCCTGTTCTCGGGATCAGGTAAGCCAGGCTCAACATCAAGGGATTGTTCGTCGTCATCCCATTCCGGCCCGAAGATTCCGATATCATCTTTTCCGTCGTTGTCCCAATCACCGACAACAGGCAAATCCCCTTTTTCACCAAGCTTGGCCCATAGATCCCCTTTATCCCAAACTCCGTTGCCATTGATATCCAATAACCACTCCCCGTCCTTGAACAGCGCCAGTTCATCCCGTCCGTCACCGTTGAAGTCACCGGCCAGCTGTTTGGCTCCCACGATATCGAAGGCTTCCCGCGTAAGTCTCGCCGGCTTATTCTTGGTGGTCGAAACGATCACCCATCGACCTCGATCTAACGAATCGATGGTCCATTGGCTTGCGTTGAGCAATTTGGTCGAACTCGCGACACGTTCGCGACCCACGGTTTTTTCATCTTGATGTCCTCGCGGCTCGCCGGCATTGATCACGCTTAAGTGCCACGTGTATTCGACGGTATAGCCAGCCGCAGGAATATCAGTGTGACCAAATTCAAATGGCGGAATAACAAGGATGCGTTCGAAAGGCAGTGAAACAAATCCGTTCACCGGGGGAGGATTGAATGGAGGCGGGGTCACGGGTGGCGGCGGAGCAGGTGGAGTGGGCGGCTTCACCGTCGGCGTTTTCGTAACCACAATTTCACTGAAGTTGTTCTCAATCGACCGTGCACCAGCTGGCAAATTGATCATCAAGATTGCGTCGTTACCGGGGCTCGTAGCTGAATCCAGTGCCAGTAGTTCAATGATGTTCTGCGTATCGAGATCCGTAATGATATCTTCGACGTTGATTGCAAAGCCGCCTATGGATCCGGCCGTGTCACGGCCATCGAAATACCCGCTCGGCTGAACTTGATAAACGTGATAGGCACCTGGACGCAATCCGCGAAACTCATAGTACCCGTTGCTGTCCGTGACCACTCGGATCGTATCGCCACTATAAATGCCCGGCATCGCATTCTTCGACGCTAAACGTTGTCCAGTCCGAGTCCGCAGTTCGAGCACCACATTGCCGATGGGTGCGTCCCCTTCATTTCGAATTCCATCTCTCAATCCCTTGAGATGCACGGGAGGCGTTCCATCCGCGGTTTCGATGGGTGCTCCATCTTGGAATACAAAGCCCGCAATTGTTGCCGGAGGAACCTCACAGAAATCCAATTCCGAAACGCTTTGACCCGAACGCAGCGAAACCCGGGCGATCAAATCAACAGTGCTCGTATCGGCAACACCCTCAGGTGCCATTTGGCCACCTTGAAAAAATCCAGTAGGCTGAATCTCTCGGACGGAATAGATACCCGGCTTTAAATTGATAAAGCGATAGTTGCCCTGAAGATCCGTCAAGGTAGTCTCAATGACTTTGCCCTGCTCGTCTAACAATTCGATTCTGACGCCGGAAATTGGCGACTCATTCAGGTCAAAAAAGCAATCTTCGTTTAGGTCTGCAAAGACTTTGCCTTCGAGAGATGCAACACGCTGTTCGCAGAAATCGTAGTTCGTTGCCTTAACTCCGGCGCCCAATGCAATGGCCGAAATGATGTCGGAAATGGTTGCGTTGCCACCTGCGCTACCTGCCATCTGGCCCCCTTGGATGTAGCCAGATGGTTGTTGCTCGCGAAGTGTATACTCCCCTGGAATCAAGCTTTCAAATTGGTAGTATCCGGCAACATCGGTTCGCGTCGTCCCGACGACTTCTCCTTGTGCGTTGATCAATTCGATCAAAACGTCCGAGAGATTGACTTCACCGGGATCTCGAACGCAGTCACCATCCGCATCTTCGTATACGTTTCCAGCGATACTAGCCGGCAGCAATTCACCAAAATCAAAGTCAATGCCGTCCATGCCTGATGGAAGCACGATCGACTTGATCGCATCGGTTCCATCGAATTCACCCACGAGCCGTCCGGCGATCCTTCCAATGCTTTCCTTTCCATCGAGGTAACCGCTAGGCGTAATTTCGGCTATTCGGTAGGTGCCTTTGCGAAGGGACGTGAATTGGTAGAATCCTCGAGCGTCAGTCGCGACTTCGCCTAATAACCCACCTGTCGAATCGAATAAACGAATTGTTGCGCCAGGGAGCAATGGCTCGGAGTTTTGACGAACGCCGTCATTGTTGTCGTCTCGGTACACATGACCCGAGAGTGAGGAGGGGGGCAATTCGCAGAAGTCGTAGTTGGTTCCATTCTGTCCACCTCCGAGCGAAACTTGCTCGATGCGAGTTCCGCTCAGCGCATTTCCTACCGAGATCCCATTGATTACGCCAGAACGCGATAAACCGTCGATAAGATTCGCAGGTTGCGTTTCAACAATGCTGTATACGCCGGCTGGCAATCGATTGAAATGGTAGCTTCCATCGGCCACCGTCAATGTAGTTGCGACCACGACGCCGGAAGCATTCACCAGATCAATTTTCACGCCGGGCAGGGGCGATATGGAATTCGGCAGGGTAGAAAAACAGTCGAACCCAGGCATTGCAACGCAGACATGCCCCGAAAGGGAAGACGGCTCAATTTCGCCAAAGTTGAACTCGATGCCTGCGTCGTTTCCATCTAACCGAATTTCGGTGATCTGGTCATTGATTGGGTTGGTCCCTCGTGATTGGCCCCGAACGGTTCCTGGTGTCTCTTTGCCGTCGAAGTACTCAGACGGCTGTGACACTTCTGAGATTCGATAACGACCCGGTGGTAGCCCGATGAAGCTATAGGAGCCATTGGCTAAAGTCTTAGTAGTTTGACTAACGAGACTTGCAATGGTCTCAATGGAGACGATTTGAATATCGATTCCCCCGATACCTGTTTCGCCGGATTCTCGTAGACCGTTGTCGTTGTTGTCTCGGTAAACGAATCCGCTGATTTGAACCGGTTGTGCTTCGGCGAAATCCAATCGAGTACCGCGACTATCGCCATCTAAGATTTGCATGTTCGTTAAAACATCTTTGTCGCCTGCGACCGTTGCGCCAAGGGGCGACTGACCGTTCAATAGACCAGGCACGGCGCCAACGCTTAGATAGCCTGGGGGCTGAGTCTCGCGAATCTGGTACGTTCCAGGAGCCAACCCTAGATTGAGTCCAAATTGGTAACGTCCCTGCTGATCCGTTGTGGTGCTATTGCCTGTGCTGATGTAGTTCCCGTTATCAAGTCGGAATAGGGTTATTGAAACACCTGCAATGCCAGCTTCGCCGGAATCTTGAGTGAGATTCAAATTGTTGTCGACGTAGACAGTGCCTGAAAGTTCAATCGGTTTGGGTATTTGCGTGACGGTTGCAGCTGCACCGGCGGTTCGATCTCTCAGTCCAGCTGTATTGTCCGATGGCAGGTCCAAACCGGTGGATGCAAGTACCGGATCATAGAGATTTACAAAGCTCCCTTCCGTTGCCGCATTCTCAAAATGAGGAGCGATAAACGTGGCCTTGATCTTCGAGTCGGCAAATTCGACACCAGACGTGATTGGGTCGACGTTCGGATTGATTGCATCCGGGTTCTGTTCATTGTGATAGCGCTGCAATTCGTCAACATCGATCGAAAATTTGACCTTGTCCCCCGCAAAGAAATTCTCGAAGGTTAGAACGAGCTGCATGCCGCCATCGGAGACTTCTGCGCTGACACGTGCGTTCGAGGCATGTGCGGTCATCGACTCCAATTTGAATGGAAAAGAGTGATCTGCGCCAAGTCCACCGTCGACGGTGTCAAACAGATTGTCCCCTGTGGAGAACCCTGGCAATCCTTGATCGGTGTCGATAACTAGACGTGTAAGTTGCGTGCCAGCCGCGCCCCCTCGGAAGGTGACGTAGAAAGAATCGCCATGCGCGTCTCCTCCGTTGTCCTCCTCGACATAGACCCCGCCAACCCAAAGCGGGTCGACGGCGAAAAGGAATCGCGATTCGAGGGATTCTAGAATCGAATGACGCAAGGATTTGTTTTGCAGTCTCACGTTAGTTTTTTCGGCTATAACGCCGCGAGATGAGGTGCGTTTTCTGGAGTTGCCACGGGTCAACGAGCGTGCGATCAAGTTTCTCGTCCATTGATCTATGCTTCGTTTCCAGGACACGGTGACAATCCTCCGCGAATCGCAGGTGGCGTTGTTGTGCGTTTCTATTTGGTTTCAAGCTAGCCAATTTGGTCGACCTGAAACGTAACTCTACTTAACATCGACTCCGGCACCGGAATCTTCAAATTGAGCAGCCACGGGATGAACGTATCTGCCTTGTTTGTCGATTGATGCGATGGCTTGATCGATATCCCAAAGGCGAATCGTTGTATCGAAGCTTCCAGAGATCAGGTACTTTTGTGTGCGTTTTAGGATGCTGACGGAGCCGTCATGTCCAACCAGTCTTGCATGCACTTGCTGGTCGACATCGTTAAAAATGCGAATGGTGTTGTCACTGCTAGCAATTGCGAACAGGTGAGGTTCGAGTTGGCAAAGGCCAAGTAGTTTCCCGCCGCCGATTTCCGTTTTCCCCACAACAACGCGATGGATGAAGTCGTAGTGAATAATACGACGGTCTTCACCAACGGAGGTGATTTGGCTTCCGTCCTCGGAGAATTGGAGTGTTCTGATTCGGTCGAAATGCAAGGGTACAGCTATTTCATTTTCGTTCGTTGAGTCCAAATGGCGTGCACCGTCTTGTACTTCAATTTGAGCTTGCTCGGCAAGATCAACTCGTCGCACTCGCAGTACTCCATCGCGGCCGCCAAAAGCGATCCATTTTCGATCCGGGGAAGTAACGATCGATCGAATGTCGCGGCAATCGCAAGCGTGAACGATGGAAAGATCTCGTTGATCTCCGTCGTATCGATAAATCCGATTGCTGAATCCAGCTACATATATGGACTCGTCATTCAGGTACGTTAAGGTCATCAGTGAATGGGTTACCGTTTTTTTGGAGATCAACTTCGGATTTGAGTCGAGCGACCAAATCCGAAGGGTTCCATCATTCCCACAGGAAGCCAATTGCTGGCCATTGGGAGAAAACTCAACGCATTGAACCCAGTCCAAGTGTCCAGTTAGCGTGGCAGTGATCTTTCCGGTCTTCAATTCAACGATTCGAATCGCGTGATCGTCCCCGGCTGCAGCTAGAACGGTACCGATTGGCGAAACGCTGATAGCGGTAACGACCGGCCGCTCGTTGTGGGACGGGAGACTCGGCAATCGAATGACATCTACCGAAGGAGTTGCGAGACCATCTGGAACTGGCGATTTGGGACCCTGTCGAAAGGGATTGGGAGGATTCAGCCGTGTGATTGGCCCGTCTGCAGACTGTTGCGCGACCAGACGGGAAGAGCAAGCAACGAATAGGACCAGGAGCAATGTCCGAACTGGTCTATTTCGCACTGAGTGAACTCGACGACATGGCATTGTGTGGATCCTCCTTGATCGATCAAAAATGTGGATGCGTTGACGTCCTCACGCTTTTCCTTTATCGACGAGAGCGGCATTGGTCTTTTGGGAATTTTGGTAATTTGCGGTGAGAATCCGGTTTAGGCTTACTTTGACGGCAGGGTTATAGGGGAGAGCTAAAGCTAACGATCCGAGGTTTGAAGTCGATCGACGAAGGGCTGTTTCCAGTAGATTTCACGCAATATCCGGATGAAGCAAGGTTCCCCCCAATCTCTTGCCAGCTATAATGCGGCTGTCTCATACCTGAGGCAATCAGAATGGGAATCCTCGCCCCATTAAGTAGCGGCGGGTTTCAGCGCCTCATCGGTTGGTTTGGTAGCAAAAAGCAACCTTGGCATTGCCTTGGTATTGCGAATCGCTTAATCAAGTACCAGCGAGTTTGGACTGATCCATTTCGCTCATTATTTCCACTTGTTTTAGCAAGCGATACGAAATGAACACTTACAGTCTCGATTACATCGACGACTTATATGTACGATACATTCAAGATCCGAACAGCGTATCTGACGTTTGGAAGCGCTACTTCGAGGAATTCTCGTTAGCGGCCCAATCAGAGGCATTGTTTGCGGATCAACTAGAGGTCAGCTCAAGGAACGATAATAATTCCATTGAGCCAGCGCCGGATGTTCTGTGGCTTGCTCGCATGCAGGAGCGAGTAGACCAATTGGTTCGTGAGTACCGAGTGCGAGGGCACCTAATGGCGAGGATCGACCCGCTGGGTTTGACTCGCAAAGGACCGCCGGAGTTGGATCCTAAATCGCATGGACTGACTGACGAGGATCTAAAGCGGCCCTTTACATCGCCGACGCTCGAGTACTCCAATGGCCGAACTCTTGCGGACATAATAGAAAAGCTGCGAAACACCTATTGCCGCAGCATTGGTGCACAGTTCATGCACATCGACAATCGAAACATTCGCGATTGGCTCCAACGTCGAATGGAGACGACGCAGAACAGATTGACTCTTTCTCACGAAGTCCAAACTCGAATCTATACGAAGCTTGCGGATGCCACCATTTTCGAAGAGTTCGTTCGCAAGAAATACGCGACGGCAAAGACCTTTTCGCTTGAGGGTGCCGAGAGCCTGATTCCACTTTTAGATCGGGCGCTGGAAAAAGCTGGACAGCATGGAGTTCATGGCGTCTTGCTAGCGATGGCTCATAGAGGCCGACTTAATGTCTTGGCGAACATTATGGGCAAACGAGCTCAGAGTATCTTCTGGTCGTTCGACGACCCAAAGCCCGAGTTATTCCGCGGTGGTGGTGACGTCAAGTACCACATGGGATACAGCAGCGATTGGACAACCAGCACTGGACAGAAAGTGCACATCTCGTTGTGCTTTAACCCAAGTCACCTCGAGTTTGTGAATCCTGTTGCGTTAGGCCGATGCCGTGCGAAACAGGACCGCGATGGAGACACGCATCGCACGGAAAGCATGACGATCCTGATCCATGGGGACGCCGCATTCATCGGTGAAGGTGTCGTTCAAGAGACGTTAAACTTGAGCGAGTTACCAGGCTATCGAACTGGCGGTACGCTCCACATTGTCTTGAACAATCAGATTGGCTTTACGACCGAGCCCGACGAAGCACGTAGTTGCACCTATGCGACCGATATCGCAAAAATGCTTCAAATACCGATTTTTCACGTGAATGGCGAGGACCCCGAGGCGGTAGCACAAGTCGTCAACTTAGCTATGGATTTCCGCAAGGAGTTCGAAAAGGATGTTGTCATCGACATGTATGCTTTCAGGCGGTTGGGGCACAACGAAGGGGATGAGCCTCGTTTCACTCAGCCGTTGATGTATGCGGCCATCGATAAACGCAAGAATGTCCGTGAAAGCTATCTTGAGCATTTGCTTGAAATGAACGAGCTTTCCAGATTGGAGGCGGACGCCATTGCAGAGGTGCGTCACAGCCGATTGTCGCGAGAGTTTGAGCTCGCCAAGACCGAGCCATTTGTTCATGATCTTCAAAGTCTCACCGGGTATTGGGCGGGTTACTTTGGAGGTGCTGAGCCCGTCGATCACCAAGTCACGACATCCATACCAAAGCAGATTGCAGGCGACCTGATTCGAGCTGCATGTTCTGTTCCGCAGGGCTTCAACTTGCATAAAAAGCTGGTGCGTCAATTTGAGGATCGACGCGAAATGGGGGCTGGAAAATTGCCTTTGGATTGGGCAACGGCCGAATCATTGGCATTTGCCTCACTGTTGTCGGAGGGGCAGCCTGTTCGACTATCTGGTCAAGATTGCGAGCGAGGTACGTTCTCTCAGCGGCACGCCGTGGTGCACGATGTCGAGGACAATCGCAAGTACATGCCGCTGGGCCATTTGGCACCCAACCAAGCTAGAATCGAGATAATCAATAGTCCGTTGTCCGAATCTGCCGTACTTGGGTTCGAATATGGATATAGTCTCGACTGCCCAGAAGGGCTCGTAGCCTGGGAGGCTCAATTCGGAGACTTCTGGAATGTTGCTCAATGCGTTGTTGACCAATTTATTACTAGTGCGGAAGACAAATGGAGACGTTTGAGCCGATTGGTCATGCTTCTACCGCATGGCTTCGAGGGACAAGGGCCAGAACACTGTAGCGCTAGGCTCGAACGATTCCTACTGTTGACTGCCGAACACAATGTTCAGGTCACACAGCCATCGACGCCAGCACAGTACTTTCATTTGCTTCGACGACAGGCCAAGTCGAAATGGAGCAAGCCACTCATCGTTTTGACTCCAAAAAGTTTGCTGCGAAATAAAGCTTGTGTTTCAACGTTAGATGAGATTGAGAATGGTCATTTCCAAAAGATCATCCCCGATAATCGACCAGTGGGCTCGCCAACGTCAAGAATTATCATGAGCACAGGCAAAGCGTACTACGATTTGCTGGCCGAGCGCACGAAGCTCAATCGCAACGATGTGGCGCTCGTCCGTATCGAACAGTTCTATCCGCTCGAAGCAGCCAAAGTAGTAGAAGCCTTGAGTGCTTATCCGGTAGGAACGCCAGTCTATTGGTACCAAGACGAACCGACTAACATGGGTGCATGGACGCATGTCAAAATGCGGTGGGGGGATGAGATTTTGGCACGGCACAAATTAGAGCGAATTTCGCGAGTGGAGTCAGCCAGTCCATCCACTGGTTCACTCCGAGCGCACCAATTGGAAGAGCGTGAACTGTTGAATGCGGCATTTGGGATTTAGGCCGATTGAGATCATGAGAAATAACATGCCTGCTGAGACCAATAGTTCAAACTCGCGTCCTGTCGACATTTCATTCGATTGCACGCCGTTGCGAAGCCTGGCAAGACTGGATCCACCCTTGGATGCGTCTCCAGGACTAATTGCCAAATATGCGAGAATCAAGTCTGCAATCGCTGAACATGGAACCCACAATTCCTATTTCCTCCACAATGCATCCTGTCGTTTCTTCGTAACCAATGACCCAGGTAACGGGATGATCGCCTTTAAATTCGAAGGGGTTGTATTCACCGACGATTCGGACACGCAGGCGCGTCATGCGGCCTTGGAAGTTACCCTCGATAAAGAGACATGTCCGTGGCTTGAACAGCACGTGGTTCGATGGTTTGAAGAAACGGTAAGCCATGCCGTTATCGTCGAATTCAATCGCTTCATTGGCGTCGGTGATCCGGAGCAAACCAAGAAACGCTTGCAGCAGATGGAACGAACTCTCGAAGACAAAGGCGGATTCTTAGGTATGCATCTCTAGACTGCAGCCCGCCATACTAATCGTTTGCGGAGATCACGTCAGGCCCCTGACCCGCTCGTTTTTCATAGGTACCATCTCCCATTTTCACGTACTTTGTGAAGCCTTTTGCGTCTAGATTCTTGTCGCTAAGGTTGGTGCTGGCTTTCATATCCGACCACGTGCCAGCAATAGACGGCAATGCAAGACACCTGCGTACCGGCAACCCCGTTTCAGGATGTTTCGTCAATGGTGGTTCATTCATTCCCTGTAGTACCTCGAACGTTTCGCCGTCCTCTCCACTGGATGGAATTACTTCGTATACGTAGATTGGCATTGGTTTTCCTTCTAGGACAATTGCTGGAAGAGGTCTTCCAACCGTCTATCATTCTACCCATCCTCACAAAACGCAAGGCCAAGTCTGTAGTCAAGCGTGGACTTGGCTAGGTTCGTTGCATCATTTGTGCGATCAGTCGGTCTCGGAGGACAACTCCCACCAATTGGCCCGTCGAGTTCACAATCCGGCCAAGTTTAATGTCTTGAGATACCATCTTGTTCAAGACTGCGATTTGGCCGACGTTCTCTTCAAAAGTGGATACGGCTCGAAGCTTGGGACGGTCCATTGTGTACAACAAGTCTGTCGCCTCGTAGTATCCAACCAGTCGCTTGTCTCGAGAATGCAGAACCGGCAGAATTTGTAGGTTCGATTTAAGTAGAACCTGCTTGGCCTCTTCTATCGGCAGATCAATTTGCACGGTACGAAGTCCACGTAGTGGCATGCAATACCTGGAAATGGGATCGCTTCCGTAAGCAAACATATTTTGGACCAAGTCCCTTTGAACTGACTCAAGCAATCCGGCTTGCTCCCCCTCCTCGAGAACCTGTCGCAACTCCCGGCGTGCCAATGCAGGCCTAATTTTGAGTGGCTCCTCGCCTAAAATTCGTTGCAACCATCGACTTAGGAAGTAAAGCACCCAGGTAAGTGGCAATGCCACTAGTGTCAGTGCAAACAGTGGCCAGCCCGCGTTTCGAAGTAGTCTATTCGGCATTTGATGGAACAGACTCTTCGGCAATAGTTCACAGAAAATAAACAGAATCGGCGTAGTCAAAATGCTCACGGCGATATTGATGCGGGCGTCGTCGTAACCGAAGAGTTCGACTACGAACCACGCCACGCCGACCGGAACAGCGTAGTTAGCGATAGTATTGCCCACCAGCAACGTTGAGACGAACAACCCAGGGTGATTGGTTAACCATAGTAGTCCGCGGGCAACTCTCGAACCATCCACTGCATCCAAAACCAATCGAACTCTCGGCACTCGATAGAGGCCTGTTTCGACTCCGCTGCAAAATGCACTTAGCAATCCCGCACAAGCGATGACGAGTATCGCGACAATCATTCGATGCCCCCCGATTCGTCCTCGGCTATGTCAATTTCGGAACTCGCAATCTGAACGTACATTTCGCCGCGACGGGGTACTTCGGTGACTTGTAAGGTAAACGTTCCCCAGGCGATATTGTCTCCCACTTGGGCTAGGCGTCTCAGTTGGCTTTGAAGGACACCCGCAATTGTTGCGTCGCGAGTCTCAGGGAGCTTGATGCCGAGCGACCTTTCTAATTGTTTGATGCGGGTCGATCCGGTCACCTCCCATTTCGCCTCGCCAGTCTTTGCAAACAATGGTCGGCCCATTGTATTGATGGCCGCGGAAGGGCTTGCAAATATGGCCTCCATGATATCTTCGAAGAACAAAATACCGATCGTATCGCCCCGTTCGTTCACGACCACCACGACTTTGAGATCCAACTTAAGCAACTGCTGAAGTACATTGGCCAAATTTGCGCACCAAGGGACGAAGTGCGCAGGTTGCGACACTGGGATTTTCCGTTCTTCGATCGCTCGCCGAAGTTGCTCGATAGTGGTAGTTGCAGTCACTTCATTTTCGGTAGGGGACAGAATCAAGACAATTCTACGTTTGCTATCGTCGGACCATTCGTTACCCTGTTCCGAAACCCATCCCTTCAATTGCTCGGTTGAAGCAGGAAGGGCAATCGACGCAAATTGGCTCTTGGGATGCATCCACTCTTGCGCCTGAATATTGGAAAGCTGAAGTGTATTTTGAAGGATGCCCTTTTCCAAATCGATCATCTTTGAATCGGTCTCGCTTAGCTCGATTGCCCTTTCGAGGTCCGATGTTTCGAGAACAGATTCCGGAACCAATCCAGGCCAAATCAGCCGGCGGCAGATATCGTTGATGGTATGCATCGCTTTTCCAAGTGGCAGCACGGCTCGCATGATTCCGAGCATCGGCAAAGACACAAACCGACTAATTTTGAGCGGGGCAAGAACACCCACGCTTTTGGGCAATAGTTCACCGAACAGGATGACGCTTGCTACCGTTGCAAATGCAAATAGAAATGACCAGCCCGCCCCAACTCCAGGCCCATTTAGCGAAGTGGACAGGACGTTGGCGCATGCAAAGAAAGTGATATTGATTGCCAGGTTGCACAAAAGAATGCAGGTTAAAAGATGGGAAGCGTTTCCCAGCAGTCGCAGAATTGCACGATCCGAAGGACGCGAAGAATCCAGCTTAAGACGTTGAGCAGAGGTCAGCGAGAACAACGCCGCTTCACTGGCCGAGAAGAGCGCCGAGAGACACAGCATTCCAACCAAAGCCGACGGCACCAGAATCCATGCCAGTGAGCTAATTTCGTAGGTGGCAGCGTCTAACGACAACTTCAAACTCCTCTATTTAGCATTGGCTAGTTTATCACTCGTCGTCGGCAGTTCTGGATCTCCCAAAGGCAAAGTCGAATTCGCTCAAAGCAGGAATCATCATCGCAGCGGTTGCGAACGAGTACGATAAGGACACGACGCTGAAAACCGCCAACTCTTGGTCCCGTAGGATGAAGCTGGTGATCGCAAAGAACGTCAAGAATGGGAGCAAGAAAGCGCTTATCGTAATCGCGGGCGACGGGTTGCGACTCCCAAGTGCAACATATAAACCGATTCCGCCACCCAAAATGATAAACAAAAAGGGAGCAAGCTGCCTTCCGAACGATCCTCGGAACATGAGCATAATCAACATGCAGGTTGCAACGCCCAAAAACAGGAAGAACACAGTTCCCATGCTCGTTCCGATAGCCGCACGGCTTTGAGAATAAATCATCCCGCAATGAATACCTAACATCGTGACAAACAAATCCATAACAATCAAAGTGATCAAGGTGAAAATCAAGTTCTCTGTGGTCAAGGCTGATTGAGCCCAAAGATAAAAGCATAGGAGCAATGGAGCGATAACCATTTCTTTAGTTACGTACATGACGCCGCAAATCTTCCCAAACAAGAACTCGCGCGGTGTGATCTCAGTTACCAACAACAGATCCAGCGCCCCGCCGTCTCTTTCATTGGTAACAGAATTGACAGCGAGTGCATTGATGATGATGAGCGACAAGACAAAAAAAGGTGCAAGCAGGGTAACGGTCGTCGGAACCAGCTCGTCCTGATAGGTCGTTTCTTGAATCGCCAATCCGTTCAGGACGAACTGCCGTATTCCGAGCGCAACCATTAAGCCGAAAGCCAAATAGGCAAGCCGAATCAACAGCACTTTTCGGCCGTAAGCCCAAGTCCGCATTTCCCGCCACAGTACAGGATTGTTCCAGACCCTTCGCGGAGCTCGACTTTTCCAAGCTTTGACCGGCTGCATGTGGGCTCCAGCCGGCAAGCCAGACTCTACCGCACCTTCGGATTGCTCTGACTCAAAATTCCCACTTCGTCGCTCCCGAGAAGGGTTCCAAATTCGCAACATACGAATGGAGAGGAGGGAAAGTGCCAATGCAATCCCAAGAAGGACTATTCCTGAAAGCATCGCGTTTCCGCCGGGTATCCAAAATGGCAACACAGGTTCGGACGCAATCGGTTGTGTTACATCGATAATGGCTCGAAGCGGACTGAGCAATTTTGCAATGCCGGGATTTACAAAACCCACCTTGCCGCTCGCGATCACCTCGCTCATCGCAAGCCACAATGCAATAATTAACATGGTGACTGTCAGCGATTGAAACGTCTTTTCTCGCCAAAAAGCAATCGTTGTCCCTAGGGTCGCACTAACAATCAAGGCACAGCAGGTCACCCACGTACAGGAAAATACCTGCTCTAGGGATACACCACCGAGTAGAGTCACAGAAAACACAATTGGAAGCGACGCGAAAAATGCGTTCATGGTTGCAAGTAATCCTGCACCAATTTTTCCTAAAACCATTTCGGTATTGGTTTGAGAAGTCATTAACAAGAGAATCAGCGTTTGCTTGTCCTTCTCATGGCTCACAGCAATGGTTCCTGCCAAAGCTGCCATGAAAAGCAAAACGATCAGCTGGAAGGGGGCGATAAGCTGAAAAATGAGAACCCCAAACCGAGCCAAGTCGCCTGGATTTTGCACTGGTTGCAATCCAGCTAACAACAGCCAAGTAGTACAAATGATTGCAAACAACATCATCGCAAATACGACTCTGCTGGCAAAATGCTTACCTCGACGAGGCAAGGTAGTTAATTCTCGTTGGAAGATGGGACCAATCATTTGACCGAGTTTAATGCGGATTCCGATCGCTGACCATTAGCTGCCCTTTACTTAAGGAAAAATTACAAAATAGCTTAAGAAATTCTGAAGAGGTTCCGGATTTGATGGAGACGACGATGGGTACGTGCCGAGAAGGGATGAAGTTGTAATTATTTTTGCCATCGAAACAAAAAAATAGATGGCACTGAATTGGGAAGGAAGGTATCGATGAGTTATCTGCGACATTGGAAATTGAGTCGTTCGCCATTCAAGCTGGACCGAACAGGCCGAGGCATTTTCACCGGTGGGACGATCGAAGAGGCATTGGCTCGCAGCGATTTTCTTGTTTCTCAAGAGAAAAGGCTTGGCTTAGTTCTTGGTCCGTCCGGAGTTGGAAAAACCACCTTCCTAAAATACTTTTGTAAAGCCAGGAAATCGCAATTCAATCGCGAAAACCTGGCGATAGTCGACCTTCATTCTGCGGACGGTGAAACTGTAGCAAATCGCATTCTCAATAGTTTTTTTCCGTTTCAGGAGGGGCTTTCACCCAAGCAAGATTGTTGGTCGAAGATCAACGACCTTCTGTATGCAGAATCGGCAATTGGTCACAGAACCGTGCTACTTTTCGATAACTTGCAGGGCCTCTATGAAGATGTTTTTCAAGCCATCTCGCAGCTTTGGAGCTCCCAAACGGGTTGGAGCATGTTGCTTTGCCTCGACGACGACGCAATTGTCAACCTCCCACGATGGTTCCTTGACCAATGTGAACTTCGCATTGATTTGCCCAGCTGGGATTTGGGGCAAACCGCAGACTATTTTGAATTCGCACTCCATCAGGCTGGAGTAGAGGACGATATTTTCAATGGTCAAGCGATTACGCGGATTCAAGAACTAAGCGAAGGTATTCCAAGAAAGATAGTCCAAATTGCGGAATTGGCGTTGGTGGCGGGTGCTGTTCGCAAGGCTGAAAGAGTGACCTCGGAACTGGTGGATCAGGTCTGCGATGAATTTACTGTGTCAGTCGGCGGGAAATTCCCATCAATTTGGGCAAGTCAGTCATTGAATGCTGGATAATTCGAGCAAGAATTGAATGGATACCCATCGGACGTAATGGAAAATCAAATTGCGGTAAAGAGCCTTATTGGGATTCCAGACGACATGATGGGGGACTGGCAAAAGCGACCATCGCAAGTGAACTTTCCTAAATTGCGAGTTGTCGTTATTGTCTTGTCACAATTCCTTGGGCGGCAATCATCGTTCGAGACACAGAATTAGGCGTCAGCCAACTATGTCTACTAAAACAACACAAATATTTACGATCGAACATGCTAGAGCGATGCTTCCGCTCCTTCGTCTAATCGTGACAGACATTTCGCTTTCGCACCGTGAACTGACCGAACGAAAGTCCAATTTGAGACGGATGCTGCGGCGGCAAGAAGGCAAGGCTCGCTTTCAAGTCTACGACGCAGAAATAACCGAGATTCAAGAAGACCTCAAGAACGAGTCAGCCCACCTGGAAGACTATGTGAGCGAGCTCGAACAGCTCGGCGTTATCCTCCGGTCTGCACACGATGGTATTGTCGACTTCCCAACAACTATCGACGACATGCCTGCATACTACACTTGGCAAATGGAGCAGCAAGATATCGTTGACTTCCATCGCGCAGATGAATCCACGGCCGATCGCAAACCCATCTTCGAGTAACTTGATATCCTACCGTTTTGAGCGTTGACTATAGCGGAACCGTGTAAACAGCCCGATGACCAAAGGGCTCCGATGACCAAAGGGCTCAGTGATCGATTGGTGCGTTATCGTTATTGCCGACCGATCCGGCCGCGACCAAGTATGCTTTGTTTTCGTGATCGAGCGTAATGGAAGAGACCATGTCCGTGTTGGCCAGAAACACGGGTTTCAGCCACGAGTTATCGGCGTATTTACATCGGATATCAACCGTAACGGTAACCGTTGAGGTGGAAAACGTGTTCGGCGTGACCGTGATCGTCGCATTGCGAATGCCTGTCGCATTCAGTATCTGTGTAGCTTTCGCAACGACCTTGCTCGGGGTACTGCCGGGTACTATTCCAATGCGGGCAGCCTCATAGGCGGCTTGTTCTACCGAGTGCCGTGAATACATGAATCTCGCGAACTCAAAGCCCGACAACAGAACCGTAAAGAAAAGGCCGCTGCATATGGCGAACTCGACGGTAAACGCACCCATCCGTTGGTTTCCATGTCGAAAGCAGCTCCGAGGTCTATTAAGTTTCAAAAGTTTGCTCATTATCTACTCGGTCAACATGTTTGGGAGTGTAGTTGCAATGGTTCGAAAAACGGCTTCGAGCGAGGCAGCATCAGGCGCTACATAGCATTGACCGCCGCCAGCTTGAGCAACCTGTTGCATGAGCGCGACATCGGCTTGTGCGCTAAATGCAATAGTGTGGATTCGAATATTCATTCCCCGTGCAATCGCTGCGAGGGCGACCGGATCGTCCCCTTGAGTGAGAATTCCGTCCGTCAAAAGGACGATACTCTTGCACGTTGTAATCTTGGTTAGGCTAGGGTCAGTCAGCGCGTTGACGCCTTCACGTAGTCCGGCAGCAATGTTGGTGTTTCCAATGAGGGGTTGAGTCGCCAAATTGTTCAGCTTTTGAACCAGGGTGGTGTAGTCCGTTGTCAACTTTTGATCGACTGACGCAACGACTGACGTCCAAATTCCAAACGTAAAATTGCTGGAATACGATGCGAGAGCTACTCGTGACTTGATCGGGGCTTCATTGAGTACGGTTGAAAAGACGTTGACAGCAGACCGAAGTGCTGCCCATCTACTCAGCGTCGCATGTGGTAGTTTAAAATAGTTTTGAATCGGTGACAGGCCTGCAAGATCCCCGGGATACGCAAATGGAGTGGAACCAAGCGACCAGGCCATCGAACCTGAACGGTCAACGACCAAGCACACATCCATGTCGATGCGTGTGGAGACGGCCGATTGCTGCGACGTGAAAGTAGTCATCCCCATCATTTGCGGCAGCAATATCGTTGGAATGCCGCCACCCGCCATCTTGCTCAAGTTCGAGTTAACGCGAACCGAGTTCGTAACAACACTCGAGTTCGAGGTAGTTTGAGTGAAGGAATAGGTTCCATTTACGTTGCCGGATGAAGCACCGATTTCAATATCGCTATCGTCTAAAATTACCGGACGGCCGGCGACACGATGCAACGCGGCGATAGTTCTTGCCGCTTGCCTTGCTTGGGCCGGAGATTGCGATTGCCCTAGCACGACGAGTGCGGCCTTCGCAGCGGAGTCGGTTGCAAGTCGTTGCTCGGTCCGCACCAATTCCATGTAAGCAACATTGATACTTAGGCCTGCCAAAGCAACCAAAGTAAAGAAGGCAGCACCCGCAAGCAAAAGTATCGAGCCGCGACGTGACCGTGCTCGTGAACGCGAAGTCCGATTCCGTCTCTGGTCGAATTTGTTTAATCGAAATTTACGAATGGTCATTTTCTCGTCCCTTTAATTATTCTCGAAGCATGTAGGCATCGACGGCAATCGTACCCTGATCTTGGAGCACAAAACGCGTTGGCGAATTGGATGCCCACGGCACTTCAACTCGAACTCGAACCTGCGTGCCCGGCGGTTGCGACAGTAAATCACTTGGAGTAATGGTCACGACTGCGCCGTTTACTCGGCGTTGAGTGAGCATTGTTTGACATCGCGTTGCGACTTCGGCATTGCTACTCGTACTTCGGGCGGCCAACCGCCCAGCTTCGTATGCAACGATCACCGCGGATTGCCGAAGAAAAATCCTTTGGCACACTTCGATCGTTCCAAGAACCAGGATGAGCATTACAGGCAAAACAAACGCGAGTTCGACAGATGCCAAACCGCTGCGATTGCCGCAACTGCATACTCCTCTCTCTCGTCTCGATTGAATGTTCATAAGTAAGTTTCTTTTGACGTGATGCCCGTTGAATACAAACAAGCTACTGAGGTAGGCTCGATGGGTCGTCGGTGAGCGAGGTCGCGTTCACCATTCCGATATCCACGACGAACAAAGCATCGTTGTAGTCCAAGTCACCGCCACCGACGATGTCTTCGAAGCCAACGAGGATATAAGGTGAGTTTGGCATGGCAAAAGCAACCACGTGTTGCAATGCGTCGCTGTTTTTGCTGATATCGTTCCAAAGCCATGTCAGTGAATTACTTGGCGAACTTCTATACCGGTTGAAACCGTCCGAGATCAGGAAGAAGTCCAGCTGCCATCCGTTTCCGCCTTTTCCAATCTCAACAAAGTCGCCCACCTTCAATGGGTCATTGACCGTTCGCGATCCACTTCCGATCGAAGCATTTGGAAAGATCACCTTTGGCGAACCGGGAGTTGCGCTTCCCGCGGGCGTGAAGGCAAATCCAAGCGTATTGCGATAACCTGCCCCCTCTGCCAAAAAGTAAACGCGAATGGTTTCAACGCATTCCTGTCGAAGGAACAGCTTGGATGAGTCGAGCTTAAAGCCGGTTGCGTTGGTGAAGACCACGCTTTCGGACAGATTGTTATTGATGATGGTTTGAAACTTTGGAAGCCATTGGCTGTTGAAAGTCGAAGCTCGCGAGTCCGACCCAGTTACCTGAACATTCCCTATGACCGGTAGATTCAATGGGACGGGGGTCGCCTGGGGGCTAGCCGGTGTACCCGCATTGGCTGCGGAGCATGTTCCCAGAGCTAGCAAGCCAAGAGACCACATTTTGCACAATGGAAATTTCATCTTCGCACCTCGTGAAGCAAATTCAAAGTTGTTCCACCGCATTGGGAGGCCCAACCCGCGGTTACTTTTTGAACTGTAGCTTTTTTTTCTTTAGGGAAGACGGAATTATTAGAAAAACTTTGCAGTCGGCAAAAACCAATTAATCGGCATTGTCGTTACAAGATCGGGCTCCGCCGCTGGCAGCGGCACCAAAACTCATTGCCTTCGAAGCCTCAGTATTGACTCACCTTGACGCTAGTGCGGTTTTCTTGCTATACGGTTGTATGCTAGCGACTAATCCTTCAGTGATGTATTCGAACGGAATGAATCCATGCGACGAACCATACCCAAGGACCGGCTCATGCGGTTCCAGCGTTGGTTC
>JANLRK010000352.1:0-41499 GCA_031361585.1 Pirellula sp. | reverse complement strand
AGCCGGCGAAGGTAGTCGTCGTCGAGAGTACAGCTAAACCCAAGCCCTTGTTTCGAGACGTCACCAGCGAAGTAGGTCTCGACTTTGTCCACGACGCCGGCCCGACTGGAACCTATTTTATGCCTCAGGTGATGGGTTCTGGCGCGGCCATCTTCGACTTTGACAACGACAATCGCCTGGATCTATATTTGCTACAAAACGCTGGTCCTAATTCTTCTTCGCGTAATCGTTTGTATCGACAGTTGCCCGATGGCCGATTCCAAGATGTTAGCACTGGCTCTGGTCTTGATATTGCCGGATACAATATGGGGGTCGCGATCGGTGATATCAATAATGATGGCTATGCCGACGTGCTTGTTACATCCTTCGGACGTATCAATATGTTCCTCAACCTTGGCGATAGTACCTTTGTTGACGTGACGACGAGTATCGGTCTTGACAACGTATCTTGGGGTACATCGGCAAGTTTTTTTGATTACGACCGTGATGGTTGGCTCGACCTCGTGGTGGTCAATTATGTCGATTACGATTCGTCCTACAATTGCGTGGGTCTCGCGACACATCCCGAGTTTTGTCATCCTAAGACTTTCACGAATTCGGTCTCACGACTTTTTCATAACCTTAGCGGAAGTCAGCGGACCAGTACTCCGCAGTTTGAGGACGTCACGGTGGCTTCGGGACTTGCCCGCCAACCAGCGCCTGGCCTTGGTGTCGTTTGCGCTGACTTCGATGGAGATGGCTGGCAGGATATCTTTATCGCCAATGACAACCACGCGAATCACTTGTGGATCAATCGGCGCGACGGAACCTTCGTTGACGAGGCACTAGAACGCGGACTTGCCTTTGACGCACAGGGGCGCGCGCCCTCGAACATGGGGATCGCCCTGGGCGACATCAACGACGATGGCCTATTTGACATCGTCATCACGCACATGGTCAATGAACTTCATAACGTATGGCGACAAGGTCCGCGTGGAATGTTCCGCGAACAAACTATTGGAGCGGGCCTGTCGTCGCCCAGTTGGAGAGGAACGGGATTTGGTACAGTGCTAGCCGACTTTGATCTCGACGGCGCCCTTGACTTAGCTGTGGTCAATGGCGCGATCCAGCGAGGCAAGACAGTCAACGTTCCAGGTATCGACCCTTTCTGGCGACCTTATGCAGAACGAAATCAAATGTTTGCGGGTGATGTGTCCGGCCTTTTCCGC
This sequence comes from Pirellula sp., assembly GCA_031361585.1. Classification (GTDB taxonomy): domain Bacteria; phylum Planctomycetota; class Planctomycetia; order Pirellulales; family Pirellulaceae; genus JBKCUI01. The sequence continues at coordinate 40,291 of JANLRK010000352.1, read as the reverse complement.
GATATCTCGCAAGGCAACGAACCGTTTTGCGGCATCCCCGCCGTGATGCGTGGTCTGGCTACCGGTGATCTGAATGGAGATGGAGCCCTAGATATGCTTGGAACGACGATCGCTGGACCGGCGCGAATCTATCGCAACGCTAATACGGATCTTGGGCACTGGCTAAGCATACGCGCCCTCGACTGGCCACGTCCACGAGACGCCTATGGGGCTGAGGTCACAGTCGTGGCTGGCGCACGACGATGGGTCAGGTGGCTGAACCCAGGCTCAAGTTATCTGTGCAGTAACGCCCCAAACGTCCACTTCGGTTTGGGAGCAATTGAACGTGTTGATTCGATCTTAATAAAATGGCCGGACAATGAAATCGAGTCCTTTCCTGGCCTCGCGGCGGATCAGTCCATAGTAATCCGCAAAGGTGAGGGAAAACCTGGTTCTCCGAGATCAAATCCATGATCCGCCATTATCGAATTCATGCTGTAGTGTTGCTGCTGGTCGGAATAACGGGTGGACTGGCCGTCTGGAATCGACCTTCGCAGTCATCGCTGTTGCCGCCAGAAATCGACCGAACGAACGTCGATCCAGCAGTGGAAAAAGCGATTACAGAATTCCGTGAGCGTGTATTGCGGTCCCGGCAGACAGCCACCGCTTGGGGCAACCTTGGCATGGTGCTGTCGGTTCACGACTTCCTCGACGAAGCGGATATGTGCTTTCGTGAGGCCGAGCGACTTGATGGTGCGGAACCGCGTTGGCCTTATTTTCAAGGATTAGCTCTAATCAAGAGCGATCCAGCTGCCGCGGTCGTAAAACTCCGGAGAGCCGTCGAGCATGCGGGCTCGTTGGCGGCACCGCGTCTGCGACTTGCAAAAGCGCTGATGGAGCTTGGACAATTTGAAGAGGCAGAAGAAAATTTACGTACAGTTGCTCATTCCGAACCGGATAACCCTTGGGCGCAGCTGGGACTCGGTCGTTTGTACTTGGAACGCGGCCAAAACAAAGAGAGCTTGCTCGCATTGGAGGCTCCGGCCCTCAACCCAGGAACGCGCAAGGCTGCTCGAACCATGCGATTGAGCGTCTTCTCGCAACTCGGAGACAAGGCCGCCGCCAAAGCAGAAATCGCAGAACTGGGCCAACTACCGGACGACCTTCCATTGCCAGACCCTTGGGTCCGAGAGATGAACCGAACCATGGCAGGCTTGAAATCCATGCTGGCCCAGATCAATCAACTTCTTGCGAGTGGCAAGGGAAACGACGCGGCTCAATTGCTTGTCCAAATGGTGGAACGTTATCCACAATCGGAAGAGGCTTGGCGATTTGCGGGGCAGGTCTTGCTCAAAGCAAACGACTTACCCAATGCGGAAGCAGCTTGGCGCCACGCACTCGAACAAGCCCCAGATTCCGTTGTAGCTCACTATAACCTCGGTGTGGCCTTATTCCGTCAAGGGAACTACACGAAAGCGGCTCCAAGTTTTGTACGTGCCACCGAACTCAAACCGGACCACGGGATGGCTCACCTCTTTTTTGGAAAGTGTTTGGAAAATGAAAAAGAATATGCAAGAGCCATCGTCGCTTTTCGCGCGGCGGCACGTTGCCAGCCTCAATCCTTTGAGATACACGTTGCTCTAGGCGAGGCGCTAGCACGCGATGGAAAAAGGGAAGAGGCATTGGCCTCCCTAGAACGTGCGTTGATTATCAAGCCGAACGATGAGAGTTTGCGACAACGTCTTGCCAAAATGCGTCAATCAGGGCCGGCAGATGCGACTCTACCGTAGGTCACTCTTGCCGAGAGTGACTTCGCGCTGCCAGCCCCGTCTCCAAATGCTTCACAGCTCCCCTGCCAGCTTGCAATTCCGTTCGATGCACCAGACAATCGGTTTTTGAAGTTAGCTAATACCCTAAGTTTGGAGCAAAAAGTGAAATCTTGTATTCGAATTGGAATCCTAATATTGCTTGCAGGTTCCCTTGGGCTGGGAGCATATTTCCAGTCATCGGCAGTCGCGATTTCGTCAGACAATGCAGACCCTAAAATGGTTCCAGTGGACACCAATATGCACGACTTCATGGAGGGCATGTTTCAAGCTCCATATAGGCGGCTCAAAGAATCTATTGCCAATGAACCGAAGGACAATAACGGCTGGAAAGCGATTCGTTCCGATGTACTCATCTTGGCCGAGGGGAGCAATCTGTTGGTATTGCGAAAGCAAGAAAAAGACCAAACCAAGTGGGATGAGTGCAGTGTCGCATCAAAGCAGGCTGGTGAAATGGCGTTCAAAGCAGCGAAGAAAAAGAACTATGCCGACACACGAAAAGCATATGAAACGATGCTGGTCCATTGCAACGATTGTCACAAAACGTTTGCGGAAGGCAAACACCAACTTGCGCCCTGAGTCAACGTCGACCTGAGAAGCATTTTGAGACCGCTTGCAGTGCAAAGTCACTCTCGGCAAGAGTGACCTACGGTAGGTCGCTCCTGCCGGGCCTGCCGGGAGCGACGCTAGAATCGCAGCGTGGGCGCTGGCGCCGCAAAACAAACCGGCAAGCCTGTGATCGGATGCAGGAACTCTAGTTTCCAAGCGTGCAATCCCATAGCTTCGGACTGTAGCTCCTCATCCGCTTGTTCGCGTGCTTGCCCCCCCGACAAGTAAAGTGGGTCGTTGTAAATGGGAAAGCCAAGCGCCGACAAATGCAATCGTATTTGGTGCGTGCGACCGGTCTCTGGTATAGCCTCAATCAATGACTTGCTCTGTGGCAATCGCTCGAGCACTCGGAATCGAGTGCGGGCTGATTGACCATCCCGATCAATGCTGCGGCTGCCGCCATGGATGGGCTCTTTGCCAATCGCAAGATCGCATTCGATTGATTCCCAATCGGGGTGCCCATCAACCGTGGCAAGGTACATTTTCTTGACGGTTCCACTAGTAAACTGCGATTGAAGGAACCGCGAGTAAACCTGTTTTCGTGCAAGGACGACTAGCCCGGTCGTGTTGGCATCAAGCCGATGCGCCGACCGGAGCTTTTCGGGATAGTAAGCCACCTCAAGGATCCCCTCGAGCGTGTTGCGATTAAAACGACCCGAGGGATGGACAGGCAATGGTGCGCTCTTGTTGATCACGACGATCGCTTGATCTTCATAGAGCAAAGCGACATTAGGATTGATGTTCGGTTCAGTGTAGTCCTTGATCGTTTGCAAAAACCGTTGGCCCTCGCGTACGATATCGTCCGCGCTAACCGGTCGCGTATCAAACTGGCGTTTCGATGCAGCCGGCAATAGGATCTCTCCGGAGTCGATGGCCATTTGCCATTGGGCTTGGCTATAGCCTGGGTAAAACTCGTGGAGCGCATCCAATAGAGTTAAGCCTGCACATCGCTGTGGAATGGAGATCCAGCGTTTGTTTTCATAAGGCGTTGAGCCTCGCTGTTCGGCCGCGATTTTGAGGATGGTCTCGCGCCGTTTCACCGTCTGATTTAGCCGCTTTTCTTCGATGGACTGGTAACAACGTGGACAAGACACGCCAATGACATATTGCTCGGATTCCAGGTCAGCTGGTAAGAGCGGGCGTTTGCACGCAAAGCATTCACTCGTATCCGATGGTTCTAGCGATGGGTCGACCGCTACGCGTTGATCGAAGACAAAGCAGTCACCTCGGTAATGTGCCTGTTGGCACTTCTCGAAGTATTTTAAGATACCTCCATCGAGTTGGTAGATCTCCTCGAATCCAAGTCCCTTCATGTAGGGGCCAATCTTTTCGCATCGGATCCCACCCGTGCAGAACATCACGACCGGTTGTTTTTTTACTTCTTCCGAGATAGCCGCGGTTGCCTTTGGGAACTCGCGGAAGTTCTTGATGTTCAGATCGATCGCATTTTCGAAGGTGCCCAATTCGACTTCGTAGTCATTGCGAGTGTCCAGCAATGCGATGGGTCTCTTTTCATCAAGCCACTGTTTGAGAACTTCGGCGGAAATTTTCGGCGACGCGTCCGGTACAGGTGGAACATTATCCGCGCCAACCGGGATGATCTGGCGTTTGATACGGACGAGCATCCGGTTAAATGGCTGATAGTCGGTTAGACTCTCCTTGATCGGAAGATCTGCTAACTCACGAATCCGTTGGATGTGGCCCAAGAATGCATCGATCGATTCACGCGAGCCAGCCAAGAATAGATTGATTCCTTCGCCGCTGATGAGAATCGTACCTCGCAAGGCCAATTGTTTGCAAAGGCTCTTGAGTTCGTCGCGACGTGGTTCGAGGTTGTCCCATCGGAAAAATTTGTAGGCCGCGATATTGACGATAGATTCGGTCGGCATAACGACAGTGCATTCTAGCTGAAATGGCATTTTTCTATGTATTGTATGCGTTTCAATGAAAACACGCGAGGCTGTAGCATGGCCCCCTCTGCCGTGAGCGCACGGCCCAGGGGGCCATGCTACGGAAACTGCGCTACCCATCGGGATTTTCAAGAACCGATTGGAGTCGAGCAGCGAGGGACGGGGCAAACCGGCACAGCCAGCTTGCATCGACAAGTCCCACGGACATGAAGTCGCGGATGTGGACTTTGTCTTTATCGCGAAATGCATTCAGTTTCATCCGGACGAGTTCCTCGAGTTCAACGATTCGCATGTTTTCTATCAATCGAACTGACTCAATGGATGGAGTTGATGACTCATAAGTTGGCCGCACCTTTTCATCTGCCCAAAGAACATGCACTCCTTGACTTGGTAATCCATCAGGTCCATCCAAAAAAAGTGTCACATTTCCCGCCTCTTCTGGAACAAAACCTTCCGTAGCCATGGCATCAACGGCCAGGGCGAAATCCGCTCGACGCAAAAGGATATCAACATCGCGGGTATTGCGAACGGCCCCGAGGTCAACCGTTGCCACCCAAGCCGCAACGGCGTTCCCTCCAATGATCGCATACGGAACATTGGCCTTTGCAAGACATCGGCTTGTTCTCTCCAACCGCTGCCGAACCTTAAGAACAGCGTTCATCATTCTGTCCAATAAATCGTGTTGATGAAGAGCAACCGCCGCGTCAAGTTCTTTCGACGAAATGCTGCGAGCATTTGAGGAAACCATCGTGAAACATTCCAATGCGAAGATCCGTCAAGTAAATTGAGCCATACCATTCGATTATTTGAATACCCATTATTGTATTCGATGCTTTTTTTATTGTATTCCATGCTATTTAACCAAGGAAGCCTTTGTTGGATTGAGACGGAGTTTACTGCCGAGACAATTAAATTTGGAGTTGGATTTCTGTGCTCCTGAACAAGTTGGAAATCCGGCAAAAGCCCTTGGAATTGGTGAGTATCGTGCGGAAAATAAGTGGGATAGGCTTCCAGCCTGTCAGTACAGAATCGACAAGCTGGAAGCCTATCCCACGGCTCCCGGAGGAAGAATTCAACGAACAACGACTTGCAATCTCAATGGTTCGCAATGCTACACTACTTATCCTCGTCCGAATTGTACTTTGAGGCATTGAAATGAACGTTTTTGGCTCTCGATCACTCTCGACTTTCTGGCCCATGATTGCGATTGCGTTTATCACAACGAACACAGCGTTGGCACAGAAAGATGAAACGGCTCCGGTCCTGGTGAGTCACGCGAGTTTAATTGTGTCCGTCATAGATGAACAAGGGGTCGCTATCGACGGAGCGGATGTCTGTGTCATGGAGTGGACGGGGAAAATGGAGCCCTATCTACCATCGAAGGCAACTAACAAAGACGGTTGCTTCTTTATCGGCAACCTCGACACCGAAAAGATGTTTTACTTGAGGGTCATGGCAGATGGCTTCGCCTCGTCTATGCAAAGCCTGCTTAGTCTAACCGCAGGTGAGACGCGGGCGATTCCATTTAAACTAAGCCGTCCGGCATCAGGATGGATCGATGTAGTAAACCCAGATGGAAAGCCGATAGAGGGCGCAAGAATCACAACTTTGCAGTACAGTGACTCAAACAAGAATGACGTTTACATCACACCCGAGACCGCGGACTCGGTGGGATTTCACTTTGCTTCGAGCGATGCCAACGGGCGACTCGCGCTGCCGCCACTTCCCAAAAATTCTAAGTCTTCTGTTACGGTTTTCCATCCCGATTGGCGAGTTGGCAAGGCAAACGATGTCGTCATTGTCGATGGCCGGATGTCTTCGCTTTCGCTAACGGCCGGCGTAAGGGTCGAGTGCGACTTGAAGCAACTAGAGGGTGACGTTGAAGACCTCGAAGGAAAAACGGTTCGGGTAAAAATGTACTCGCATTCTCGTTCAAAGACCAATCCAACGGATTTCATTGCGACCGTCCCCGTCCGGAGCAACAAAATTTCATTCTCGGCCAGTCCGGTTGAGTATAGCCAGCTCATGTTAGATATGGACTCGCATATATTAGGCCCAAACCTTTTCAACTATCCACAGTCAGCAGATGTACAGCTGGATTTGAGCTCTGGACAACCCAAAGTCTTCCATTTTCGAGCGCAGAGGAAAGTGAAGGTGAAGGGGCGATTGATTGATTCGCATGGTGAGGGGGTCGCAAATGCATTTGTCTCCTGTTCCATTGCGTCGACAGAAGCAACGCCATGGCAATCGGAAACCAGATCGAAAGATCGCTTTGCCGTTGCACGCCAGTGGACAAACGCTGGTGGTACCGAAAGCGATTCGAAAGGCAACTACGAAGTCGAGCTGGCCTATGGCAAAGCAAGATTGGAAGTCATTCGCGAAGGTTATTTTTCCGATCCGGTGACACTGGAGTTCATTCTTACACCGGACGTAAACTTTACGATTCCTGAGAGTGTATTGTATCCTGTTCCTAAATTGCGAGGCAGGGTCATTAACGAGGATGGGAGTTCGGTTGCAGGAGCGTACGTGCGTATGCGACATACAGGATTCGGAGATGCGGATCCCGTATTCGAGTCGACTGACGATGGCTTGTTCACGTTGATCCCATCGCGTATTCCCTATTCGGTTGACCTCGGTCTACAGACCAACGTTTCTGTCGTCGTCATGGATGCAAAAACCGGCATGGGTGGCGTTGCCCAAGTCAATCTGAAGGATTCAGCGTCTTGCGAGAGTATCTCGGTGCAACTCGGACCACGTTCTGCCTCCTGGATGTTCGATGTGGTCAAGCTATACAAATCCGATGATATCAAGGCGACAGAAGCTTTACAAAAGTATCGTGAAACTGCGTTAAAGGAATTTTCGTTGGGAGCGCCGGGAACGCAGGTACCGTCGTTGCGAGAAGGAACTTGGCTCAATACCGATGCGAAGAGCCTCGAAGATTTTCGAGGTAAATTTGTATTGCTAGACTTCTGGTTCATCGGATGCGGCCCTTGCCATCGAGACATGCCAAGTGTTCGTATGGCTCATCGTAGGCTTTCCGAACTTGGTTTCTCGGTAGTAAGCGTTCACAAAGATGGAGAAACGCCAAAGGATGTTAAAATCTATGCCGACAAAAACGGCATGGACTATCCGATCGTCGTCGATGATTCGGAGGGGACAATTACGAAGCAGTTTCGAAGCTTAGGCTTGGAAGGATTCCCACACTACATTTTGCTGGATCGCCAGGGCCGTGTTCTCCACAACGATGCGGTCAGCGACGGTCCATCGTTGAGATCGTACAAGTTTGAAAAGATCTACGAAGCCATCCGAAGCGCAACTTCGAAATAAGCGTCTGTCGTGTAGATTACAGGCTCTCGGCAAGAGCACAGCGTAATGATCGCTTAGTCGATCTAGTTGCATTCACTTTTGGGCAGCGCTGTCCTTTCCTAGCCAGCGACAGGCGTTGGCCAATACCTGAATCACCTCAGCTTGTTTGAAAACGGGGAACTGCTCGTGCCCAGGTCGAAAATAAAAGACCTTTCCTTTTCCAATCTGCCAAACCATACCGCTTCGAAATCGTTCGCCTAGCTCCCACGTCTCTTCGAAGATCAATTCATCAGGTTCAGGAACATGAAACGGTTCATTGTACATCTCCGTTTTGCCAATTTCGAACTTGGCTGGCAGTCCCTTGGCAATGGGGTGCTGCGGCGCTTTGACGATGATGGTACTTGGTTTGCCATCAGGTCGATAATCAGGGAAGCAACACCACGGCAAATGAACAATTCCAGTTATCGAATTCTTGTTGGTCTTGTACGAAAAGTACGACGGCGTAAACGCGCTGCCATGCGTCGGTACTGTTTGCGGACGGGGTGGAGCAACGGTTTCAATGGTTATCTTTTCGCCCGGCGCAATTTTTTCGAAGTGTTTGCGACCATCCTCGATGCTACGCCAATTCATGGCTGCCATAAAGGGGCGTGCCCAATGAGCTGAATGCAGCGCAATAAGATCTAGGTCGCCGCGCTTGACGTACTCCAATATGCGTTGCGACGTTTCTTCGGTAATCTCACCTTGCCTGACATGGCCCCACCAAACTATCACATTAGCCCATTCAAGATTTCCGGCCGAGAGCCCCTGTTCGGCGTCGTCAAGTGCGACCGATCGAAACTCCATATCATTTGTGATCGCTTTTAGTCGCGAAACAATTTCGTTACCTAGGTAATTGTCGTAGGCCTCCTTTTGCATCGGTTGACGTTCGTCCCAAACCAAAACGTGGATAGGGTCTGCCGCATTGAGTGTGAGTGGTTGACCAAGACAGGTCAGAAATACAAACAATGCCATAGGCACGTTGAAAGGTACACTCCACGCTCGTGCGAGCATAGCCACGGTCGCAAGACCGCGGGCAACCAACGGGCCGTTTTCCGTCTGCCAGACGACTAATAGAGACTTCATGAGCGAGGTTATCCATTTTTAATTGTTATTGAGAAAGGAAACGTGTTCTAGAAGCGCGAAAAGTCTGGTTGCCGAGATCGTCTGGCAAGGCTAGCAAGTAATTCACGGATATCGAGAAGATAAACTTGGCGTCCCAACGAATGCGGGCTGTCGATTGCGATGGTGTGCCCATCGACACTAGCTCTTGGATGCGTATCGCATCGCGTCTCTGGCGTTGCCACCCCCTCTTGGGCGATTGAAGATCCAAAAAACATTGGACTCACAGAGGCCTTCGCGGAAGCCAGCATTAGGGCGCTACGATACAGTAAACGGCGTCGATTTACATTCATTTTGAAGCGTTTCTATGGTGAGCGTAAGCTGAATCGCCTTAAGCGGCTCGGGTTCGATCAAGCCCTGTGCCCTGCAGTTTAGGCTATGTAAGGATGTCGTGAACAACTTTTCCGTGGACGTCGGTTAAGCGGTAATCGCGGCCGCTGTAGCGATAGGTCAATCGTTCGTGGTCTAGGCCCATCAAATGCAGGATCGTAGCGTGCAAGTCGTGTACGTGGACACGATCTTCAACAGCGGTCAAGCCAAACTCGTCGGTCGATCCGTAACTAATGCCCCCTTTCACGCCGCCGCCAGCCATCCAAGTGGTGAAGCCGTAGTGATCATGGTCGCGCCCTTTTTGCCCTTCTGAGGTTGGTGCACGTCCGAATTCGCCGCCCCAAATCACCAACGTCTCCTCAAATAGCCCCCGTTGCTTGAGGTCCTTGATCAACGCTGCGATGCCTTGATCACAGGCTACCGCTAACGCGCGATGTCCATCGACGATATTGCCATGTCCAGTATCCCACGCGATATCATAGCCGTCGATCGAATGCGAAAGTTGTACAGTTCGCACACCGCGTTCGATCAATCGACGCGCAAGCAAACAGCCCTTGGCGTATTCGCTCTCGCCGTACATCTCCAAAGTTTCCTTCGTTTCCTGATTCGTATCAAACGCGTCTGGAACCGCGAACTGCATACGAAAGGCCATCTCCATCGTCTGAATGCTGGCCTCCAATTGTGGGTCTTGTTGCTGACGATGAAGATCCATCTGGTTGAGCTTGGCTAACAGGTCCGCTTGGTGCCGCTGATCAACTGTTGGCAACCAGCTATTCTTCAGGTCGTGCATGATATGCTCCGGCTTCATGTCGTGAATGTTCACGTACGTGCCGGTATAGGCGCCAGGCAGAAACGCGTTGCTCCAATTGGCGAGTTTGTTACGTGGCTGTGCTCTCGGACTCATTGAGATAAACCCAGGTAGGTCCTGATTCTCGGTACCCAAGCCATAGACCAACCATGATCCCATACTGGGGCGGGTGGGTTGCAAATGCCCGGCGTTCATCATCATCATCGCACTGGCATGTTCCGGTGTGTCGGTGTGCATCGAATGGATGAAACAAATATCGTCAACCAATTCGGCAACGTGAGGAAAAATCTCGCTGACATACTTGCCGCATTGCCCGTACTGTTGGAACGAGTATGGGGATGGCATCAACCCCATCTTTGTATTTCGAAGCGACTTGCGATCCACGCACTCGGGTCGCTCGCCAGCATGCTTGGCGATCTCGGGTTTGTAGTCAAACGTATCCACCTGCGAAGGACCACCAGGCATGAACAGTTGAATGACATGCTTGGCCTTAGGGGCGAAATGCGGCGCCTTGGGCGCCAGCGGGGAATTTGAGCCGTTCGCACCATCTGCGTGTGAAATCCCGGATAGCACGTTCGACCGTGCGAGAACGCCCGCTAATCCAAGCGTTCCAAACCCTGCGCCAAGCTGGCGGAGTGCGTCGCGGCGATCTAAGGGTTGTAAAGGATTTCGGTGAAACATTTTGTTTACCTTACAAACATGAATTCATTCGAACTTAATAGGATTTGAGCGTAGCGATCCCAGCTGGAAAGCTTGTTCCCGTCACTGTCAGCACTCACAAAACTCAAACCGATTTCCATTTCCGCGGGCTCGGGACTGCGAGTGTAAAGTAATTCGTAAGCGCGCTTGATTCGTTCTTCATTCGAATCGTCGAGTTGATGCAACTGGACCACCAGCGCTTTGGCTCGCTGGACCATAAAGCTGCTGTTCATGAAAAATAGAAATTGTTGAGGCACAATGCTGCTCGGGCGTTGCTCGACAGTCGCCCTCATTAAAGGAAAATCGAAGAGCCGCAAGAACACATCCGATTCAAAAACGTCGCCATTGCGACCGACCTTGGCATACAGTGTTCGCCGCTTCGTTTCGGTAATGTTGTGATGGGATGGACCGCCAAGCGATGGGTCGAGCTCTCCGGTGACAGATAGCAATGAATCGCGCCAAGCCTCGACATCCATTCTTCGAGGGCTCATTCGCCACAACAGACGGTTGTCACCATCGGCCTTATACGATACTTCATCAAACTCGCCACTCAATTGATAGGTAGCGGACGTCATGATATGACGATGAAGTGATTTTAGTGACCATCCCTCGGCAACGAATTCGCTGGCAAGCCAATCAAGCAATTCGGGGTGTGTTGGCCTCTCGCCTAGCGTTCCAAAATTGCTCGGCGTACGAACCAAGCCAGCACCAAAATGATGCTGCCAGACTCGATTGACAAACACACGAGCAGTTAATGGATTCTTGGGATCGATGATCGTGGCAGCGAGCTCATCTCGTCCGCTCCCTTTGGTATAGCGAACGGGATCCGGTCCCGATATCACGCGCAGGAAGCGACGCGGTGCAATGTCACCCGTCCTAAGCAGATTGCCACGCAGCGCTACCCTCATGTCGTTGCTGCCGGTGTCGTGCAATGCATGCGCGACATCGTACGGGGGTGGGGCGTTCATTTCTAATTCAGTGAGCGCCTGCTTCCATTGGTCCAATTGCGCTTGCTCCTCAGCCGTCAACTCACGATCCTCTTGGTCCTTTTTCTTTCTCTTCTCTTTTTTTAGCAAGTCGATCTTCTTCTTAAACTCCTCGACCACGTTTTTGTGTTCGCTAAACCGTTGAACCACATTTGGTGGCGCCAACGGGCGATCCTGAACCGACGTATTATTGAAAATACCGGCAAGTGAATAGTAATCTTGTTGTGGAATGGGATCGAATTTGTGATCATGGCATCGAGCACAGGATCCTGTAATGCCCATCAGACCGCGGGTGAGAATATCGATTCGATCATCGAGTGTTTCGGCTCGCGATTGGGCGATGCTATCCGGGTCGCCGCCGTCGGATTGATACGTCGGCCCAAGCGCAAAAAGGCCCGTTGCAATCGCCTGTGACGGATCGCAACTCAGGTCGCCTGCGATCTGCAATCGGATAAACTCGTTGATCGGTAGATCGCGATTGAACGCATCCACCACCCAATCGCGATATCGCCAGGCCTCGTCCAATGCTTTGTCACCTTCCAAAAAACCACCTCGACCATCGCTGAAACGAGCAACATCCAGCCAATGACGAGCCCAGCGCTGTCCATACATGGGTGATCCGAGAAGCTCATTGACAAGCGACTCAACGGCGATTGAATGGTCCACCGACGCGGCCGCGATAAACGATTGCACCTGTTGTGGCGTTGGCGGGATCCCGATCAAATCGTTGTAGATTCGTCTGGCCAAAATAGGCGGTGTCGCATGCGGTGCTGCGTGAAGCCCAGACTGCGTTCGCCGCGCTACAACAAAGTTATCGATCGGATTGAAAACTTCGGCTCGAGGAGTAGCATCATTGACCGTTGGAATATCTGGGAGACGAACCTGCTGCCATGCCCAATGACTCTTTTTTGCAGCGTTCCAATCGAACAACGACCAGTCCCTGCGGGCGTCTGTCGATGGAAGGCTTGACGATGAAGTCGCTTCCGGCCACGGTGCTCCCATCTCAACCCACTTCTCCAACGCATCGATTTGCCTTTGTTCCAATTTGCGATCGGGCGGCATCTCGTTACCAACATATTTAATCGCCGAGATCAGCAAACTTTCTCTCGGCTTCCCGACCACCACTGCTGTTCCCGATTCGCCGCCCTTCAATACGCCTTCTCGGCTATCGACGTATAGTCCAGCCTTCAATTCCGCCGCGTCGGTGCTGTGGCAATCGTAACAATGCTGGACAAGGACGGGGCGGATATTCGACTCAAAGAATTCAATCTGCTCCACAGTGAAAGTTGGCTTTTCGACAACGGCTACCGTGTCATCCGCATCGCGAGCGTCACTCTCGCCGCCAGCGGCAACGACTAGGAGCAGTGCATTGATGAGGAAGCGGTAATGCACCATAGAAATTGGTCGAAGTGAGACTCGTCGGCGGGAATTTATCAGGAGGTAATTCTCAATCATAACCCGAGCCGTCGGTTCTGTCGTCCCTTCGGGACTTAACTCGAGGTGCTCTCATCCGAACCGGGGTTTTACAACCCCGGCTAAGATCTGCCGGTCCTACGGACCTAAAACAGTGCAACTTCAAAGCGCGCAAGCTAGTGATTCCAGCTTCCAATTCACTAGCTCGCGCGCTCGCGCGTCGTGCTACTGGTACCTTTCAGTCTGCCGGTCGCCTTAAATCGACTCACCTTGGTGCCCCACGATTATTGCAAGCATTCGAAAGTGGGAACGCCTCCCGTGGCAGTTTTCAGTTTGATGGTTGCACCACAGCTTTTGCTTCAATGATCGCGAGTTTCCTTGATCGGAATATTCCGCAAGGTCGATACATTTCGCATGGTGTCGCAAGCTGCTCGAAGACCGCTAAATGCCTTTCAGACAATGAGTTTGCTAGCGTTGGCTGTTTTCGATGTCTTGAGTTGCGTCGGATGCTCATTGGGTCCCCGCTCGCTATTGCAAAGTAGGCTCCTATACAATGACGCGGTCAAGACAACTTCGGAAGAGCAATTGCTCCTCAACATTGTTCGTTTGCGATACACCGATACTCCAAGCAGTCTGGCCATTTCCAGCATTGCTGATCAACAGGAGGTGGTAGCGGGGCTCGGTATTGTTCCCTTTTTTACCTCGGCGGGTGCCGGCGATTTTGGAAGCTTTCGGAATTCTATCCTTCCGCAAGCACAGGTGTCTGGTACGGCACGTCCAACCCTGAGCTATACACCGCTAGACGACGAAGAATTTACTCGACGGCTTTTCTCGCCCATCTCACTTGAGGGCGCGGCCTATCTTTCGAAAACGACTTGGCCAATCTCAACCGTGTTTCGACTTTACCTGGAGAATCTCAATTGGGTTTCCAACGCGGAAACAGCAAGTGGCCCAACTCCGCTGGACCCACCTGATTACGCGACATTCTTGGAAGGTGTTCAAGCTCTCCAGCGTCTTCAAAATAAGAATTTGATTACGTTGTTCTCTGAGGATCGCGAGAAATCCGTTTCCGGCACGTTTGCACTCAATGAAAACAATGCTAAGAATGCAATCGAATCGATTCAAAAAGACTTAGAGCTCAAAGCATCTGCAGACGGAGTGACTCTCATTCGTCACGAAAAACAGCCAGTAATGCGTGTCGATCAATTAGTCGATGGAGACTCCGATTGGTTTGTTTTTTGCAATGCATTCAAGCTCAACCCAAACTTGAGAACATTTGATCTGACCTCGGGAAAGCTCGATCCTTTTCTAAAAGACATGCCAACAACCGGCTTGGACACGCTCGATCTCGAAACGAGATCCCTGCTCCAAGTTCTATTCTTTGTTTCCCAAGGAGTAGAGGTACCACGCGAGCACTTGACGAGTGGAGTCGCCCCCCGAACGAACGGCTACGGTGCCGAGCCTTTTGACTGGCAGCAGGTCTTAGGAGGGCTTTTCCGAGTGCGTAGCGTTCCATCGAAAAAGCGTCCGCCGTGTGCTCACATCGCCGTGCAGTACAAAGGGCATTGGTATTACATTGATGAACGCGATCGCGATACGAAGTCAACGTTTGCTTTGTTGATCGAAGTGTCGAGGCTTGAGCTTGAATCCACTAAGTCGAAGGCTCCACTCTTAACGCTTCCACTGGGCCGCTAAGTGCACAGCGATGCATCCCTAATCCTTGGGCGCAAAATCACCACTGGTTAACTTTTGATTTCTACCAAGACGGGCTCGTTGCTCTCGGCCGCCATCTTGCGGATGTCTTCCGTGATGCGCATCGAGCAGTACTTAGGCCCACACATACTGCAAAAGTGAGCGCTTTTGAAAGTATCCTGCGGCAACGTCTCGTCGTGATAAGCCTTTGCAGTTTCTGGATCTAGTGACAGTCGGAACTGTTCGTTCCAATCGAATGCAAATCGCGCTTTGGATAGCGCGTTATCGCGGTCTTGAGCTCCCGGGCGCTTGCGGGCCACGTCCGCCGCATGAGCGGCAATTTTGTATGCGATGACCCCTTGTTTGACGTCTTCACGATTCGGTAAACCGAGGTGTTCCTTGGGTGTAACATAGCAAAGCATTGCAGCTCCTGCCCAACCAGCCAAGGCAGCACCGATTGCACTTGTGATGTGATCGTAGCCAGGAGCCACGTCGGTAACCAAAGGTCCAAGCACGTAAAAAGGCGCACCATGGCAAACTTCAATTTGCTTTTTGATATTCATTTCAATCTGATCCATCGGTATGTGACCGGGACCTTCGACCATGACCTGTGTTCCCTTGCTCCAGCCTTTTTTGCAAAGCTTCCCCAACACATCGAGTTCAGCGAATTGGGCCGCGTCGCTCGCATCCGCAATCGAGCCAGGACGCAACCCGTCTCCTAAACTCCATGTCACATCGTATTGCTTCATGATGTCGCACAAGTCATCAAACGCTTCATATAGCGGATTTTGTTTGCGGTGAACCATCATCCACTTGGCGATGAGCGAACCGCCACGGCTAACGATTCCAGTGACGCGGGACGTCGTAAGATGCAAATGCTCCAGCAACACACCGCAATGAATGGTCATGTAGTCGACCCCTTGCTTGGCCTGGTGTTCGACCATGTCCAGGAAGTGCTGGGCTCGCATGTCTTCGATGTTTCCACCCAGCTCTTCCAGCATTTGGTAAATCGGCACAGTTCCGATTGGAACAGGTGACGCGGCTATGATTTTGCTGCGAATGTTGTCGATATCTTTGCCGGTCGACAAATCCATGACGGTGTCGGCTCCATAATGCACCGACACATGGAGCTTTTCCAGCTCTTCGTCAATGTTGCTGGTCACGGCAGAGTTACCGATGTTGGCGTTGATTTTGCAAGTCGCGGCAATGCCGATACACATCGGCTCGAGGTTTCCCTGCAAGTGGACTTTGTTCGCTGGGATAACCATTCGGCCAGCTGCAACCTCGTCGCGAATAAGCTCGGGAGATAGGTTTTCGCGTTTAGCGACAAATTCCATTTCGGAGGTGATCTGTCCGGCGATTGCAGCTGTGTATTGAGTTGTCACGAGTTTAAAACTCCGTTGAATATTTCAGGGTGAAAAGAACGGCAAGAGCAAACGGGCCGTAAATTAGTTTATCGCCGTGTCCAAAGGTGGGGAACCGGAAAAACCTAGGAAGTGATCACTTCCTACCAAGCAATCGATTCATATTCTTTTTGTAAGCCTCGACACCTGGCTGTCCGTATGGGTTGATGCCCATCAATCTGCCCTCCACGACTGTCGCGAGCATCATCATTTGGAATAACTGGCCCATGTGGAGCTCGTCGACCCGTGGAACGTAGAGATTGGTCGAGGGTCGACCGTCGTCCCTTAAAGCTTGGTTGGTGCCTTCTATCGCCGCTTGCATCACCTCGGGTAGCGTTTTGTCTGCGATTTCATTAAGTGAATCGGCATCCGTGTTACGCGAGCCAATGGCTAGTGAATCAAACCGGTATTCGTCGACGATGACGTTGTTGAAAACCTTGTCCCGTTTTCCTTGCTGATGTTGCTGATGCCGTGAGTGCAAGTCGCGAGTGTTGAGCGTGGTGAGAGGGGTGAAACCAAGCAGGTTTTTACCAAGGCTTTCAGCGGCCAACTGGTCGTACCACATTCCGAATGACTCAAGCGCCTTGCTCCAAACACTCATCACGCGAATGTTGACGCCTCGATGCTTTTCCAGCAAATGGTTGACAGCCACATATTGAAGGACGATGTTGTCCTCGGGTTTTGCGGTTAGGAAGTGTTTGGTCATGGCCGAAGCACCCTGCAATAACTCGACAACATTCACTCCGATCAGAGCAGCCGGCACCAATCCAACCGCTGAAAGAATCGAGCATCGACCGCCAACTCCATCGGGAACCGGATAAACGTCGGTGACACCGAGTTCGCTTGCCATCTTGTGGAGTTTGCCCCCCATCCCGGTAACTGGGACCAACAACTCGATCAGTTTATCGCGATCGCCGCCAGTGCTCGATTCCAGGGCGGCAAGGAATTGGCGGAATGCAGCCGCGGTTTCCAACGTACCACCGCTCTTGCTGATAACGACCAAGGCCCAGCGTTCAAGTTCACTTGTGGCTGTTTGGTTTTTGTGGGCACCAAGCAAATGCAGGAGAGCCTGCGAAGCGTCATTATCGAAGTTGTTGCCTTCAAAATACATTCGAGGTTTGCTGCCTCGATCGCCTCGAGTCAATTCGTTCCAATACGGTTGGCAACAAGACTCCAAAATTGCTCGAGCACCCATATACGAGCCACCGATCCCCAGCACGACCACCCGGTCAACCAACTTATGAAGGTGAGTCGCTCGTTTGAATAACCGTCCAAGTTCGCTCCCTTGTCGATTGGCTTCGTACTCGGCAAGCAACTTATCCGGCATGGTCACAAAGCCCGCGTCCAGTGGCTCCATTTCCGCCGGAATAGGCAGATTGCCTGCTAGCATTTCAAGCTCGGTGGTCATCATCGTATCGCGGATGCCACTGAGAGTTGGAAACAATTCTCTCATTTGCTCGACTTCGATCCCGTGATCTGGGAGGATCGCCCCGGATGGATCGAATCGTAGCGGAAGCAAATTGTTGCGTCGGAGTTTCATGAATCTTTTGCTGACCTGTTAGCGTATTGTTTGTGGTTTATTGTAGCTTGGGCCCCTGGCCCGAGTTTCGCACGGCCCAGGGGGCCATGCTACTCACGCGGCCCAGGGGACATGCTACGGATAGATTTCAGTCTGCCGCTAGCGTAAGAAGATAGCGACGATCGCCTACTTGGAACATGGGATTTTGGTATAGACCTTAGCGAAAGGAAAAGCCTACCATCGTCGGCAATCGGTCACCTTTCCGCGTTTCGTCCTGGAATTCTCAGATGCTGCCAATGAAAATGAAGCTGGCGCTGATGTCCTCCCAAATCAGTTGGGGAGGCGGCGAGCAATTTTTATGGTCGCTTGGGAACGGACTAATCGAACAGGGCCACTCCATTCTTTGGGTTTGCGATGAAACGAGTCCGCTATTCGGTCGGGTCAAGAACGCTGGCTTTGAATTCAGCGGCATGGCAGGACGCATGCCAAAACCGAACGCTTTGTTAAGATTGCGAAGAACGCTAACGAAGCACGGAACGCAGCTTATCCACGCCAACGATTCCCATTCGCTCATCTGGGGATCGCTCGCAATGATTGGCAAAATGGGCATTAAAAGGATTGGTGTCAAACACACAGCGTTTCCAATCCGTTCGGCCGTCCGTTACAACTGGATGATGGACGCTGTGGTTTGCGTGTCCAACGCAGTTCGCGACGTATGCATCCAAGGTGGGGTCGCGAAGCAGAAAACGCATGTCATCCATGGCGGATTGGAACCGCCAAAACTCGAGCGTTGGGTTGAGCGATTCTGGGCCTGTGAGCATCTTGGAATAGACCATCACACCCCACTTTTTTGCGCAGTTGGGAGCTTGAGCCCATGCAAAGGCTATGAGCGGTTAATCGAGGCGGCCCATCATCTTCGATGGCACTTGCCCGATTTTTGTGTCGCCATATGTGGAGAAGGCAAATCGAGACTCAATCTTGAGCAACTTATTAGGAAATACGATTTGCAAAAGCACGTCAAGTTGCTTGGCTTTCAAGAACAACCAGAGCGTTGGATTTGCGCCGCGGACGCATTTGTTCATCCGTCTCTCAGCGAGGGACTTTCGCTTGTAACCATCCAAGCTCAAATGATTGGCACGCCAGTCATTGCAACGGAAGTTGGCGGACTAAAGGAAGTGCTTCGCTTACCCCATACAGGCGAACCCTTAGGCTGGCCGATTCACGGGAACGATCCAGCGACGTTAGCGGATCTTATGAAATTTTCAATTGAAAATTCTCCAGAGCGATATGCATTGATCCGGGCAGCCAAGCAATCCGCTCTGGAACGCTTTGATCTTAAGCTGATGGTCGAACGATTTGAATGCCTTTACCTTCAAATGCTCTCGAGTCAGGTGCAAAGTCAGGCCAAAGCCACGTTGCAAAAGTCCGGCTAAGGTCAGGTTGTGACGTCTTGGCTACAAATTTTCATCGAACCTCAATCCTTCGATCGATAAAGAAAATATTAAAGAAAACGCGGTTGCATGGATTGCAACCTCATTTCGAGATCCAACTTGGGAAGCAACGGAGCACATTTTCGATGAAGCGATTTGGACGAACTTGGTTTCAGACTGCCTTGCACTCCCTTGCCATCACAGCTCTTTCGTCCGGTTTCGTGGCCGCCCAACAGCAACCAACGGCAGGCGGATTGACGGAGCCTGTCTTTCGCGTTTCCAAAGTTGAGTCGTCGTCTACGTCCGCAACGATATCCCCGCATCCGCTAGATCCTGCAATCCAGCTAGCACATCAAAGTCTCGGACAAATTCGCGCAGATCTTAAGGACTACACAGCGGTCCTAGTAAAGCGAGAGCGGATTGGTGATGATGTGGGCGAACACGAATTCATGTTTGCTAAAGTTCGCAATCGCAAGATCCAAGACAATAAGATAGCAGTACCGTTCAGCGTTTATATTGCTTTCTTGAAGCCGGCGGCTGTCAAAGGTCGCGAAGTTCTGTATGTCGAGAATCAGAACCAGGGAAAACTCTATGCTCACGAAGGTGGCATGAAAAAAATCTTTGGAACCCATTTGCTTGAAACCACGAGCTTTCTGGCAATGGCCGGGCAACGCTATCCGATCACTGACATCGGAATCGAGAATCTAGTCATGAAACTGATCGAACGTGGCGAAAAAGACAAGCGTCACGGCTTTTGCACTGTTGATTTGGTGCCGGGTGCCAAGGTTGGAGGACGCAATTGCTCCATCATCCAGGTGACACATCCCGTTCAACAGCCGCATTATGATTTCCATCTAGCTCAGATTTTTATGGACGATGAATGGAAAATCCCAGTTCGGTATGCCGCCTACAATTGGCCCAAAAAAGGTGCTGCAATCGACGTCGATAAGGATGTTATCGAGGAGTACACCTACCAAAATTTGAAGTTCAATGTTGGACTCACGGACGCCGATTTCGACGTGAAGCACAAAGACTATAACTTCCACGGCAAGTAGCCACGCAGATCCTTTTTTAGGCGAGCTGCATGTTTAAATATACCTAGCACGACGCGCAAGCCAGATTCCTGCACCCAATTCACTAGCTTGCGCGTCGTGCTACTGGTACTTTACATGCCGCCGCTCGCCTTAAACGCGGTGCGCTATGCTAATCTCCCGTGAAGACCTTCTTTAATGCGTCGCGGAAAGGTCTTCGATGTTCGGGGACTTTGTTTGTTTCTGGCGGTAAGTCATCCTCGCTCTTGTCGGCTTTTTCTTGAGCTCTTCGTTTGCGCAGATTCTTCACGAAATCTACGGCCGTCGCCATCGCTTCGTCTGCCTTTCCTTCGGTTACATCGCCTAACGCATCAAAGATCGTACTGGCGATGGGTGCATCTGTTTGGAGCTTTCCAGCCATGATGGACAGTAGCATCGCCGATTCGCCACGCATGACGTCCCATCTTATTTCAGGATCGTCTAGCGTCCCGCCAACGGGTAACTTAACTCGCGGGACTCCGAGCTGCTGTATTTTTTCACGACGGGCAAGCTGTTCGATCGGAATAGGTATCTCCACCATCAGGTCCAAAGATCGATCCGATATTCCAACGAATCCCTGGGTTGCAATTTGAAGTCGCGGGTCCAGTTTGGGCAAACCCGCTTCAAGACCCGAATGAAACACGCGTTGATCGGCAACTTGAACGGTAACTTGCGAACCGTCTACGAAGACTAGTTCATGCGATGCTTCCTTGCCACGCAGATTGGCCAACGCATCCAATGCTCCTACAATCAACGGTTCGGATGGTCCGCTTCGAACTTGATGGAGCGTCAACGTTGCCTCTCCCTTGCTGTCGACAGGCTTTGCAAGCGGCACGCGAATCTCCTTGGTAGTCAGTGAAATGCGGCCATCAAACCACGCGGACTTCGCAAGCAGCGGAACCGCCAAGCCAACCCCCAATCGAACAAGTTCTGGAGTAAGCTCCGTGTGATCGAGGACCTGCATTGGTTGAATAATCAATTGGGCCTCTTCGTTGAGCGCCCGATAGGAAATGTCGGCATTCATAGGAGGAATGACTTGCATCGCATGGCCGCCACCATTGGGCTCTATCTGCACACTCAATCCACGAATGGCCAGATCGAGGTCTAGTTTAGGCTGTGACTTGGGCTTGGGTTCGGCAGCCGCATCGGGTTTAGAGCCCTCGATCGATTTGACTAGGCGTTCTAGATTGGAACCGTCCTCCAACAATGCAATGTCCAGCTTCGGCTCCAAGATTTCGACTCGACCTAAGTTGCGTCCGTTGAGCAAATATGCAAGCAACCCACGATTGGATTTGATGGATCGAATCGAAACAAGCGGTGCAACCCCTTTGTTGTTACCCTCCCCTTTTTCCGATTGGCTAATGGTAATGCCTTGGAATTCTATTGGACTAAACCAGCGAAGCTTAACCGACGCCATTTCGAGAGCAAATTGGTCGCGAGCGAGTCGCTTGATAAGTGGCTCGTAGACCCAACGCGATCCAAGCAGCGTTGGCAAAACTAGAACGAAAACCAACAAGGCTATTCCACCTAAGGCCATCCATCTGAGCCACTTATGTTTGCTTGTTTTTGGGTTCGATGCGCTAGTATTAGTACACGTGCGGTTCCGGTTTTGGTTGGTGTCCATATCAAGTCCTGGGTGTACGGTTGTTGCTTGGGCTCCCGGCCCGAGTATCGCATACACAGGCAATGTTACACCAATCCAGAGCATCCTGCGCGCAGGAGCCCTCGGCAGACGGTCTGGCGTCCATGCTACATGATCCTTTCCAGATCGCTACAATTGTAAGGCATCGCTTTTTATTTTTTACCCGAAACATCCCTGCAAACAAAATGATTCGTAAACTCTTCTTTCCATGGTCCTTTTCCTTCCTCCTACTTTTGTTGGCCTGCGATGCTCCCAAGGCGGTGCCAGGGTCTGCAAAACCTTCCACCAAGGAAAAAGTTACATTGCTACTCAATTGGTATCCTGAAGCAGAGCACGGCGGATTCTATGCCGCACAGGTCCACGGTATCTTTGAGAAATTTGGACTCGAGGTCGAGATTCGCCCCGGCGGAAAAACTACCGTTGTGCCACAAGAGTTGGCTCTTGGGCGCGTTCAGTTTGGAGTCGCCAATGCAGACGATGTGCTCATTGCTCGCAGCCAAGATGCGCCTTTAGTCGCTTTGATGGCTCCCATTCAAAATGGCCCACGGTGCATCATGGTGCGAAAGGATTCTGGGATTACGACTTTTGACGGCCTCAAGAACATGAAACTGCAGATCGACGCATCACGCCCCTACGTACCCTTTTTGAAAAGCAAAGGATTTTTAACACAAGGCGTGGATGTAGTTCCCTATTTTGGATCGGTCGCTCAGCTAGTAGCAGAAAAAGGAGTTGGAACCCAAGGTTACAGTTTCAGCGAACCCTATATGGCAAGACAACAAGGAGTCGAAGTCGTGGAACTCATGATGTCGGAAATCGGATACAACCCCTACGCAAGTCTCCTCGTCGCAACAGAAAACCAGGTGGAAAAGCAGGGAGATATTTGCAAACGAATGGTGCAAGCGAGTATTGAGGGTTGGAAAAAATACTTGGAGTCTCCAAAGCAGTCGAACGACGTGATCTTGTCAAAAAACAAGCAGGGCTTGGAAAAGAATGCCTTGGAATTTGGAGTGGACGCGCTCAAACCGCTTTGCATACCAATGGGTCAGGACGATTCCATAATCGGCGCCATGTCGGCTGAGCGATGGAATGCACTGTCCGAGACGTTGGCATCGCTCAAAATAATCGACCCGTCCAAAGCGCCTGTTGAAAAGGCTTATACTCTTCAATTTTTGAGTCGGTAGGCGCGACTCGACATACTTGGTTTTCGGCTCTACATTACCTGAGCCTCGAGCCCCTTTGCTCGTATTGGCAATTGAAATTAATCGAACGGTTGAAACCTTGAAAATCCTTTTGAACGAGCAGCAGATTGGTGAGGGAATTGATCTCTTGGCTTTGCGACTCCAAGACCACTACAAAAACAACCCAATTACCATTGTCGGGATCATGACTGGGAGCTTGGTCATGCTAGCGGACTTAATTCGTCGACTAGAAATGCCTGTTTGCATTAGCTTGATACAAGCGAGCTCATACCGCGGCGGGACCCAATCTGGCGACATGTTCATTCAAGACCATATGATGTTGGATATTACGGATCGCGATGTTTTATTAATCGACGATATTTTTGACACAGGCAGGACTTTGGTCGAAGTCACGCAAAGGCTTTCTGCAATGAGACCGAAAACGATTCGCACGGCCGTATTTTTGAATAAGTTGGGGCAAAGCGTTGTGACCGCTAAACCTGACTTCGTCGTTTTCGAAATACCAAATGAGTTCGTGGTTGGGTACGGACTAGACTATCAAGATCTTTACCGCAATCTGCCCTATGTCGGTGTACTTGAAGATTCGGATTTACAGAATCACAAGACCACATAATACAAGTTGCCACACCGTTAATATGTCAGGCCCCAAGGTACTCGTCATTGCACGTCGTTTTTGGCCGTTTACGGATGATAGTTGCCTACGTCTCATGCACCAATGTACAGCGCTAACCAGGGCGGGGGCGAAGTTAACCCTTTTGACAGCGCGTTGGCATGCGAGTTGGCCGGCGTATTCACTCTGTCGAGAAGTGCCGGTTCATCGCATATTGCCAGCTCCAAATACCAATTGGAACGAGAGCCATTTCCAAAAGAACGTCGTTCATTGGATAAATAAGTCTGCAAAGGACTACGATTGCATTTACGTCGATCGAGCCGATAGTCTGATTTCGTTTTTGCAAAGCAAGGGTGGAAAATGGAATATCCCAATCATTGCTCGTTTCGCACCTGAAGACACGGGCTTTGGATTGTCGACCGGTCAAAAGCTATCGCAGATCGCGATGGCAGATACATGTCGCCGTTGCGCTCGAATTGTCTGTCCAACTCCCAACTCGCATCGATTCATTATCTCCCAGGGAATAAGCGAATCTCAAATTGCGAGAATAGCGGACACAGCATGGGAGCCCGTCACGCGGTCCGCAGAACTGCGAACCATGGCATCCAACGCTTTGTTTGAGACCAGCAGCGATTTTCTCATTCCAGGCCGGACAGATCTTCTCTTGCACCTTGGACTCTCGGAGACGAATGCCCTTCGCAAGGCGATTCAAGTGGTCTGCGACTTACTGGATACGGGTCTTTCCCTGAGAATGTGGGTAGTGGGTTCTGGCGTGGAACAAAGCGGCTTGTTTGATCTTATCAAGTCAAGGGGCTGGCATCGGGAGATACTGCTGTTTGATGGATTCGATGATTTGCAGGAATTGATTCGGGTCGCAGACTGCTGTATCGTTTCCAATCCGAAGGAAGCGATACAATACACGTTGCCATTATTGGCCAGTGCTGGACTGCCAATGATCATTGCAGACAATCAAGACTGTCGGACCTGGTTGCCGGATGCCAATCATACTCAACTTTACTCGTCTGAACGCGAACTAGCCCATAAGCTTCAAGACTTTATCGCTAACCGAGATCAGTGGATGTCGCTGGCCAACGCCCTACGTGTAGTCTTGCGTCGAACTAGGTCCAGCGACGAATGCGTTCAGCAATGGTTGTCCCTTTTTCGCGACTCTATCCTCGAACGGAAAGCATGAAACTGCGAGTTTGCTTGATCATCCCAACGTTGGACCAAGGTGGAGCTGAAAAGCAACTTTCGCTGCTGGCTCGTGGTTTGGATCGCAACGAGTTTGATGTCAGCGTGATCGTGCTAACTCGAACGGGTCCGCGTGAAACGGAGCTTGTTGATAGCGGTATCCCCGTACACCATATAAATAAAAAATCCAAGCTGGATCCGTTTGCATGGTTGCGGCTGAGGAAACTCCTAAAACAGCTGAAACCGGATGTCGTACACACCTGGCTCTTTGCCGCCAACGCTTACGGACGAACCGCCGCGCTTTCCGCAAAAATACCCGTGATCTTGGGTTCCGAGCGATCGGTAGACCTTTGGAAAAACGCTTTTCAATTTTGGATCGATCGAATTATCGCCAAGCGAACACACGGCATAACCGTCAATTGCCAAGGAACCATTGACTTGTATAGTCGGCATGGCATCGACCCAAAATCGTTTCACTTGATTCCAAACGGTATTGAGCCTTCCGAACCAAGCAAATTGAATCGTGCGCAAGCCTGCGAGAGAATGGGGGTTCAGGTGGAGAAGAAAATTATTGTTTCCATTGGCAGGCTTTGGGCGCAGAAGGGATACAAAGATATGCTTTGGGCTGCAGAATTGCTTCGGGTCATGCGAGAAGATATTTGCTATGTAATCATAGGCGACGGTCCAGACCGAGAGAGACTAGAACTCTACCGAGACAATATCCGCGGCGCATCGCAAATTTTTTTCCTCGGTCATCGCACGGACGCTCGCGAACTGTTGCCCCATTGCGAGATCTTGTGGAATGGTAGTTTGCACGAAGGGCAATCCAATGTTATTTTGGAAGCGATGCAATCAGGTGTTGCGGTGGTCGCTTCGGACATTCCGGGAAATAGGGAGTTGATCCAACACGATCTTACCGGCTTACTCTATCCAGTCGGCAACGTGGACGATCTGACGCGGTACTCCAACCAGTTACTCAATGACGAATCGCGACGAAAAAAAATGACTGCTGATGCAAAGAAGCATATACAACACGAGCATTCGGTCGAGCAGATGATTTCTCGCCATGCAAATCTATATCGAGCAAAGGTTTCCGATCGATGAATAACTTGACTTGTTTTGAGCCCCGGATCGGCGTTCGCAGTCTGAATTTGCATTTGCCGGAGAATGCTACCGAGCTTCGTGTATCGGGAATTCGTACAGACAAACCCATCGCAGAATTGATAGCAGGCGCGTTCGATGAGCCGATTGAATTTCCGCCGCTGCCGCTCGCTCTGATCGATGACGACCATATTGCAATCGCCATTGAAGATGGTGTGCCGGAGGCAAATAGAATCGTCAGCGCAGCAGTTCGATATTTGGTCCAGCATGGAACACGACAGGAGATGATCGCGGTCGTTCTTGGATCGGATAACCAGGACTGGCGCGATCGACTACTTGAGGAATTGCAGGCTCAGGAGCTGGGCGATATCAAAGTGGTCAAACATGAGCCGACTCACCACGATTCGCATGGATATATCGCGGCGAGTGAATCCGCAGATCCCATCTATATTCAACGGGACTTGGTCGAGGCCGAAGTGGTTCTCCCAATCTATTGCGTACGCACCCCGGATTCGCCTAGCGCAAGCGACAAATACGGGATATCCCCCAGTTTTGCTGATGCCTCAACGCAACATCGCTGGAATTTGGCTTGGCTAGACGACAATGCGCACCATTTGCATTTGCAAGAAAAATTGAGCCATGAAATTGGTTGGCTAATGGGCGTTCAATTCGCAGTTGCAGTTGTGCCCGCCTGCGATGGTTCTGTAGCTGCAATACTAGGAGGCAGTCCCGATCCGGTTTTTCGTCAAGCTTCCGAGAAAGTCCGACCTCTTGGCACCTCGCAAAAAGCGGAGCATTCGCTTGTCGTCGCGTTTGTCGAAGGAGACTGGACGCAACAATCCTGGATGAATGTCGCGAGAGCGGCCGCTCATGCAGAGTTGCAGCTCGACAATTTTGGGAGCATTGTCATATGCACCGATCTGAAGCACTTGTCTAAGGGGATTCTGCAACTTGGTTCGGACGAGCCTGAGGACAAACTACAACGGCATTTGTTGAAAAGTGATTTCGAAGATGCTTTTGCAGCGGCGGTGCTTAGCTCTATCCGGAGCAGACGTAGTATCTACTTGATGTCGCAATTGAAATCCAATCAGGTAGAAAGCATTGGATTGGCCTATATCGATAGTCCAGCGGATATCGAACGACTCTGCCGAGAAGCCGATTCGGTTTGCGTCATGCGATCATCTCAATTCTAGTGCGTTGGGCAGTAGCATGGCCCCCTGGGCCGTGTGTTTGGAAGCATAACCCCCTGGGGGTAGCGCCGGCCTGTTAAAAAGTCGGTATTGACATGACATTTCGACAAGTTGCTTTTGTTCCTTTCCAGATGTGATTCACCCGTAGAGCGAAACTGGGCCTCGTGCCCATTGTTCGCAATAGGTTTGGTGTGCTAGATGGGTATGAAGCATCCGATGCGGCACTTGCAGCGCAATGTCACTCTCGGCAAGAGTGACCTACGGCAGCGCAAAGTCACTCTCGGCAAGAGTGACCTACGGCGGTGCAAAGTCACTCTCGGCAAGAGTGACCTACGGGATCGCAAAAAACCCTCGGACTGTCATCCGAGGGTTTTACTTTTTCGACGCTCTGAGCTACGGCCCGTTACGGCCGTACAACTACGCCCAGTGCTTCTTCTTCTTCTTCAGGAATAATGATTCGCGGCGTTACGGTCATCATTAACGTGTTGGTTTCTCGCCCGATTGCATTGTTCTTGAACAAGCGGCTCAGGTAAGGAATCTTGCTAAGAATCGGAGTACCGCGTTCGCTTCGTCCTTCTCGGAGGCGTTTGATGCCACCTAGGAGAATGGTTCCACCATCCGGAACGCTGACCGTGGTTTGCACGCTCGTTGTTCCGAGGGTAGGTTGTTGAACTGTAGTGCCTTCGATAATGTCCGCTTCATTGTTTCGTACACGGCTTGGAGTACCATTCGGATTGAGAATACTCGTACCCGTTTGAGTACTTCGTCGGCCTTGGAACGTAAACTGACGGTCTGCGGATTCAATTCGAGTGAATTGTGGTACCAGCGTCAATCGGACGAATCGCTTATCCTGGGACACCACCGATTGCACGTTCATTTGAGTTCCTTCGTTCAGAACGACGACGATGGGTCGTTGTGCGACTGCGAAGTCTCCAACCACCGGTTCGAAGGAGACCACAAATGGACGTTGCGATTGGTCCGTAATACTCGCGGTCTGGCCATCGAACATTGTCACCTTAGGTGCATTGAGCACGTTCGTACGACTGTTCCCCTGTACGGCTTGGAGGAAGAAGAACAACTCCAAGTCACTTAGGATTGCCAAGCCAACTTGAGTACCAGCGTCACCCGTATCAGGATTACCGAACGGAGGCGTAACACCGAAGTTGTTTCGAATTTGGAAGTCCAAATCGGTGGTAAAGGCTGGTCCAGTCGAACCTACACCGCTTGAAAGTCCAACTGCTACGTTAGGGCTTCCTTGCTGTCTCGAAGGTGTAGTCGTTCGGTTCAGCTTGTCCCGAATGTTGAAGTCGAAATCGAGGCCAATGCGTTCGAAGAACGTATCCGAAAGCTGGATAAACCGAACTTCGATAGTGACCTGCAGGTTTTGAAGGGCACGCAACGACTTCAGTAGATTTGCAATCGCTTCGTGGGTCTCTTGAGGAGCAGTGACCACCAGGCTAAGATTTTGTCGGAACTCTCGCAAATGCGAGTTTCCACCCTGCGATTGCCATTCCGTTGGTGAAATCGTGCTCTCGATCAGTCCGATCAACTCTTGGTAGTTGGCCATCGATGCCCCCCCAAGCCCTTGAGGGTTGAACGGTTGGCTTCCAGCCATCGAGCCGGCTAGCGCTCCAGGAGACATGCCAGTTAGGCTACTCATCGAATTCAATTGAGCCAGAACCGATGAGTTTGGATCGACACTTGCGATGCGACTCGCAGCGACGCCAGCCACATTTGGATCTGGTACGCTTGCAGAAGCCATATGCGTTTGGGCTTGGTATGCAGCTTGAAGGGCACCGGCCATGCCGGAGTTGTAGTCCGATACAAAGTTGGGGATTGGAATGACCAAGTCCTTCACATTGTAGGTTTTCTGCTTTAGCTCTTGCTTGCTGAATCGACTGCTTTCAATCGTAAGGACTTCATTCTTGACCTCGTACTTGAGGTTCAACTGAGACAGAATGAGGTTGAGAGCGCTCTTGAGTTGAATGGAGTTGCCTTTCAAATCAAGTGTCACCGGCTGATCGATCGTAATGCCTTCGGTTTTGATGGAGAGATCATCGATGACGATTGGAACACCGGTCATCTCTGAAATTGTATTCATCGCGTCCGCAAGTGGTCTTCGGTCAAAACTGGCCGAGAAAGGTTGTCCAAGAATTTCTCGGATCTTCTTCTCTGCGGGCAACATTCGAATGTCATCCTTCAACATTCGGTTTCGAGTGAGCCTGGTCCACTCCGTCGCCGTCGGCCAAGTCAATGAAGTCTCGCCGTCATATGGCGTGGAGGCACTCTCGATACTGTTGAAGTGATCGACCCAGTTCTCTTCCTTCTTCTCTTTGATTGCAAGTTGTTCTTCAACCCTGCGTTGGATTTTCGCTTTGTTGTACAGGACCGCAGCGATCTCGCTATCCGGCATGATATCGCGAACTTTTTTGGAAACTTCCTCTGCCTCGGCATAGCGACCGGCTTGAGTCAAGTCGTTGTATTGGTCAACCAACGTTTGAACTTGTAGGTCGTTTTTGGATAGAGTCGCTGCTTCCAGTCGGATTCTATCTTCGATTTGCCTGTTGCGTTGATCTAGCTGAATCATGGACTTATTTTGTTCGGCCCATTCCTCCATGTGGCTAGTGACACGATCGACCATCGCAAGAAGGTTTTTGCGCTGAGCGCCATCGATTTCAGCTTGGGAGACGCGTTGCCGCAATCCCTTCAGTTTGTCGAGAGCTTCCATCGGCTTGTTGGCTTGTGCCATCTTCTCCGCGTCGGCGATCTCTCCCGAGACTTCGGCAAACCATTTTTGACGTTTGACTTGGTTCTCTCGCCCCTCGGCGCTAAGAGCGCTAATCGGCTCAGGCCCACCGCCACTTATCTGCAACTGCGTAAGTTTGTCCTTCAGCTGCGTTCGTAGGCCAGGATCGAGGTCAGCCTCTTTTTGCCACGCAGATTTGAAGAATCCCAAGGCCGCTTCCTTCTTCCCGGCCGAAAGAGCTGCAATGCCCTTCTGATAAAGTTCTTCACCTGTGATACTTGCAGTTGTGGCTTTCGCGTCATATTGCGAAAGGGCACCGCTTGCTGGCGCGACTCGCGACATGTCCGTCTGTGGTTGATAGATGCCCGGTTGGACACTATTCGCCGCCCCGAATGGAGAGGATTGCGCGGTAGCATTTTGAACGTTGTCTGCAGGTAAACTCGCGGCTGCCGTAGTCACTCCAGGAGACGCGCCACCACGGCGGCTTTCTGCTCGATCGACTTGCAACGCGACCTCCCACGGCTTGAGTTGGCCGGGTCCAAATTCGCTATCTTGAACTCGAAGCGAATTGGCTTTTTGAATCAATTGACGCGCGCTCAAGGTGTCACCTCGATCCAATGCCATCTTTGCTTCAGCAGCAAGCCCAACGGCTTGGTCGCGAAGCGGATTGGCTGGACCGGTCGGCTGCTTGGCAACTTGCGGCATTGAGGTAGGCATCGCAGGTGGCAAAGCAAACACTTGTCCGTTTGCGGATGGCAATGTCGATGGGATACTGCTGATGGCATTCCCCGCTGGCGATTGGCCATTTGCAGATGCGTTGTTTGCAGCAGAGTTGTTTCGCAATGCGTTTGCCGCCCGGCTTGTTAGGCCTGGAGCTGTTTGTGCGACCCGCATGGCTTGATCGAGGGCTTGCTGACTCAGGCCGCGTTCAACAAATTGTTGCCGCGTCTGCTGAAGTTCAGATGCTAACTCGGGAGATTGTTGAGCTGCCATCGATGCTTGCGCAAACGACTGTGCAGCCACCTCATTCTTTCCTTCGCTCAACGCCGCTCGCGCTTTGACCAAAAGTGATCGTGCACTCGCGTTTGCATCCGCCGCTGAACCACTTGGTGGCAAAGTCCCAACAGACTGGGCCGGTGGTAACAAGGCTGGAAGAGCAGGGATCGTTGGGCTTTGAGCGACCGCATTCAATGCAGAGTATGCGATCGTTGCTACGATACCTGCCGACGCGGTCATGCTATAAGGCATAGACACAGGTGCAGATACCGCTGACATTGCTGCCAAAAATCGTAATGTTCGTAGGGGGTTGAAATATTTCAACGCGACACTCCTTTATCGCTCAGAGTCCAAAAAAATCGCTCATCTTTTATTATTTATCGAAGCGCAATCAATCCTTGGAAGCTGCATCCTTGCAACTTGCATGTCGTGGTCACGCGTCGATGAATCTTCATTCGTCTCTACCGGAATAGGTAGTATTTCGGCAATAGGTCAATCCCAGTTTTCTTCTTATGGAAAGTTTTCCGAGAAAGTAATTTGGGCAATTTCATTCAGTGTTACGCAGTGTCGCCAACCATCCTGATTTACCGTCGAACGTACCCGCCGCCAATGGTTTGGAATGGAGCAGGCAGACTTGCACTAAGAGGAATCGCATTCACACCTTCCACTGGTGCCTGTTTGCTTTGGCTTAAAGTGGTTTCAGGCGAGTTCAACTGCTGGCGTCGGAATTGATCCAAATAGTAACTACCAGAATTGGTATTGGAGTTGGCAACCAACGCTCGCGTTGAAGTTCCTAGAGCGTCGGCTTTGTAATTGTCCACCACGCCCCCTCCATCCTCAACCCAACTGTTCCAAGCCGTCTGCAATTTTCCCAACATAGGATAATGGTAAAACTCGTCCGTTGCCCCTGCCCAATTTTCCGTTTCCATGCCGCGTTCCAGAAACTTGATGAAGTGACGAGGACCACCCTGAGAGATCAAAAAACAAGATAGGCTGTATCCTTGCGCATACAATGGCATCAAGTCGCGAGGATAGTCTTTGAGCGCAAAAAGGACCTGAAAAGGAATGCCTCGTTCCTCGCGTAAGTAACGAACTAACATAATATCGTGTTTGCTCCTTTCGCTCTGATGCTCGACGGTCGTGCATGCCCCCTCATCCGCCCATCGTGGCACTGGTTTCCCCAACGCAGCAAAATGGCTAGCCATCACCGTGTGCGTGATTTCGTGCGGCAAAACACTATCAATGATCCTCTCGGGAGTACCCGATACAGACATTCTGAAATCGACGACGCCCCCTCCGACCAACGTGTATTTGGTTTCTCCACTGGCCGGAGTCGATGGACCATCGTTGACCGAAACTGGGCATGGTTCCGGCCAGTTCGGCAATTCCTTGCCGAGCCAATGCATGGCTAGCTGCTTGCGGCACTCTTCTGCCGAGCGGGCTACTTGGTTCGCGAGCTGCGCATTCCTAGCGTAAACCCGAAAATTGGGCGATTGGACAATGGACCTGGGCCCAACAAATGCTTGCGCGGAGCTGGTGGAACACCAAACGAATAGTGCAAGTAAAGTAACGAATATGCTGCGTGCATCCATGCGATTCAAAGCTCCTAAGTGGACGGCTCATATACCCCATATGCGAGGTTGGTTGTGGTGGATCGACCAAGCATCCTGCTTCGCAATCCATCTACGCTTTGGATCGGAGTCTAGAAGAGCAGCCAAAACGGTCACTAGATCAATCTTGAGCGAAAGTACGGAAAATTCGACAAATGATTTCAGTCAGCTAGCTATCACGACCGACAACATTCAACTGATGTCACTTCAAACAAACCTACAAATGGGACGGCTTCGCGACGGTAGATTCGTAGCCATAATGGCCGCGACCCTCGTCGTTGCGTTCCTAGCGTACATTGCTAGATTGAGCGACGTTACGCACGATGCTTTCCATGAAATGGCGTTGGTAAGAGTTTTTGCCAATAGCGGAACGTTTCCCATCGGTGACGTCTTTGCGTTTACGCCAACTGTCTTTCCCGCCGTCCATCATGAATGGGGTACCGGTTTGGTTTTGTATTGGTGCGCCGGAATTAGTCCACTCGGACTGGACGGTATGGCGGTGCTCAAGATCGCGATGGTGTTCGCCATCGCTGCAACCCTCTACCGCGTTGCTCGAAACGGTGGCGCGCATCCGTTGCTGATTTGCATTTGTGCACCCATACTATTCCCACTTCTTTGGGTCGGGTTTGCGACGGTTCGAGCCCAAATCTTTACGCTCTTGTTCATGCTCCTTCAGATTCTGCTCCAGCAGTCGGATTGGCAAGGTCGCAAGAACTGGGTCATTGCTTGGGCAGTCCTGTATGTTGTTTGGCTGAACATGCACGCTGGCTTTGTGGTCGGCGTCGCTTTGATGTTCCTGCATGTAGTCGAACGGTGGCTCACGGAGCTAGGCGAAGAATGGTCGATAGAGCGTCTTTGGAAGGCCTATTTCAAACTTTGGCATCACCTATTGCTTCCGCCCATCCTCGCGATTGGACTGCAGATCAACCCCTGGGGATTGCTGTATGGACCCTATTTATTGAGAGCCATCGCGATGCCACGACCGACCATGCTTGAATGGCAACCGTTGTGGATGACACACGACAGCACCACGTCCCTTGCTGCTTTCGCCCTCTCCATTCTGGCGTTGGGATACGTCGCAAAAAATCGACGCTGGTCTCGTTTACGAGGCTGGCTATTCTGCTGCGTGGCAGCGTACATGGCCTTGAAGCACCTGCGGCATGGGTCCATCTATGCGATTGTTTGGATGGCTTATATGCCGGGTTGGTTGACTCCGACGGCGTTCGGCCGAACCACCATTGCTACACTAACCAACTCCAGACAGTTTGCGATCCGATGCGCCGCCCTCACCTCAATCGCGTGCATAGGGTTTATCCTTTGGCATCCTATTTGGAAAGCAACCATTCCGAGCAGCGATCCAGACGGCGCTATGGTCTATCCAACCGGGGCTGTTCGTTTCCTTCAATCGCATTCTTTTTCGGGAAACGTCATGACTCCGTTTTCGAGCGGCGCGTACGTGTCTTGGATGTGCTATCCCAACGTGCGGGTGAGTATCGACGGGCGATATGAAGTTGCATACCGCGAAGATGTGCTCCCGAAGCACAATCAATTTTATGCCGCCGAACCAGGTTGGCAGAATGTTTTGAGCGAGTTTTCTGCGGACCTAATATTGGTGCAAGCGAATGCGCCCGTTCGAAAATCGCTGGGCAAACAGGGCTCCAATACCGAAGCCTGGCGTGTCGTTTACGAAGATCCCGTATTCTCACTTTACGCAGACGACAACTTTGGAATACCCGTTTCATTGGGGCGAGCGGCGGAATCAACCATACCTATTGAGCCCTATTGAGCCTGAGACGCTTGCCGAGCCACTCCCCACAAATCGACCCCACCATCAAGCTCACTCTGGGCTATACTAGAAGATTCTGCGGCCTGTTTTGAAAGCGCTTCTAACAAATCCAAAACCATGTTGAGATCTACTGCCGCAAGATGGCAAACTCTACAAATGGCCATTCTCCTTCTCGTGGTTCCTGCTTGGTCGGGATGCCAAGAGTCCGAAGGGCCAGTGACCGCCAAAACTTCCGTCGGTCCCAAATTGCAATCAAGCGATGCCCATACCGATTTGCCGATTCCGGTCGATAACAGCACGTTCGCCAAGCTTAAGGAATCCAACGACTATGTGACTTCCGTCGCTTGTCGCGAATGCCATTCCAATCAGCATAGCTCATGGCTGGCGACTTATCATCGTACGATGACGCAGGAAGCAAACTCAGCAACTATCCAAGGAAACTTCGACGCGAAGATGGTAAAAGTTGGAGGCTACCCCTGCATCCCCGCACGTCAAGGAGATCGGTTTTTCATGACTCTCGCTCATCCCAGCTGGGTCGAGCAAGAAATTGGCGCCGGACGCGATCCTCAAGCAACGGCGTTACCTCCCCCCATCATCTATTCCGTCGATCGCGTGATTGGTTCGCATCATCAACAAGTCTATCTGTCGCGCGGTGAGGACGGCGCATACCACACGCTGCCGATGGTTTGGAATATCAAAGACAAACGCTGGATAACTCGCAAAGCAAGTTTCCTTGCGGAACCGAGGCCGAGTTTTTTTCACATGACAAAGCTTTGGAATAACGGCTGTGTATTTTGCCACAATACTGGCCCAGAGCCAGGTCTAGAACAACAATCGCTAGACAATGGCAAAAGTCGATTCGTTTGGAACACGAAGGTTGCCGAACTTGGAATCGCATGTGAAGCCTGTCACGGTCCTGGTGGCAGCCATGTGCAATTGGAGCAGATGCTAGCAAGAAATCCCGATGCAAAACCGGTAGATTCCCTGATCGTAAATCCAAAAAAACTATCGAAAGTGGAATCGGTGCTGACCTGCGCCCGATGCCACGGAAAAATGATCGCCAAAAAGGAGTTCGATCATCAGTGTCTGACCGATGGAGACTTCTTTAAGCCAGGCGACTGGGATTTCGTAAAGCGATACGATGTTCCCTCCCGCGATGAAAGCAAAGATTTTAAAGAAAGCGACGATGGCAAGTATTTTTGGAGCGATGGAACGCCGCGCACCACCGCTCTTGAATACCAAGGAACACTCCTTTCAGCGTGCTACAAGCAAGGTGAAATGACCTGTCTTTCTTGCCATAGTATGCATAACGCTTCGCCCAATGATCAATTGCTATTCGGCGAAAACAACGGGCTCTCGTTTGGCCAGCAGAACCGGGCATGCACTCAATGCCACAGCCAACTCGTTAGCGATGAACGATTGCAGGAGCACACACATCACGCAACGGATTCATCGGGAAGCCTATGCTACAACTGCCATATGCCATTCCAAGCCTATTCTTTGCTTAAACGTGTTCGAAGCCATCGCATCTCCACTCCCTCGGCCGAGGAGACGGCCAAGTCGGGCAAACCAAATGCATGCAACCAATGCCACATCGACCAGTCGCTTGAATGGGCCAACGAACGACTTGCAGATTGGGGCGGTAATGCGGCATCACCCATCGCTGCTCCGCACCCAGGGGTGTCCGCGACGGTTGCCGATGCAATTGCCGGCAATGCGTTGCAGCGCGCTTTGGCAACGGAGCAGCTCGGAGCCGATGAGAATTTTGAACTCTCTGGAACACAATGGCGGGCACGACTGCTATTGGATTCGCTCGACGACCCATATGAAGCCAACAGGTATCTTGCCTACCGAGCAATATTGAAGATGCCAGGCTTTGCGGATTTTCTGTTCGACTACATTGCTCCGCAGTCCGAGCGGTCGATTCAAATCCAAGATGCAAGACAAAGATGGTTCAACCAAGAAACCGACGCTCAACGAAGCCGACTTAAGGCTTTGCTAGGGGGCGAAACCAACAGCAATGTCGACGAATTGATCGAAAGATTGAGAATCAAACGTCCAGCCGTCGCGATCCAAGTCATGGAATAAAGTCTGCCTAGATACATACCTCACTCAATATCTGACGCTGGCAGCGTCAGCCACGTTGAGGACGCTGCCAGCGTCCTTAGTGATTTGGCATCGGTGGATTCGCCCATTGCCCGCTGACGTTATTACCGCGAACGACGAACCCCTTCTTGTGCCAATCGTACCACGTGGTCACATCTGCAGACGCATATCGAATCGTCAGTCCGCATCGTCTTCGATCGGATTCGTTCGCCTCGGAACCATGGAGCAGTAAATCCGAATGCATTGAGAATTGACCTGCTTTGAGCGTCACGTCGACTTCGCCGTCGCCATACGAAGTTGGATTCTTTACGGCTAGGTCCAATACCGTGTCCGCGTCATTCGTTTCGTCGTAGTCAATCAATCCGTGAAGATGCGATCGGGGGATAAATTTCATGTTCGCGTTATCTGGATCTGCGTCGTCAATGGCGAGCCATACGGTGACGGTCTTAGTGGGACTTAGCGGCCAATACGTGCTATCCTGATGCCACGGAACTCGCTTGCCGTCATGCGGCATCTTGCAGAAAAAGTGCGACCCCCAGCAAACGACGTTTGGCCCTAACAAATCCGCCACGGCGTCAACGATTCTCGGATGCTGTACCAATTGGTAGATTCTGGCAAATCGCAAGTGTGCCGTATTGATCGAATAGCTCGTCCTGCCAAGCTCAATGAACGCGGCCAGAACGCCATCGAAGAACGCTCGGAGTTCACGAGCTTCTGCCACATCTAGTCCATCGAACGGCATCACATACCCCGTCTCGTTGTATCGCTGGATCTGCAATCGACTCAACCTCGATGGCGAACCATTGTTCGAAGGCACGAATCCTATTTGTCGTGGCAATACCGCTAACTGAGAGGGGGATGGAGTCGGTATATCATCTACTTTGATCATCATAAATCGATCGGGCTTGTTTTGAGGGCAGGGACGAAGTCGCTTTGAGAATTTCTGAATGGCTTTATTTTAGTGTATCGAAGGTTGGAATAGATGGAATAGGTACTCGCTGTAGCCTGGCCCCCTGGGCCGTGCAGCGCGACTGCATCGTTTAAACCTTGCGATGGAAACTTGGCCGGGGACTGGTTTGACGCACTCTTCTTTCACCATTCATGCCTGGCACCTACTAAGGAGTCACACATTTCGTTCGTCACGCCACCGAAGTCACCGCGCGAATCGGACTGGACTACAAAACGAAAACGTCACCGGCGGACCATTGTCGTACGAAGAATTCCTGCCACCCGAAACGCTGATGTATTCCGTCGTCATCGCGAACGAAGGACGACGAGCGAACGCGCAAGTTGAATCGTCGGCCAGTGAAGTTTTGAAATTCGTCACCCGTCGCTTAAAATTCGTCCGGAATCAACAGCGGGATACTTTTGCGTCCATGTCGGCGATAAACGCGAAAGTCGCTGTCCAGCGTAAGCACGACACAGTCGGCCACCAACTCACTCATCCTCACCAAGCATGCGTCAGCAAACGACATCGGTTTGTCGGCGTATCGCTCCATCGATTCGACCACGCTATGAACATTGTCGCGAGCCGCAAAACCGATTTGAAGCGATTGTCGTTGAATGAGCTTCAACAACGATCGTTGACCGACGTCGGTCGCTTTCAACAGGAACCAGGCTTCGGAAATGACTGCCTCGCAAGTCAGCAACGGTGCGGGCAACTTCGAAACCTGATCTTGGGACCAGCGATGCCATCGGTCGCGCCGATTGATGGCTGCCACCAGCGGCCCCGTGTCGATCAGGAATTGGCTCACCGCCCGTATCCTTCCATGTATTTTGGATTAGTCGATAGATCCCCCGGCCCTTCGGCAGACCCCAACAGATCACCGGCCAACTCGGCCATCGTCACGGGGCGCTTCGGCTCGCCGCCGTTGAGCATCAGTTCGATTGCCTCACGAACGATCTCCGATTTGGTTTGTTTGCGGGCTTTGACTAACCGATTGAGCTTAGCGTCCAGACTTTCCGACAGCTTTAGCGAGATTGTTTTCATGTTCACGTACCTTCGAGTAATACCTCACAAAGCAAATTGTAATACCAAAGTTGGTAATCGTCAATTCAGACTTTTTCGGCACTTCGTGATGAAAAAGCACACGTAAATCTAGTCACCCATATAGCTGTGGCTCGACAAGCAGTTGTTTCTTGACAGCCGACTAGATAGCTCAACATCCGACTCGTGGCAAATATTGACGTTATTTGCCATTTGCGGTATCATTTGTTATGGTTGCATTAAGCGATTTACAACAGGAGCTGGAATATGAGTTCATCGATCAACCTTTCGCTAACGGATGAACTGCGGGCGTTTGTCGACGCGAATTCTGGAGATGGAACCCTGTACGCGACACCTAGCGAATTCATGCGAGACCTATTGCGACAGCAGAAGAGCAGACAAGAAGCTGCCGCTGCACGTGACGCTATTCTTGAAGGGTATCACGATGCCATCGGTGGTCGAATGCACCCGTTCAAGGGCGATCTTCGCAGCCTCTTAAAGAAAGTCCGGTAGTGGGCAGGAAAGCCACCAAAACTTGGACGGTTCACCTAACGCATCGTGCTCTCCGCGATATTGCCAACAT
The DNA here is from genome assembly GCA_031361585.1 of Pirellula sp. Lineage (GTDB taxonomy): Bacteria > Planctomycetota > Planctomycetia > Pirellulales > Pirellulaceae > JBKCUI01. The sequence continues at coordinate 1,406 of JANLRK010000352.1, read as the reverse complement.
TGAGTTGCACTCAACGGAGAAATTTGGAGAACGAGTCGCGGCCCAGTACATCGGCAAGCTCGAAGCAGGAATCGGTCGTGTCTCAGACAACGCTGAACTTCTTCGCGAAGAATCGCTGTTTCACGAGTCGCTCAAGTTTTACCGAATCGAGCAGCATCTGCTTGTTTGCGAAAAGGGAATCGAGAACAAGATTATCATCCTGACAGTATTGCACGCCTCCATGGACATTCCATCGCGGCTCGCCGAGTTAGAACCGAAGTTGTCGATAGAAGCCGACATGCTGCTGCAGCAACTTCATCGATCTTCGCCCCCTTAGGCTCAACATCGAAGGTTTGACGGCTGGAGTACTGAAGTTGACTCCATTCATCGTGTCACGAACACATTAAATGGAGAGTGGCAAGCTCAAAACGCTAGCTTGCGATGAAAACCTACGAAGTAGCGTTGCAAGCAGATCAAGGCGAGCATGAAATATTTTGCACACACTGGACAAGACGGAAATCAAGAAGATTGGCAACCACTGCGGGGAGCGTCGTCTTTCACAGCCAAAAGAGCATCGACGATCCTCGCAAGTATTTCCCACAGGATTCCTGGAATTGCGCAGTCAAATCCACGCTTGCGCGCACAAACACGCAACCGTGGTCGGATAAGTGCCGGATTAAGTCTCGATGTTTCATGGAGCGGAAACTGAAACGTCCTGCACGAGCGTTTGCCCTGTTCGAAGTACCAGGTAAATCGGCTCTTCCAATTCACAGCCGGCATCGCTCAAAGACGGATTCGGCAACGGCAGCGATTCTCCTCTCAACAAATTCGTCTCCGCCATATCGCGCAACGCGGTGGCCAAACATCCACGGGCTTCATCCAGAGTCGCTCCCGCAGCGACCGTCCCAGGAAAATCCAAAACTTCCCCGAGGCACATCCCGTCTTCCCACCTGTACGCAGACTTGTAAACCAACATGAATTTCTCCAGTTCAAAATCGATAATCACTTCCATTGTAGCACCCATCTCGTTGCCAAACGCGTTTTCAACTAAACAATTGAAGGACCAAATATGCCTAAACGTGTCACTAAAAGTCTGGGGCGAGTTTGCGATCCTCACGCGACCGGAACTCAATGTCGAGCGGATGTCGTATCCGTTGATGACGCCATCCGCCGCACGTGGAGTGCTCGACGCGATTCTATGGCGAACACCGCAAGCAGCGCAACACGCTGGCCTTGCATAATGCGGCCTATCGCATCGGTGCGAATCTAGGAATCTAGTGCTGACGGCGAAAGCCATCCAACGTCGATAGCACCCGCCCGACGTTGACGAGGAGTTGGGTGGAGAAACCGAAATCAAATATGTCGGTTCAATCACCGAGTCGCCAAAAGCCAATGTTTTCATCGACCGTACCTTAGTTAGTTGCCGC